>JADLCV010000054.1 GCA_020846995.1 Paracoccaceae bacterium
CGGCGGCGCTCGTCCCTCCGGCCCCGCCACCCGCGGCGCTGGCCGCGAACGGCGCCGGCGCGGCGGCCGCGGCGGCCGCCGCCCTCGCGCCGGGCCTCGCCGACGGGGCCGTGGACGCGGCCCTCGCCGCCGCCCTCCCCGCCCCGCCGCCGGCCGATGGCGCCGTCGCCCTCGCCCTTGCCGCCCCCGGGCCGGCCGCGGCCCCGGTCGCGGCTGCCGTCGCCCCGTCCGGGATCCCGCGCCCGCGCCCGCGCCCCGCACCGGCCGCGGGCGTCGAGGTCGCGCGCGCCGCGCACGCGCTGTCGCCGCTCGCGGTCCTCGTCAGCGAACGGCCGCGGGCGCGGCCGGCGGTGCTGCGCCGGCCGGCGCGGGCCGCGGCCGCCCCGCCGCCGGTCGTCCTCGCCTCGGCCGCCGCCGCGGGCGTGCGCAGCCGCCCCGACCCGGCGGCGATCGTCGGCCGCCCCGGCGCCCTCTGCGGCATCGACGGCCTCCAGGGCCGGGCGCTGCCGCCCGTCGCCTCGAACGTGCGCGGCTGCGGCATCGCCCATCCGGTGCGGCTGACCACGGTCGCGGGTGTCGCCCTGTCGCCGAACCCGGTCCTCGACTGCGACGCCGCCCGCGCGCTCCACCGCTGGATGACGACCGCGGCCAAGCCCGCGGTCGGCGGCACCGGCGGCGGCATCGCCGAACTCACGCTCGGCTCGCACTACGCCTGCCGGCCGAGGAACAACCGCCCCGGCGCCCGCATCTCCGAACACGGCCGCGGCCGGGCGATCGACATCATGACCGTCCGCCTCAAGGACGGCCGCGTCATGGACGTGCTCAGGGGCTTCCGCTCCGGGCCGTTCTCGACCGCCCTCAAGGCCATGCACCGCGCCGCCTGCGGCATCTTCGGCACCACCCTCGGCCCGGGCTCGGACGGCTATCACGAGAACCACTTCCACTTCGACGTCGCGAGCTACCGCTCCGGCCCCTACTGCCGCTGACGGTCCCCGCGCCCCCTGCCCCCGCGCCTCAGAGCCGCGGTGCGGGGCCGAGGATCAGGGGGCCGAGCCGCATCCGCCCGCCGGCAAGGACGAGCGCGACCTCGAGCCGGCCGCCCCCGCCGCCACCCTCGGCCATCGCCGCAAGCGCGCGGGCGTAGGTCGGCGCCACCCGCTCGGCGACGAGGCCGGCGCGGACGGCGAGCGCGAGGATCCCCTCCCAGTCGTCGGCGGCAATGTCGATGCGGCCCTCGACGAGCCCGTCGGCCCCGACCTCGAGCGTCCCCGAGGCCCGCAGCGCGAGCCCGCCCCAGACCGCGCGCGCCTCGCGCAGGACGACCGCCCGCAGGCGCGGGGCGAAACCCCCGAGGGCGTGGCGGTCGAGGGGGCGGTCGAGCGCGACCGTCGCATCGGCGGTGACGGCCTCGATCGTCGCCGGGAGCCCGTCCCCGGGGTCGAGCCGGCGCTCGAGCCCCCCGCCCGGGGCGAGTCCGGTCAGAGCAAGGCCGAGGTCGTAGCGCCCCTCCCCGCCCGCGGCGAGGCGGAGGGCGATCCGCACCTCGCCCGCCGCCACCTGCCAACCGCCCGCGCCCGCAAGCGCCACCCCGGTGGCGACGAAGGCCGTGCGCGCGAGCGCAAGCGCCGTGCCGGGGGCGACGACAAGGCTTGCCCGCATCGACCCCGAGGTGACCTCGATCGCCTCGCCGCCAAGCTCGATCGCCTGGCGGCCGGGCCAGACGGCGATGACGTGGTTCGGCCGGTAGCTCAGGGCCAGGATCTGGAAGGAGGGCGCCCGCCAGCCGAGGCCGGCCCCGGGCCGGGCGACCCGGAGGTCGGTCGCCGTCAGGTCGAAGCGGTAGGGAAAGCCCGCGACCTCGAGCCCGCCATGGACGGCCTCGAGACCGCCGCGACGGGCCTCGGCGAAGGCATCGGCGGCGGCGCGCCGCACGGCCGCGGCGCCGGCCGCCCAGTAGCCGCCCCACAGCGTGCAGGCGACGATCACCGCCCCCAGGAGCCAGCGCATCGGCCTTCTCCCCTTCCCGCTTCCCCTTCCGGCGCGCACGCCCTAGAGCGGCCGGGTCCCCTGGCGGCCGGCCCGGCCGCCGGTCACATAAACACGACGGTGCGGCGGTGGAAATGGCAGGCGCGGAAGGCCTCTGGGTGTTCGGCTACGGCTCGCTGATGTGGAATCCGGGCTTTGCCGCGGCGGCCGTCCGCCCGGCCCGGCTCGAGGGCTGGCACCGCAGCTTCTGCATGCGCTCGGTCCACCACCGCGGCACGCCCGCGCGCCCGGGCCTCGTCCTCGCGCTCGATTCCGTTCCCGGGGCGGCCTGCGACGGCCTCGCCCTCGCCGTGCCGGCGGGCGCCGAGGAGGCCACCCTGGCCGGCCTCCGGGCCCGGGAACTCGTCTCGTCGGCCTATCTCGAGACGCGGCTGCCGGTCGCGCTCGGCGGCGGGGCGAGCATCGAGGCGGTCGTCTTCGTCATCGACCGCGCCCATCCCCAGTATTGCGGCGGCCTTCCCCTCGCCGAGCAGGCGGCGATCATCGCCGGCGCCGCCGGCGGGCGCGGCACCAACCCCGACTATCTCTTCCAGACCGTGGCCCGGCTCGATGCGCTCGGCATCCCCGACCCCGACCTCACGGCCCTCGCCGCCCGCGTCCGCGCTCTCGCGCACCCGGGGGCCCGCCTCCGCGCCCGCGCCGACCTCACGGCCGGGCCCGCGGCGGACACCGAAAGCTGATTGCCGCGGGGCCGAAAGACGGTTGGCTTCACGGCCCCAAAAGCCTATGATTTCCGGCCAGTGAGAGCGGTCGGGGCAGCCCGCGTGGACAAGTCGTTGCGTGCGGCCGAGCCGCACTTCTCGCAGCCGGTGCGGGCGATCACGATGATGCTCGTCGCGCTCGGCCTGTTCCTCGCCGGGGCCTATGTCGCGGCCCCGCGGGTGGCTGCGGTCTTCCTCGCCAACCCCTATCTCAACGCCTTCATCCTCGGCGTCTTCGTCATCGGCGTCCTGTCCTGCTTCCTGCAGGTGATCCAGCTCTTCTCCTCGGTGGTCTGGATCGAGGGCTACGCGGCCGAGCGGGCGGGCCACCAGATCACCGTCGCCCCGCGCCTGCTCGCCGCCCTCGCCTCGCTCCTGCGCAGCCGCGACCGCGGGGCGCAGATCTCGGCCACCTCGGCGCGCTCGATCCTCGATTCGGTCGCGACCCGCATCGACGAGGCCCGCGAGATCACCCGCTACATCGTCTCGCTCCTGATCTTCCTCGGCCTCCTCGGCACCTTCTACGGGCTCGCGACGATGGTGCCGGCGGTGGTCGAGACCATCCGCTCGCTCGCCCCCGAGGACGCCGAGGGCATCGGCATCTTCGACAAGCTGATGACCGGGCTCGAATCCCAGCTCGGCGGCATGGGCACGGCCTTCTCCTCCTCGCTCCTCGGATTGACGGGCTCGCTCGTCGTCGGGCTGCTCGAGCTTTTCGCCAGCCAGAGCCAGAACCGCTTCTACCGCGAGTTCGAGGAGTGGCTGTCGACGATCACCCGCCTCGGCCTCGCCGGGCCCGAGCGCGAGGGGGCGGGCGAGGGGTCGGGCGAGCTGCCGCTCTATGCCCAGGTCATCGACCAGATCGCCGAACAGCTGGCGCTGATGCAGGCCGGGCTGGCCCAGGGCGAAGCCGCCCGCGGCCGCCTCGACACCCAGCTCGCCCAGCTCGGCACCACGCTCGAGCGGCTGGCGGCGCGGATCGAGTCCGACAACGACGCGCTCGCCACGCTCGGCCGCATCGCCGACGGGCAGGAGCGGCTGATCGCACTCTTCGAGCGGCGCGAGCAGCCGGCCGACTTCGGCGATGCCGAGAACCGCATGCGCCTGCGCTCGATCGACGTCCAGCTCCTGCGCATCCTCGAGGAGATCTCGGCCGGCCGGCTCGAGAGCATCGCCGAGCTTCGCAACGACCTTGCCGCCCTCAACCGCTCGGTCCGCCAGTTGTCGCGGGGGGCGCCGGCGGTCACCGAGTGGAAGGGCTAGGCCATGGCGACGCTCCGGCGCAACGGCGGGCACGCATCCTCGAACATCTGGCCGGGGTTCGTGGACGCGATGACCGCGCTCCTCCTCGTCCTCATGTTCGTGCTCTCGATCTTCATGATCGTGCAGTTCGTGCTGCGCGAGACGATCCACTCGCAGGAGGGCGAGCTCGACCAGCTTTCCGACGAGATCGCCTCGCTCGGCTCGGCGCTCGGGCTCGAGCGCGACCGTTCGGCCGGCCTCGGCGCCGAGGTGACGCGGCTTGGCGGCGAACTGGCGACGGCGGGGCGGCAGGCCGCGGCGCAGGCCGCACTGGTCGCCCGCCTCTCGGGCCGCATCGCCGACCAGGATGCCGCGCTGGCCGCCGCCGGCAGCCGCATCGCGAGCTTCGAGAAGCAGGTGGCGACGCTTCTGGCCGAGCGCGACGCCGCCCGCGGCGAGGGCACGCGGCTCGCCGCGAGCCTGGCCGAGGTCGAGGCCGCCCGCGCCGTCGTCGTCGACGAGCGCACGGCGCTGCAACTCGCGCTCGCCCGCGCCCGCGGCGAGATCGACGAGGGGGTCGAGGCCGCCCGCCTTGCCGCCGCCCGGCGCGAGGCGATCGAGGCCATGCTGGCCGCGACCCGCACCACCCTCGCCGACCGCGAGACGACGCTCGCCGAGGCGCTCGCGGCGCTCGATGCCTCGCGCGAGGAATCAAGCGCCCGCGCCGCCGCGATCACCGAACTGGACGCGGCCGCCGTCGCCGCGGCGGCCGAGCGGGCGGCGATCGAGACCCTCCTCGCCGAGGCCCGGGCGACCGTCACCGCCCGCGACACCTCGCTCGCCGAGACCCTCGCCCGGCTCGACGCCACGACCGCCGAACGCGATACCCGCGCGGCCGAGGTCGCGACCCTCGAAGGCGCGGCGCGGGACGCCGCCCTGCGCGAGGCCGCCCTCGGGCGCGGGATGGCGGAGGCCGAGGCACGGCTCGCCGACCGCGAGCGGACCCTCGCCGACACCCTCGCCCGGCTCGACGCCGCGACGGGCGAGCGCGACCGCCTGACCACCGAGGCCGCGAGCCGCGAGCGGACCCTCGCCGACACCCTCGCCCTCCTCGAGGCCGCGACGGGCGAGCGCGACCGCCTGATGGCCGAGGCCGAGACCCGCCAGCGGAGCCTCGCCGAGACCCTTGCCTTCCTCGCCGCGGCGCGGTCCGACCGCGAGCGGCTGGCCGCCGAGGGGGCGGCCCGGGCCGAGGCGCTCCGGGCCGAGGCCGCGGCGCGCGCGGCCGTCGCCACCCGTGCCGGCGAACTCACGACGCTCCTGGCCACCGCCCGGGGCGAGGCCGAGACGCGCGCCACCTCGCTCGCCGAGGCACTCGCGCAGCTCGATGCCGCGAGCGCCGAGCGCGAACGCCTTGCGGCGACGCTTTCGGCGCGCGACACGCTTCTGTCGCGCACGCAGGCCGAGCGGTCCGCGGCGGCAGGGCAGGCCGGGGCGCTTGCGGCCCGCGTCGCCGCCCTCGAGGCCGACCTTGGGGCCGAGGGACGGGCGCGGCTGGCCGCAGCCGAGGCCGAGGTCGCCTTGCGCGACCGCCTTGCCTCCCTCGAGGCCGACCTTGGGGCCGAGGAGCGGGCGCGGCTGGCCGAGACGGCCGCGGCCGAGACCCTGCGGACCCGCCTTGCGGGGGTCGAGGCCAGGCTGACCGAGGCCGAGCGGCTGCGCCTTGTCGAGGCCGCCGCCGCCGCCGCCCTGCGCGGCGACCTTGCCACCGCGGCGGCGGGGCTGACCCGGGCCGAGGAGGGACGGCTCGCCGAACTCGCCGCCGCCGAGGGCCTGCGCACGCTCCTCGCCGAGACCGAGACCCGGCTCTCGGCGGCCGAGGAGGCCCGGATTGCCGAGGTCGCGGCCGCGGCGACGCTGCGCGAGCGGCTGGAGAAGGCCGAGGCCGGCCTCGATGCGGCCGAGCGCGCGAGCCTCGCCGAGCGGGCGACGGCCGAGGCGCTGCGGCTCCGGCTATCCGAGGTCGATGCCGCGCTCTCCGAGGCCGAGCGGGCGCGGCTCGCCGAGGCAGCGGCGGCGGCGGCGCTGAAGGCGCGCCTCGAGGACAGCCTCGCCACGCTAAGCGCGGAGGAGCAGGCGCGGCTAGCCGATGCCGCCGCGGCCGCGGCGCTCGAGGACCGGCTGGCGAGCGCGGACGCCGAACTCACGGCGATGTCGCTCCGCCTCGAGGACGAGCGCAGGCAGGCCGAGGAGACGCTGACGCTCCTCGCCGGCGCCCGCGCCGCCGCCGCGGCGGCCGACGTCCGCGCCGCCGAGGCGCTGGGCGAGGCCGACCGGCGGGCGGCGCTCCTCGCCGTGGCCGAGGCCGCGCTTGCCGACAAGGAGGCCCAGTCGGTCGCGGCCGAGCGCCAGCTTGCCGTCCTCAACACCCAGGTCGCCGACTTCCGCCGCCAGGTCGGCATCCTCCAGACGCTCATCGACGAGGCGGCCACACGCGAGGTGACGGCCCAGACCGAGATCCGCAACCTCACCGGCAGCCTCGCCAGCGCCATGGCGGCGACGGCGCTCGAGGAGCGCCGCCGGCGCGAACTCGAGGAGGCCGAGCGCCACCGGCTCGAGGCCGAGATGGCGCGGCTCGAACGCTACCGCTCGGACTTCTTTGGCCGCCTCTCGGAGGTGCTGGCCGGGCGCGAGGGCGTCCATGTCGTCGGCGACCGCTTCGTCTTCCCCTCCGAGGTCCTGTTCCCGAGCGGCTCGGCGGAGCTTTCCGACGGGGGCCGGACCCAGATCGCCCGGGTCGTCGCGGCCCTGAACGAGGTCGCGGCCGAGATCCCGCCCGAGATCGACTGGATCGTCCGCGTCGACGGGCACACCGACGACACGCCGGTGTCGGGCACCGGCTCGTGGCGGTCGAACTGGGAACTGAGCCAGGCCCGCGCGCTCTCGGTCGTCCGCTACATGGTCGATGTCCTCGGCTTTCCGACGATGCGGGTGGCGGCGGCGGGTTTCGGCGAATACCGCCCCGTCGATCCCCGCGACACCCCCGAGGCGCGGGCCGCCAACCGCCGCATCGAACTCAAGCTGACCGAGCCCTGAGCGTCCGGCAGGCCCGGCGGCTGCCCCTGCTGCCACCGGCGCCCGGCCCGCGGCCGGCCGGCCCGGGCCAGGGCAGGAGGGGCCGGGGCGCTACTCCGCCCACTCCCAGGGCAGCGCATACTCGCCCGCGAGGCTCGCGACCGCGGCCCGGCTCTCCCCGCCCGCGGGGCCGAGCCGCACGACGAGGCCGCGGCGCGGATCCTCGGCCACCTCGACCACCCGCGCCGCGAGCCCCGCCCCGGCCAGGCGGGCGTCGTAGACCCGGGCGATGGCGCGCTTGCGCAGGGCCGGCTTGAAGACCTTGCCGACCGCGGTCTTGGGCAGTTCGGGAAGGATCTCGATGTGCTTGGGGACGGCCGCGTGCTCGGGCACGGTCGCCTCGGCATGGGCCATCAGCGCCGCCGGCGTCACCGTGGCGCCGGCGACGAGCTCGACATAGGCGCAGGGCAGTTCGCCCGCGAAGGCGTCGGGCTGGCCGATCGCCGCCGCCACCGCCACCGCCGGGTGGGTGGCGAGCGCCTCCTCGATCATCGCCGGGTCGATGTTGTGGCCGCCGCGGATGATGAGATCCTTGGCCCGCCCGGTGATCCACAGATAGCCGTCGGCGTCGAGCCGGCCGAGATCGCCCGTGCGCAGGAAGCGGCCGTCGACGAGGAGGCCGCGGTCGAGCGCGGGGTCGGCGTAGATGCCGCGAGGATCGACGCCGGGGTTGGCGACGCAGATCTCGCCCACCTCGTCGGTGCCGCAGACATGGAGGACGCGCCCCTCGCCGTCGCAGCGCAGGATGCGCACCTCGGTGTGCGGGAAGGGGATGCCGACCGAGCCCACCTTCTTCACCCCCCCCGGCGGGTTGCACGAGACAAGGCAGGTCGCCTCGGTCAACCCGTAGCCCTCGGCGATCTCGAGGCCGGTTGCGGTCTGGAAGCGGCGGGCGAGTTCGACCGACAGCGGCGCCGAGCCCGAGATGCCCGAGCGCAGGGACGAGACGTCGGCGTTCACCGGCCGCTGCATGAGCGCCGAGACCGCCGTCGGCACCGTCATCAGGAACGTCGCCCGCCAGCGCTCGACGAGCTTCCAGAAGTTGTCGAAGACCCCCTCGCCGCGATAGCCCGCAGGCGTCGGCAGCACGACCTGCCCGCCCGAGGCGATGGCCGACATGAGCACCGGGTAGGCGGCGAAGACGTGGAAGAGCGGCAGCGGGCACATGAGGACGTCGGTCTCGGAAAAGAGCATCCGGTGGCCCACCCAGCCGTTGTAGACCATGCCCGCCGGGCGGTGCTCGGCGAGCTTCGGCATGCCGGTGGTGCCGCCGGTGTGGAAGCGCGCCGCCACCCGGTCGGGGCTGCCGCGCTCGAAGGTCAGCCGGTCGGCGGGCTGGCGCGCCAGGGCGCGGGCGAAGTCCTCGACCTCGACCCGCGGCCGCGCCGGCAGGCGGGGCCGCACGAGGGGCACGATCCAGCGCCTGGGGATCGGGAGATGGCGGGCGAGGTCGACCTCGAGGACGGCCCGCACCTCGGGCGCGAGCGCGAGCGCCGCCGCCACCCGCTGGGGGATGTCGGTCTTGGGGAAGGGCTTCAGCGTCACCACCACGCGCGCCCCGGTCTGGCGCAGGATGGCCGCGATCTGCTCGGGCGCGAGCAGCGGGTTGACGGGGCAGACGACCCCCGCCGTCATGGCCCCGACCAGCGTCACCACGGTCTCGGGCGCGTTGGGCAGGACGTAGGCCACGGCGTCGGCGGCGCCGATGCCGAGCGCGCGGAAGAGGTTCGCGGCCTGGCGCACGCGGGCAAGGAAGGCCGTCCAGTCGAGCGTCTCGGCCGGCGAGGCGGGATCGGCGAGGATCTGGAAGGACAGCGCCGGCCGGCGCGGGTGGCGCGCCGCCGTGCCCTCGAGCATGGCGAAGACGTCGGCCGGCAGGCCGGGCACGGGCCAGGGGGCTTCGGCCTCGATCCGGTCGCGGTCCGCCTTCGATCTGAACTTGCTCATCCCCGGGTCCTCCCCTGCCGCCTCGCGCGCAGGATGAAGGGCGGAAGGCGTTCCGGCAACGGGCTTGCGACGAAGGGGGGCCCCGGCGGCGCCCGGGTCCGCGCCGCCGCCCGGCAGGGGTGCCGGCGGCCCGGTCGCGGACGGGAGGCCGGATGCCGCCCCGCCCCGCGCCCCCCGGGGGGGGGGTGCGGGGCCGCGCCGCGCTGCCGGCCGGCGATCGCCCGGCCCGGACCTACCCCGCCGCCACCCATTCGGTGAACTGGAGCCGCGCCAGGCGGGCATAAAGCCCGCCCGCGGCCACCAGCGCCTCGTGGCTGCCCTCGGCGACGATGCGGCCCTCCTCGAAGACGAGGATGCGGTCGGCCCGCTTCACCGTCGCGAGCCGGTGGGCGACGATCAGCGTCGTCCGCCCGCGGGCCAGTTCCTCGACCGCCTGCTGGACCGCCCGCTCGCTCTCGGCGTCGAGCGCCGAGGTCGCCTCGTCGAGGAGCAGCACGGGGGCGTCGCGCAGGATCGCGCGGGCGATGGCGATCCGCTGGCGCTGCCCGCCCGACAGCATGACCCCGCGCTCGCCCAGCGCGCTCGCGTAGCCTTCGGGCAGGGCGGCGAGGAAGTCGTGCGCCGCCGCCGCCCGCGCCGCCGCCTCGACCTCGGCATCGTTGGCCGCGGGGCGGCCAAAGCGGATGTTCTCGCGGGCGCTGGTCGCGAAGATCACCGGATCCTGCGGCACGAGCGCGATCGCCTGGCGGAAGTCGGCCCGTGCCAGTGTCCGGAGATCGACCCCGTCAAGAAGGACGCGCCCCGCGGCGGGGTCGTGGAAGCGCTGGAGAAGCTGGAAGACCGTCGTCTTGCCCGCCCCCGACGGCCCGACCAGCGCCACCGTCTCGCCGGGGCGGACGTGGAAGCTCACGCCCGCAAGCGCCGAGACCGCCGGGCGGGCGGGGTAGCGGAAGCTCACGCCCTCGAAGCGAAGCTCGCCCCGGACCGGGCGCGCGAGCGGCACCGGCACCGCCGGGTCGCGCACGGGGTCGGCGGCGACGAGCAGTTCGGCCAGCCGCTCGGTCGCCCCCGCCGCCCGCTGCAACTCGCCCCAGATCTCGGTCAGGGCGCCCGCCGCCCCCGCCACCATGACCGCGTAGATGACGAACTGGATCAGCTCGCCCACCGTCATCGCCCCCGTGCGCACGTCGCGGGCCCCGATCCAGAGGACCCCGAGCACGGCCGTGAAGACGAGGAAGATGACGATCACCGTCATCACCGCGCGGGTGAGGATGCGCCGCCGCGCCGAGACGAAGGCGCGTTCGGTGACGTCGTCGAAGCTCGCCCGGCTCGCGCCCTCGTGGGTGAAGGCCTGCACCGTCTGCACCGCCTGAAGGGCCTCGGCGGCATTGCCCGAGGAGGCCGCGATCCAGTCCTGGTTCTCACGCGAGAGGACCCGCAGGCGCCGGCCGAGAAGGACGATCGGAACGATCACCGCCGGCACGCCGAGGAGGACGAGGCCCGTGAGCTTGGCCGAGGTCAGGAGCAGGAGCGCCACCCCCCCGACCAGCATCAGGAAGTTGCGCAGGGCCACCGACACCGACGAGCCGATCACCGAGAGGATGAGCGTGGTGTCGGTGGTCAGCCGCGACAGGACCTCGCCCGTCATGATGCGTTCGTGGAAGGTGGGGCTCAGCCCCAGCATGTGCCCGAACAGCGCCTTGCGGATGTCGGCGATCACCCGCTCGCCGAGCCGCGTGACGAGGTAGTAGCGCAGGCCCGTCCCCAGCGCCATCAGGACCGCGAGCCCCAGCGCAGCAAGGAAGTAGTGGTCGAGAAGGGCGAAGTCGTCGGCCTCGAAGCTGTCGACGACCCGGCGCACGGCCAGCGGCAGGACGAGCGACACCGTCGCCGTCAGGACGAGCGCGAGGCCCGAGGCCGCCATCAGCCCCCGGTAGGGCAGCAGGAACGGCCCGAGGGCCGCGAGCGCCCGCATGTTGCGCGACTTCGCGCGCTCCTCGTTCATGACCCTGACCCCTGCCCGCTGCCTTCGCCAGCCTCTAGAGCGGAATCCCGGCGGATGGAACCGGCCGCTGCGCGGGGCGGCCCGTCACGGGCGGCCTCCGGTCACGCCTCTCGACGCACCGGCACCGCAGGGCCGCGCGCCCCGCGCGCGCCCCGGCCGCCGGCCGCCGCGCTCCGGGGCGAAGGCGGGGCCGGCCGCCCCCCGGCGGCACACTCCCCCGTGGGGGCGGCAAGGGCCGGGCCGATCCTGGAGCGGGTAGCGGGAATCGAACCCGCCCCTTCAGCTTGGAAGGCTGAGGCGCTGCCACTACACCATACCCGCCCGCACCCTTCGAGCTAGTCGAGC
>JADLCV010000055.1 GCA_020846995.1 Paracoccaceae bacterium
CCCGCGCCCCGCCGCCGCCCGGAGTCCCGGACCCCGACCGCGGTATCCCTCCGCCCGCGCCCCGACCTCACCCCGCCGCCGCGAAACCCGCGCGCGGCCCAGGCCCCGCCGCCGCGCGGCGTCACGGACCCCGATCGCGACATCCCGCCGCCGCGCGCCACCGCCGCGACGCGCCCGCCGATCCGCATGGCGGGCCGGCCGCCGCTGCCCCCTGCCGGCCCTGGCGCCCGCGGGGGGCCACGGGATCCCCCCGGGCGGCCGCCGCCCGCGCGGCCTAGCGGCCGCGGCCGCCCTCGGCCGGGGCCGGGGCCTCCTCGCGCGGCCGCGCCGCCGGTCCGCGCAGGCGGCCGAGTTCGGATTCCATGCGCGCGAAGGTGCGGCGCAACTCGGCCGCCTCGGCGCGCTGGCCGTGCTCGCGGAGCCACTCCCAGACGACGCCGACGAGAAGGCCGAGGGCCGCCCCCCCGAAGAGCACGGCGAAGAGTGGCAGTTCGGCCTGCCAGTTCCAGCCCGCCAGCGCCTCGATGTCGCCGGGCAGGAGGCGGACGGTGACGAGGCCGCGGTTGGCGAGCGCGACCCCGACGAGGAGGAGGGCGAGGAGGACGACGATGAGGATCCGGAGCCAGCGCACGGGCCCTACTCCTCGCGGCCGTTCAGCCGGTCGCGCAGGAGCTTGCCGGTCTTGAAGAAGGGCACCGCCTTCTCCTCGACATCGACGGCTTCGCCGGTGCGCGGGTTGCGCCCGAGCCGGGCGTCGCGCCGCTTGACCGAGAAGGCGCCGAAGCCACGAAGCTCGACCCGGTCGCCGCGGGCGAGCGCGGCGGTGATCTCCTCGAAGATCGCGTTGACGATGCGCTCGACGTCGCGCTGGAAGAGGTGGGGGTTGTCGTCGGCGATCTTCTGGATCAGTTCCGAGCGAATCATCAGGGCTCCTCCCCCTTGGCAGGCTGACGGCGGGCCACACCGGTGCGGCGCCCCCGACTATAGGGTGAAACCCCTTCCCCACCAACAGGAAAGGCCGCCGCAGGGAGGCGGCGGCCGGTCCCGTTCCGGAGGGCCCTCCCCCCACGGGCCGGGCCCGCGGGCCCTGCGGCCCGCCCCGCCTCAGCCCCGGTCGCCCTTCAGCGCCGCGCCGAGGATGTCGCCGAGCGAGGCGCCCGAATCCGAGGAGCCATACTGCTCGACCGCCTCCTTCTCCTCGGCGATCTCGCGGGCCTTGATCGAGAGCCCGAGCCGGCGCGTCTTGGGGTCGATGTTGGTCACCCGCACATCGACCCGGTCGCCCTTCTGGAAGCGCTCGGGCCGCTGCTCGGAGCGGTCGCGGCTGAGGTCGGAGCGGCGGATGAACGACTTCTGGCCGTTGTAGTCGACCTCGATGCCGCCGTCCTCGATCGCCGAGACGGTGACGGTGACGACCGAGCCCCGCTTCACGCCCTCGACGGCATCGGCGAAGCGGTCGCCCTCGACGGCCTTGATCGAGAGCGAGATGCGCTCCTTCTCGGTGTCGACCTCGGCGACCACGGCGCGGACGACGTCGCCCTTGCGGTAGTTCTGGATCACCTCCTCGCCGCGCTGGTCCCAGCTCAGGTCGGAAAGGTGGACCATGCCGTCGATGTCGTGCTCGAGGCCGACGAAGAGCCCGAACTCGGTGATGTTCCTGACCTCGCCCTCGATGATGGTGCCGACCGGATGGGTCTCGGCGAAGAGCTCCCAGGGATTGCGCATCGTCTGCTTCAACCCGAGCGAGACCCGGCGCTTGGCGCTGTCGATCTCGAGCACCATCACCTCGACCTCCTGGGAGGTCGAGACGATCTTGCCGGGGTGGACGTTCTTCTTCGTCCAGCTCATCTCGGAGACGTGGACGAGGCCCTCGATCCCCGGCTCGAGCTCGACGAAGGCGCCGTAGTCGGTGATGTTGGTCACCCGGCCCTTCTTGGTCGAGGCGATGGGATAGTTGCGCTCGACCGAATCCCAGGGGTCCGCCTGCAGCTGCTTGATGCCGAGGCTGATGCGGTGGGTCTCCTTGTTGACCTTGATGACCTGGACCTTGAGGGTCTCGCCGATCGACAGGATCTCGGAGGGATGGTTGACGCGGCGCCACGCCATGTCGGTGACGTGGAGGAGCCCGTCGACCCCGCCGAGGTCGACGAAGGCGCCGTATTCGGTGATGTTCTTGACCACCCCGTCGACGACCATGCCCTCCTGCAGGCGGGCGATGACCTCGGCCCGCTGCTCGGCCCGGCTCTCCTCTAGGATGGCCCGGCGCGTGACGACGATGTTGCCGCGGCGGCGGTCCATCTTGAGGAACTGGAAGGGCTGCTTCAGCCCCATCAGGGGGCCGGCGTCGCGCACCGGGCGGACATCGACCTGGCTGCCGGGCAGGAAGGCGACGGCGCCGCCGAGATCGACCGTGAAGCCACCCTTGACGCGGCCGAAGATCGCGCCCTCGACGCGCGTCTCCTTGGCGAAGGCCTTCTCGAGGCGGTCCCAGGCCTCCTCGCGGCGAGCCTTGTCGCGGCTGATCACGGCCTCGCCGCGGGCGTTCTCGACCCGGTCGAGGTAGACCTCGACCTCGTCGCCGACGCCGATGTCGGGGGCCTCGCCGGGGGCGGCGAACTCCTTGAGGTCGACGCGGCCCTCCATCTTGTAGCCGACGTCGATGATGGCCTGGCCGGCCTCGATGGCGATCACCCGGCCCTTGACGACCGAGCCCTCGTCGGGCGTGTCGATCTCGAAGCTCTCCTTGAGCAGGGCCTCGAATTCGTCCTTCATCGCTTTCGCGGTCATGCGGTTCGTTGTTCCTTCTGATGGCTGTCACGGGCCGGGCGGTTGGCTCCGCCGGTCTGGGCATGGCCCCGGACAAGCACGCAAGGGCGGGGCCCGGCGGCGCCGGCCCCACCCTGCCCTGGCCGGGATGGCGGGCCTATAGCGGCAACGCCGCCGGCGTGCAAGCGCGGGGGGGGCCCGGCCGCGGCTCAGGGCCGGGGAAGGCGCGCGGCGACGACGGCCGCGGCCGCGGCCGCGGCGGCGGCGGGGTCGAGGTCGGAGGTGTCGATCACGACCGCGTCGGGGGCCGCGCGCAGGGGGGCGTCGGCGCGGCCCATGTCGCGGGCGTCCCGCGCCATGACCTCGGCGAGGACGGCGGCGAGATCGCCCCCCTCCTCGCGCCAGCGGCGCCGGGCGCGCACCTCGGGGCGGGCGGTGACGTAGAGCTTCACCTCGGCCGCCGGGCAGACGACGGTGCCGGTGTCGCGACCGTCGAGGATCGCCCCCCCCGGCCGGCGGGCGAAGGCGCGCTGGAAGTCGAGGAGGGCGGCCCGCACCCCGGGCATCGCCGCCACCCGGCTTGCCCAGCCGGCCGCGGCCTCGCCGCGGAGGTCGGGGCGGGCGAGACCGGCGGGGTCGAGCGCGCGGGCGGCGGCGACGGGGTCCGCGCCGGCCGCGGCGGCAAGGCCGACGGCGCGGTAGAGAAGCCCGGTGTCGAGATGGGCGAGGCCGAAGCGGGCCGCGAGCGCACGCGCGACCGTGCCCTTGCCGGCCGCCGCCGGCCCGTCGACGGCGACCGTGAAGGGCGCCCCCCCGGCCGCCCCGCCGCCGCCACCTCCGGTCATGGCGCGAAGACCGCCCCGAGGCCCGCCATGAGCGGCAGGAAGGCGGGGAAGGAGGTCGCGATCGGGCCCGCGTCGTCGATCGTGACCGGGGCCCGGGCGGCCAGCCCGAGGCAGAGGAAACTCATGGCGATGCGGTGGTCGAGGCGGACGGCGACGCGCGCCCCCCCGGCCACGCCGGCGGGACCGGCGCCGTGCACGGCGAGGCTGTCCTCGCCCTCCTCGAGGCAGACCCCGCAGGCCTCGAGGCCGCGGGCCATGGCGTCGAGGCGGTCGCTTTCCGTCACCCGCAACTCGCGGATGCCGCGCATGAGGGTGCGGCCCTCGGCGAAGGCCGCGAGCGCCGCCAGCACGGGATACTCGTCGATCATGCTCGCGGCCCGGTCGGGCGGCACCTCGATCCCGCGCAGCCCGCCGGAATGGCGCACCCTTAGGTCGGCGACGGGCTCGCCGCCCTCGATCCGCGGGTTCTCGAAGGCGATGTCGGCGCCCATCTCGACGAGCGTGCGGTAGAAGCCGTCGCGGGTCGGGTTGCGGCTGACGCCGGGGACGCGGACGGCCGAGCCCGGCACCATCAGGGCCGCGGCGACAGGGAAGGCGGCCGAGGAGGGATCGCGGGGGACGGCGACCGCCTGGGGGCGAAGTTCCGGCTGGCCGGTCAGCACGATCGTCCGGCCCTCGGGCGCCTCCTCGATCCGCAGCCGGGCGCCGAAGCCCGCGAGCATGCGCTCGGTGTGGTCGCGCGAGGGCTCGCGCTCGGTCACCGCGGTCTCGCCGGGGGCGTTCAGCCCGGCGAGCAGCACCGCCGACTTCACCTGCGCCGAGGCGACGGGCAGGGTGTAGCGCACGGGGACGGGCTCGGCCGCGCCGACGAGTGTCATCGGCAGCCGGCCGCCCTTGCGCCCGACCGCGCGGGCCCCGAAGAGCGCGAGGGGATCGGTCACGCGCCCCATCGGCCGGCTGCGGAGCGAGGCATCGCCGGTGAAGGTGGCGACGATCGGCGTCGTTGCCATCGCCCCCATGATGAGGCGCACGCCGGTCCCGGAATTGCCGCAGTCGATGACGTCCCGGGGCTCGGCAAAGCCGCCGACGCCCACCCCGGCGACGGTCCATTCCCCCGGTCCCGTGCGCTCGACCGTGGCGCCGAAGGCGCGCATGGCGGCGGCGGTGTCGAGGACGTCCTCGCCCTCGAGCAGCCCGCTGATGCGCGTCGTCCCGACGGCGAGGGCGCCGAGGATCAGCGCCCGGTGGCTGACCGACTTGTCGCCCGGCACCTCGGCCGTGCCGCGAAGGGGGCCCGCGGCGCGGGCGGTCATCGGTTCGGGGGCGGCAGGGGCGGGCATCGGCAACCTCGGGGCGCGCAGGGCCGCGCCGGCTTAGCCGATGAGGGCGCGGCGGTCCACAGGCGGCCGGTCGCCCCGCTCCTCAGCCCGCCGCGAGCGCGGCCGCGGGCGCGGCCGCCCGCCCGGTGGCCGCGAGCGGCTCCTCGCCAAGCCAGGCGCGGGGATTGGTCTCGGCGATCTGGCGGAAGAGCGCCTCGCCGAGCGCCACCCGCAGCCGGAAGCAGACCGCCCGCTCCGAAAGCCGCTCGAGCCGCGTCATGTAGAAGTCCGACCCGAAGAGGACCCGGCCGGCGAGCCGCGCGTCCTCGAGAAAGAGCCGCAGGAAGGGGACGAACTCCTCGAACTCGAAGAGGGTGTAAGAGACGTCGGTCCAGAGGCCGGGGAAGCGGCGCCCGCCACGGCCGTCGCCGGCGGTGATCATGCGCCGGATCGCGACCTGCCAGTTGCGCTCGCCCTCGGCGGGGTCGTCGGGGGAGAGGCCGTCCTCGACATAGGCCCGCCAGTCGGCCTGGCCGCCGAAATGGGCAAGGCAGACGCGGAGGCCCGGGAAGGCGTCGAGGACGGGGACGAAGGCCTGCGGCGCGCTCCAGCGGTCGGCCTCGGCCCGGCTGACCCCGCGGCCGCGGACGCCCCCGCGCGAGCAGTGCGAGATGACCGGCAGCCCGTGGCGGACGCAGTAGGGATAGACCTCGGCCATCAGCACCGGATGGTCGGGCGGATAGCCGAGCCTCGGGTAGAGCTTGAGGCCGCGGAAGCCGAGATCCTCGACGCAGCGGCGGACCTCGGCGACCGCCCCCGGCCGGTCGGGAAGGAGGGTGGCAAAGGGGATGACGCGGCCCCCCCGGCGGGGGTCGCGGGCAAGCCGGGCGAGTTCGTCGTGCTGGGCGCGGAGGTCTCGTTCCGCCGGCCCGTGGCCGATCCCGCCGAGGTCCATGGGCAGGACGACGAAGCGCGTGCCGGCGGGATACTGGCGCTCGATCGCGGCCAGGATCGCCCGCTGGCCGCCCGCCCGGCCGGCGGCGGCGAAGCGGCCAAGACGGGAAAGCCGGGCCGCGCCCTCCTCGAACCCCGCCGCCCGGGCAAGCCCGGCCGCCCCGGTGATGAGGCCGGGCACGCGCCGGATCCAGGCGAGGGCCGGGTGGGGATAGGCGCGGGGCACATGTCGGGCGGTGAAGAGGTGGACGTGGCAGTTGGTGATGCGGATGTCGGCGAGGCCCCCGCCCGCGCCCTCCGGGGCGCCGCCCTCGGCCGCCCGGCCGTCCCGCTCCGCCATCCTCGCCCCCCCTGCCCTGCCGGCGCCGCCGCGGCCCCCGCGTGCCCGAGCCATGCGCCCCCGGGGGTTAAGCCCGCGCTGCCCCGGCGCGCGCCGGCCGCGGGCACAGGGAAGGGCGGCGCAGGCGCTCGGGGTCAGCCGCGGCGGAAGGTCAGGTAGGCCGGGGGGCGGCCCGCGGCCTTCGCCTTCAGCTCGTAGCGGGTCGGCTGCCAGCCGGGCCAGGGCAGCGCCCGCTCTCCGGGCGGGGTCAGGAGCGCGAGCCCCGCCGCCGGGACGGCCACCACCGCGTGCTCGACATAGTCGGGGACGTCGGAGGCGAGGCGAAGCTCGGCCCCCGCGGCCATCACCCGCGCCAGCGGCCCGAGGTAGGAGGGGGTGACGAAGCGGCGCTCGCGGTGGCGGCGCTTGGGCCAGGGATCGGGGTAGAGGAGGAAGGCGCGGGCGACCGAACCCGCCGGCAGCACGTCGAAGAGGTCGCGGACGTCGCCGGCATGGAGGCGGATGTTCGCAACCCCCGCCCGGCGGATGCGCCCGAGCGCCATCGCCACGCCGTTGAGGAAGGGCTCGGCCCCGAGGATGCCGACCCCTGGGTGAAGGGTGGCCTGGGCCACCATGTGCTCGCCCGCCCCGAACCCGATCTCGAGCCAGAGCGGCCGGCCGTCGCCGAAAAGCACGCCGGGATCGATCCCGGCGCGGCCAGGGTTGTCGCGCGGATGGACCCCGGGGATGGCAAGGCGCGGCAGGTCCTCGGCCAGCCACAGGCGTTGGGAGGGCTTCAGCGCCTTGCCGTGGCGGCGGCCGTGGAAATGGCGCCCCGCCGCCGCGCCGCCCGCGGGCGCGGGCGCGGGCGGCGCGGCGGTCAGACCGCCTTCTTCAGCGCCTCGACGAGGTCCGTCCGCTCCCAACTGAAGCCTCCGTCGGCATCCGGCGCCCGGCCGAAATGGCCGTAGGCCGAGGTGCGGGCGTAGATCGGGCGGTTGAGGCCGAGATGGGTGCGGATGCCGCGCGGGGTAAGGTCCATGACCTCCGCCACCGCCCGCTCGATCGCCTCCTCGGGCAGGACGCCGGTGCCGTGGGTGTCAATGTAGATCGACAGCGGCCGGGCAACGCCGATCGCGTAGGAAAGCTGGAGCGTGCAGCGCCGCGCCAGCCCGGCGGCGACGACGTTCTTGGCGAGGTAGCGCGCGGCATAGGCGGCCGAGCGGTCGACCTTGGTCGGATCCTTGCCCGAGAAGGCGCCGCCGCCATGCGGCGCCGCCCCGCCATAGGTGTCGACGATGATCTTGCGCCCGGTCAGCCCGGCGTCCCCGTCGGGCCCGCCGATGACGAAGGTGCCGGTCGGGTTCACCCACCACTCGGTGCGCCCGGTGATCCAGCCCCGCGGCAACACCTCGCGGATGTAGGGCTCGACGATGGCGCGGATGTCGTCGGAGGTCTGGCCCTCGTGGGCGTGCTGGGTCGAAAGCACGATCGAGGTCACCTCGACCGGCTTGCCGCCCTCGTAGCGCACCGAAAGCTGGCTCTTGGCGTCGGGGCGCAGGTCGGGCGCCGCCCCGGCCTTGCGCGCCTCGGCCAGCCGCCGCAGGACGGCATGGGCATACTGGATCGGCGCCGGCATGAACTCGGGCGTCTCGTCGACGGCATAGCCGAACATGATGCCCTGGTCGCCGGCCCCGTCCTTGTCGACGCCCTGGGCGATGTGGGCCGACTGCTGGTGAAGGAAGTTGAGGACGTGGCAGGTGTTCCAGTGGAACTTCTCCTGCTCGTAGCCGATGTCGCGGATGGCCTTGCGGGCGATCTCGCTGACGCGCCCCATGACGTCCTTGAGCCGCTCGGCATCCGACAGCCCGACCTCGCCGCCGATGACGACGAGCGAGGAGGTGGCGAAGGTCTCGCAGGCGACCCGCGCGTTGGGCTCGATCGCCAGCATGTAGTCCAGCACCTCGTCGGAGATGCGGTCGCAGAGCTTGTCGGGGTGTCCCTCCGCCACGCTCTCGGAGGTGAACACGAAATCCTGTCGGGCCATGAAGTGCGCTCCAATGGGGGATCCCCGCCACGCCAGGAAGCCGTTGTGGCGGTTCGGTTGGCGCTCCTAGCGGCGGCGCCCGCCGGGGTCAAGCGCGATCGCGGCTCCGGCCGCAAAGGGCGAGCGCGAGGGCGCCGAGGCCGCCGAGCACAAGGAGCGGGAGATCGCCCGCCCGGGCATAGGGCGTCGGCGGCAGGGCCGCCGGGACGGTGACGTCAAGCGCCCCGGCGCGGCCGAGGGGCAGGCTGGCGACGATCCGGCCGCGGGCGTCGATCGCCGCCGAGACGCCGGTGTTGGCGGCGCGCAGGAGCGGCAGCCCGGATTCGATGGCCCTGAGCTGCGCCTGGGCGAGGTGCTGGTAGGGCCCCGAGAAGGCGCCGAACCAGCCGTCGTTGGTGATCTGGAGGATCCAGTCGGGGCGGACGTCGCTGCGGAGGGCGGCGGGAAAGACGGCCTCGTAGCAGATGAGCGGCAGGACGCGCCCCGCCGGCCCGAGGTCGAGCGTGCGCGGGCCGGGCCCGGCGGCATAGCCCCAGCCCTCGCGCACCGCGAGGCCGCGGATGCCGAGCCGGCCGAGGGCCTCGCCGAAGGGGATGTATTCGCCGAAGGGCACGAGGTGGTGCTTGTCGTAGAGGGCGCCGATGGCGCCCGCGGGGTCGAGGACCGCGAGGCTGTTCAGCCAGAGGTCGCCCTCGGCCCGCTGGACGCCGAAGGCCAGCATCGCCCCGCCGGCGGCCCGCGCCATCGCCGGCAGCGCCACCTCGGCCGCCGCCCCGGGAAGGACGAAGGGGACGGCCGTCTCGGGCCAGACGACAAGGTCGGGGGCGGGCCCCGCCCCCTCGGTCAGGTCGAGCAGCCGCTCCATGAACGCCGCCGCCATCCCCGGCTGCCACTTGAGGTGCTGGGGGGCGTCGGGCTGGACGAGCCGCACCGCGACCGCCCGCAGGGGTGCCGGCAGCGGGGCCGCGAGCCGCGCCGCCCCCCCCGCCCAGAGGAGGGCCACGAGCCCGCCCGCGAGCCCCGCCCCGGCAAGCGCCCCGCGCCTTCCCGGCCCGAGCACCGCGGGCAGGGCCACGAGAAGGAAGGTCAGCGCCGTGAGGCCCGTCGCCCCGGCCAGGGCCGCGACCTGCGCGAGGGGCGTTCCGACCCAGGCATGACCCGGCATCGCCCAGGGAAAGCCCGTGAGGAGATGGCCGCGCAGGTATTCCGCGAAGGCGAGCGCGAGGGCGACGCCGACGGCCCGCCGGGGTGCGGACCCTCCCCCGAGCGCGTGCCCCCCCGCCGCCGCCCCGGCCCAGAGAAGCGCGAGCCCGCCCGCCATCAGGACGACCGCGAAGGGCGCCATCCAGCCGTGCCGGTCGGGCTCGACAAGGAAGGGCTCGACGAGCCAGGCCAGCGCGAGGCCGAAGTGCCCCGCCCCCGCGAGCCAGCCCCAGAGCGCCGCCCGCCGCGGTCCGGGCGCCCCCGCGACCAGCCCGAGGAGCCCCGCAAGCGCGAGAAGCGTGAGCGGCCAGAGCCCGAAGGGCGCCTGCCCGGCCGCGGCCGCAAGCCCGAGGGCTGCCGCCGCGACCGCCCGCCCCCGGTCGCGCGCGGGTCCGGCCGCCGTCATCGGCCCCCGCGCGGCCGCCCGGCGTCAGGCCGCGCGGGCGTCAGGCAGCCGCACCCGCAGCCGCTTGACCCGCCGGGCATCGGCATCGACGATCTCGAACTCGGTGCCGTTGGCGTGGGTGACGACCTCGCCCCGCGCCGGCACCCGCCCGGTGAGGACGAAGACGAGCCCGCCGAGGGTGTCGATCTCCTCCTCCTCCTCCTCGTCGGCGAGGCGGACGCCGATCTTCTCCTCGAACTCGTCGAGCGGCGTGCGGGCCTGGGCGAGGTAGACGCCGGGCTTCTCCTCGACCCAGAGCCCGGCCTCGCCGGTGTCGTGTTCGTCGTCGATCTCGCCCACCACCTCCTCGAGCAGGTCCTCGATCGTCACCAGCCCGTCGACGCCGCCGTATTCGTCGATGACGAGCGCCATGTGCGCCCGCTCGGCCTGCATCTTCTGGAGGAGGACCGAGAGGGGCATCGACGGCGGCACATGGATGACCGGCCGCATCAGCCGCTTCAGGCTGAAGGCGCCGGGGACGGCGCCGAAGCCGTATTCGAGGGCCAGATCCTTGAGGAGGACGAGCCCCTGGGGCCGGTCGAGCGTGCCCCGGTAGACCGGCAGGCGCGAGAAACCGCTCTCGCGGAAGACCGCGACCAGCCCCTCGAGCCCGATCTCGACCGGGACGGCGACGATCTCGGCCTTGGGCACGGCGACGTCCTCGACCCGCAGGCCGCGAAGCCGCGCCACCGCCCTCGCTGCCGGGGCCGTGCCGGCGCTACTTCGGGGTTCCTCGGCCTCCGCGGCCTCCTCGCCGGCATCGCTGTCCTTGAGGGCGTCGAGGATGCGGCCGAAAAAGCCGCGACTGCCCGTCTCCTCGGGGTCGGATGCGTGCTGCGCCGCCCCCGCCCCGGCCGTTGAATCGCCCATCGTCCCTGACCAAAGAGCGCGGGCGTCACGCGCCCGCCACCCCCTCATATGGGTCAGCGACCCCCAGGCTGGCAAGTATCTCGACCTCGAGCCCCTCCATCCGCGCCGCATCGGCGGGCCGGATGTGGTCGTGGCCCAACAGGTGGAGGACGCCGTGGACGACGAGATGGGAGAGATGGGCCGCGAGCGGCCGGCCGAGCGCGCCCGCGTCGCGGCGCACGGTCTCGAAGGCAAGGGCGATGTCGCCGAGCGATTCGGGGCTTTCGGCCGTCCCCGGCCGGGGTCGGGCGGGGCGGCCGCCGTCGCGGCGGGGGGCCCGTTCGGCCGCGGGCCAGGAGAGCACGTCGGTCGCCGCGGCGCGGCCGCGGAAGGCCGCGTTGAGGGCGGCGATGCGGGCGTCGTCGCAGGCCAGAAGGCTGATCTCGAAACCCGCGGCGTCGAGCGCGAGGCGGGCGAGCGTCGCCCGCGCCGCCCGCTCGGCGAGGGCGGGGAGGCCCGCGTCCTGCCAGCGCCCGTCCTCGAGCACGACCTCAACGAGGTCGGGCATCGTCGCGTTCGTAGGCGGCGATGACGCGCGCGACCAGCGGGTGGCGGACGACGTCGCGGTGGGTGAAGTAGCTGAAGGACACCCCCGGCACGTCGGCGAGGATGCGCTCGGCCTCGGCCAGCCCGCTCGCCGTCCCCCGCGGCAGGTCGACCTGCGTGCGGTCGCCGGTGACGACCATGCGGCTGCCCTCGCCGAGGCGGGTGAGGAACATCTTCATCTGCATCGCCGTCGCGTTCTGGGCCTCGTCGAGGACGACGAAGGCGCCGGCCAGCGTCCGGCCGCGCATGAAGGCGAGGGGCGCGATCTCGATCCGGCGGTCCTCGATCAGCTTCGGCAGCGACTTCGCCGGCAGGAAGTCGTTCAGGGCGTCGAAGAGCGGCTGCATGTAGGGATCGACCTTGTCGCGCATGTCGCCGGGCAGGAAGCCCAGCCGCTCGCCGGCCTCGACTGCCGGCCGCGACAGGACGATGCGGTCGACCTTGCCGGCCGCGAAAAGGCTGACGCCGACGGCGACGGCAAGGTAGGTCTTGCCGGTGCCCGCCGGACCGATGCCGAAGGAGAGCTCGTGGGCGTAGAGCGCCTCGACATAGGCCCGCTGGGCCGGCGTGCGCGGCTCGACGGGCTTGCGGCGGGTGCGGATCTCGAGCCGGTCGGCGCCGAACATGTCGAGCTGGCCCGGGCCCGCCCCGGCCTCGCCCGCGGCAGGCCCCCGGCGCAGGACGGCGTCGATCTCGCCCGCATCGACCGTGCGCCCCGATTCGAGGCGGGCGTAGAGCGCCCCGAGGACCGCCGCCGCCTGCCCCCGTGCCGCCGCCTCGCCCACGACCGCAAGCCGGTTGCCGCGGCGGACGACATGGACGCCGGTCGCATGCTCGATCTGGGCGAGGTTGCGGTCGAACTCGCCGCAGAGGCCGATGAGCAGGCGGTTGTCGGGAAACTCCAGCAGCGTCTCGTGGCCGTCGTCCGCCCGGGGCGGGGGGGAGAGCGCGGTCAGGGGCAAGCCGGGATCCATCCGCTGCGCGAGGGGGCGCGCGCATGGTGGCGCGAAGCGGCGCCGCTGGCAAGGCGGAGGGAGAGGCGCGCGCCGGCCCGACGGGGGCGGCGCGCGGCGCGGACGATCGCGGGCATCCCTGCCCCGCGCCGCCTCAGAGCGGGTCGGGGATGGGCGAGCCGTCCTTGAATGGCCCGACGACCGAGGTCGGCGGGGCGATGCCCGAGCAGACCGGCCGGCCATAGGGGTCGAGCCGCTCGGTCAGGTAGCCCTCGACCCCGTCGTCGATGATCCAGTGGTCGCAGCCGTTGGGATCGACCCAGATGCCGGCGCGCAGCTGGCTCAGATGCTTGGAATCGATGCCGCGGTCGAGACTCTTGTCCTCGGGCACCTCGCAGCCGGCGAGCAGGGCCGTGGCGAGGGCGATCAGCACCAGTCGTTTCACGTCAACCCTCCCCGGGCGAATCAGCGGATGCAGAAGATCTCGACGCGCCGGTTGCGCGCCATGCCGGCGGCGGTGGTGTTCGGCGCCACCGGATAGAGATAGGCAAAGCCGCGCACGTCGGCGATGTGGACCCCGGCCTCGCGGCCGATGGCGGCGACGGCGTTGGCGCGGTTCATCGACAGGTTGATGTTGTACTGGTAGCCGCCACGCGGGTCGGTGTGGCCGTCGATGACGAAGGCCGTGACCTGGGCGGAGCGGAAGAACTCGGCCAGCCGCCGCCGCCCCTCGGCCCCGATCTGCCAGCTGCCGGTGGCAAAGAGCGTGTCGGCGTTCTCGACATGGCAGGGATTGCCGCGCACGCAGACCGGGCGGCCGTCACGGGTGCGGTTGGGCGACATGTAGCCCTCCGAGCCGTCGTCCATCACCCAATGCTGGCAGCCGTCGGGATCGACCCAGATCGTCGGCACATAGCGCTCGCGCACCTCGCCGAACTGCGAGCGCAGCGACTGCGCCGCGGCCGGCGCCGGCACAGCCGCGAGGACGGCCGCCAGCGTCACCGCGACCAGAGCCGCCGCCGCCGCGGCCGCGAGCCCCGCCCGAATCCCCCTCACGATGTCTCTCGCCATGGCCGCCCGTCCCCCCTTGACGACGCGGGCGCGCCGCGGCCTGGCCGCCGCGACCGCACCGATCACCGTCAACTCTAGCAAATGGCGCCCGGTTGTGAAGCGGATTCCCCCGGAAATTGTGGACCTTGCGCGAACACCGGCAGGCGGGGGGAAGGATTGTCGCGCGGGCGCGAACACCCGCGAGGGGTCCGGCGCGCGGGGCCGCCGCCTCAGACGAGGCTGCCGGCGAGCGAGTTGGCGTGGGCGCGCGTGATTCTGACCCGCCGAAGGTCGCCCGCGACGAGCCCGGGATGGGCGACGTGGACGGCCATGTGATGCTCGGACTTGCCTGCCATCTGCCCCTCCTCGCGGCCCGGCTTCTCGAAAAGCACCGTGACCTCGCGGCCGACCATCGCCTGCTGGGCCGCCGCCTGCCGGAGGGCGATGCGCTCCTGGAGGCGGGCGAGGCGGTCCTCGGCCGCGAGGGGATCGACCGCGGGGCGGTCGGCCGCGGGCGTGCCCGGGCGGGGCGAGTAGCGGAAGGAATAGGCCTGGCCGTAGCCGACCGCATCGACCAGATCGAGCGTCGCCCGGAAGTCGGCCTCGGTCTCGCCGGGGAAGCCGACGATGAAGTCGCCCGAGACGAGAATGTCGGGCCGGGCGGCGCGGACGCGCCCGATCAGGCGCAGGTAGTCGGCGGCCGTGTGGCGGCGGTTCATCGCCCGGAGGATCGCGTCCGACCCCGACTGCACCGGCAGGTGCAGGAAGGGCATGAGCTTCGCCTCGCTGCCGTGGAGGGCGACGAGATCGTCGCTCATGTCGGCGGGATGCGAGGTCATGTAGCGGATGCGCGCGAGCCCCTCGATCCCGGCCAGCGCCCCAATCAGCCGGGCGAGCCCCCAGACCCCTCCGTCCGGCCCGGCGCCGTGGTAGGCGTTGACGTTCTGGCCGAGGAGCGTGATCTCCCGCACCCCCCGCAGGGCGAGCGCGCGGGCCTCAGCCAGCACCCGCGCCGCCGGCCGGCTCGCCTCGGCGCCGCGGGTATAGGGAACGACGCAGAAGGCGCAGAACCGGTCGCAGCCCTCCTGCACGGTCAGGAAGGCCGCGGCCCCCCGGCGGGCCGGGGCGCGGGCGGGAAGGAGGTCGAACTTGTCCCTGGCCGGGAACTCGGTCGCGACCAGCCGGGCGCCCTCGGCCGCCGCCGCCGCGAGCCCCGGCAGGCGGTGGTAGGCCTGGGGGCCGACGACAAGGTCGACCGCGCCCGCGCGCGCGAGGATCTCGGCCCCCTCGGCCTGGGCGACGCAGCCCGCGACGGCAAGCCGCAGGCGGGGATTGGCGGCCTTGAGCGGCTTCAGCCGCCCGATCTCGGAATAGACCTTCTCGGCCGCCTTCTCGCGGATGTGGCAGGTATTGAGGACGACGAGGTCGGCCTCGCCCGCCTCCGGCGTCGTCGACCAGCCGGCGGCCTCCAGCGCCTCGGTCATGCGCTCGCTGTCGTAGACGTTCATCTGGCAGCCCCAGGTGCGGAGATGAACCTTGCCCGGCCCGGCCATATGCGCGCCCCCCTCTCGCCGGCCGCTTCCTAGCCCCGCGGGGCGGGCGGCGCAACGCTTGCAAAGCCAGGGGGCGCTGGCCAAGGCTGGGACCGCACCGGGCCGCGGGGACGCCACCATGAACCACGCCGACCTCGACGACTTTCTCGCCCGCGAGGGCGGCCGGCTTGGGCGCGGGCCGGTCGCGCTCATCTTCTCGGAGGACGGGGTCGAACTGCCCTCGACGCTCGCCCATCACCGCCGCCTCGGCTTCCCCACCCTCGTCGTCTTCGCCCCCGTGCGGCTGCGCCTCGAGGGGCCCGAGGCGGAGGGCGTGCTGCGCGTCGGCCTCGACACCTCCGAGCCCGGGGCGGCCGTTGCCGCCGTCAACCGCGTCATCGCCGCGGCGGCGCCCGGAACCTGGCTCTACTACGCCTACAACGCCGAATACCTCCTCTACCCCTTCTGCGAGACGCGCACCGTGGGCGAGATGCTCGCCTTCCACGCCGAGGAGCGGCGCGAGGCGATGGTCACCTACGTCATCGACCTCTACGCCGCCGATCTCGCGCGGGCGCCGAACGCGGTCGACCGCGACGACGCCCATCTCGACCGCGCCGGCTACTACGCCCTCGCCCGCCGCGACCGCTGGGGCAACCCCAGGGACCGCCAGCTCGACTTCTTCGGCGGGCTGCGCTGGCGCTTCGAGGAACATGTGCCGGCGGGCCGGCGGCGGATCGACCGGGTCGCCCTCTTCCGGGCCCGCCCGGGGCTCGAGCTGCGCCCCGACCACACGCTCTCGGACGAGGAGATGAACACCTACGCCTGCCCCTGGCACCACAACCTAACGGCGGCGATCTGTTCCTTCCGGACCGCCAAGGCGCTCCGCACCAACCCCGGCTCGCGCGACGCGATCACGAGCTTCCACTGGCGGAACTCGGTGCGCTTCGACTGGCACTCCCAGCAGCTCATGGACCTCGGGCTGATGGAGCCCGGGCAGTGGTTCTGAGGGCGCCCGCCGCCTCAGGCCCGCCGGAGACGGATGACCACGTCGACGCGGGCGACCGCGGTCCCGGGCGGCGGCGGCGGCAGGCGGGCGATGACGAGCTCGGCCGAGGGCGCGTCGGTCAGCTCGGCCGTGTCCTCCCAGTAGAAATGGGGGTGGTCGTCGAGGCGCGTGTCGAAGTAGCTGCGGGTGGCATCGACCGTCACCTCCTGCAGGAGACCCGCCTCGCAGAAGGCGCGGAGCGTGTTGTAGACGGTGGCGAGCGACACCCGCTCGCCGCTGCCGGCACTCGCGGCGTAGAGACCCTCGGCGGTGGCGTGGCGGTTGCGGCCGTCGCCGACCAGAAGGGCGGCGAGGGCGACGCGCTGGCGGGTGGGCCGCAGCCCGGCCGCGCCGAGCCAGGCGACGGCGCGGCGGGTGGCCTCCGGTGCGCCCGCCTCCGCGGCGCCCGCTTCCGCCGGGCCCGTGTCAAAGCTGTCGTCCATGCTCATCATATAGAAGCGGCCGGGCCCGGGATTCAAACGAAAACCGAGGGGCCCCGCGACCCCGCGCGCCGGCGCCCCGAGGGGCCGCCCTTGCGCCCCCGCGCGGGCGGGTGCTAGACGGGCCCGGCGCGCGGGCCCGCCGCCCGGCGAGGCCGGCCTTGTCTGCTGCCGGCCCGACCGGACGGCGGGGCTGCGGGGCAGAGAGGGAGGCGGCGGCCCATGACGGACCACCCGACGCGGTTCGACCGCAACGCGCTCCTCGCCTGCGCGCGGGGCGAGCTTTTCGGGGCCGGCAACGCCCAGTTGCCCGAGCCGCCGATGCTGATGGTCGACCGCGTCACCGAGATCTCGGCCGATGGCGGCGAGCATGGCCGCGGCCATGTCGTGGCCGAGTTCGACATCGACCCCGGGCTTTGGTTCTTCGCCTGCCATTTCCCGGGCGACCCGGTGATGCCGGGCTGCCTCGGCCTCGATGCGCTCTGGCAGCTCACGGGCTTCAACCTTGGCTGGCGGGGGATGCCGGGCCGGGGCCGGGCGCTCGGCGTGGGCGAGGTCAAGTTCGCCGATATGGTGACGCCGGCGACGCGGCTGGTGACCTACATCGTCGACTTCACCCGCGTCATCGACCGCCGGCTGAAGCTCGGGATCGCCAACGGGCGGATGCTGGCCGACGGCCGCCAGATCTACACCGCCACCGACATGAAGGTGGGGCTCTTCGGCGGCTGAGCGGAGCGGGCGCCCCGACCACCCCCGGGGGGGGGCCGAGCGGCAGAGGAGGAGGGACATGCGGCGCGTCGTCATCACCGGCATGGGCATCGTCGCGCCCATCGGCAACTCGCTCGCCGAGGTCGAGGCCTCCCTCCGCGCCGGCCGCTCGGGCATCGCCTTTGCCCCCGACTACGCCGAGAACGGCTTCCGCTGCCAGGTCCACGGCATGCCCCGGATCGACCCCGCCCAGCATGTCGACAAGCGCGTGCTGCGCTTCATGGGCCCCGGCGCGGCCTATTCCTACATCGCCATGCAGCAGGCGATCGTCGATGCCGGGCTGACCGAGGCCGAGGTCAGCCACGAGCGCACCGGCCTCATCGCCGGGTCGGGCGGGCCCTCGACCTCGAACTTCTTCTCCGCCTTCGAGGCCGTCAAGACCAGGGGCAGCCCGAAGAAGATGGGGCCCTTCATGGTCACCCGCTGCATGTCCTCGACGGTCTCGGCCTGCCTTGCCACGCCCTTCCGCATCAAGGGCGTGAACTATTCGATCACCTCGGCCTGCTCGACCACGCTGCACTGCATCGGCGCCGGCGCCGAGCAGATCCAGATGGGCAAGCAGGACATCGTCTTCGCCGGCGGCGGCGAGGAGGTCGACTGGACGCTGTCCTGCCTTTTCGACGCCATGGGGGCGATGAGCTCGAAGTACAACGACACCCCCGCGACCGCGAGCCGGCCCTACGACGCCAGCCGCGACGGCTTTGTCATCGCCGGCGGCGGCGGCATGGTGGTACTCGAGGAGCACGACCGCGCCCGCGCCCGCGGCGCCCGCATCTGGGCCGAGGTCACGGGCTACGGGGCTACCTCGGACGGCCACGACATGGTCGCCCCCTCGGGCGAGGGCGGGGTGCGCTCGATGCGGCTCGCGCTCGCGACCCTCCCGCCCGGACGCCGGATCGACTACATCAACGCCCACGGCACCTCGACCCCGGTCGGCGACATGGTCGAGATCCGGGCCATCCGCGAGGTCTTCGGCGACACCCATCCGCCCGTCGGCTCGACCAAGTCGATGACCGGCCATTCGCTCGGCGGCGCCGGGGTGCACGAGGTGATCTATTCGCTGATCATGATGGAGAAGGGCTTCCTCGCCCCCTCGATCAACGTCGTCGACCCCGACCCCGACCTCCGGCCGGGCGAGATCGTCACCGAACTGCGCGACGGCGTGGCGATCGACAGCGTGCTCTCGAACTCCTTCGGGTTCGGCGGCACCAACGGGACCATCGTCCTGTCGCGGATGCGGGGCTGAGCGATGGCACGACTCCTCGAAGGCAAGCGCGGCCTCGTCATGGGTGTCGCCAACGACCGCTCGATCGCCTGGGGCATCGCCCGGGCCCTGCATGGCGAGGGCGCCGAACTCGCCTTCAGCTACCAGGGCGAGGCCTTCGGCCGGCGGGTCGAGCCGCTCGCTGCCGCGCTCGGCTCGGGCCTCCTCATGGACGTCGACGTCCTCGACGACGCCTCGCTCGATGCCGCCTTCGACCGCCTCGCCACGACCTGGGGGCGGATCGACTTCCTCGTCCACGCCATCGCCTATTCCGACAAGGCCGAACTCAGCGGCCGCTTCATCCACACGAGCCGGGCGAACTTCGGCAAGTCGCTGGCGATCTCGTGCTTCTCGTTCATCGACCTCGCCCGCCGGGCCGCCGCCCTCATGCCCGCGGGCGGGGCCCTGATCACGCTGACCTACCAGGGCTCGAACCGGGTGACGCCCTACTACAACGTCATGGGGGTGGCGAAGGCCGCCCTCGAAAGCGCCGTGCGCTATCTCGCCAACGACCTCGGGCCCCAGAAGATCCGCGTCAACGCCATCAGCCCGGGGCCGATGAAGACCCTCGCCGGGGCCGCCATCGGGGGCGCGCGCAAGACCTTCCGGCTGGCCGAGATGAACGCCCCCCTGCGCGAGAACCCGACCCTCGAGGCCGTGGGCGGCACCGCCGTCTACCTCGCGTCGGACTGGGGTGCCTGCACCACGGGCGAGATCGTCCGCGTCGACGGCGGCTTCCACGTCCTCGGCATGCCCCAGCCCGAAAACCTCTGAGCAGGCTTGCCCGCCGCCGCCGGCGGGGCCGCCCGAAATCCTTCGTACGAAGGATCTTGGGTCTCCCCTCGCCGGCGTCCACGATCCCTTTGCCACCGTGCGCGAGGCTCGGCCCATGCCGCCCGCGCTCCGCCTTCACCCCTTCTTCACGCCTCCGGCTCCGGCCGCGGCCAACCCCGGACCCGGGGCCGCCTGGCTTGCCGCCATCTTCGCCGCCCGCGCCGTGGCGGGCGGCGGCACCGTCCGCCGCGCCGTGCGCGACGTCGAGCGCGAGGTCGGGTGCGCGGCCCTCGAGGCCGGGGCGCGTCGGCGCGGCTTCCACCTCGTCGAGTGCGGCGGGCAGTTCATCGTCATCTGCAACCCCGGCCGGCTGACGCTAGAGCGGGATGACGCTACACGGAACCATATCCGGCGTTTCGGATGCAGTTTTTTGCATTCCTGTGGGGTGAACTGGTCGAGGAGTGATCCGGTCCGGCGCCATCGGGTTTCCCTGGTGCGCTCTGCGGCTTTGCGGAGCAGATGCTTGAGCTTGGCGATGACCTGCTCGATCGGGTTGAGGTCGGGCGGGTCGGCGGGGAG
>JADLCV010000056.1 GCA_020846995.1 Paracoccaceae bacterium
GAGCACGTCACGGGCAAGGGCATCGCCCAGATCCTGGATGAAGTCGGCCATCGCCCTAGCGCGTCGACTCGCCGAGGCGGCGGCGGACGTAGTCGGCGACGGTCGTGATCATCGGCTTCATGTGCCCTTCCTCGTCCTTGAAGAAGTGGTCGGCCCCCTCGACCTGGGAGTGGGTGATGCGGATTCCCTTCTGCTCGTGAAGCTTCGAGACCAGCGCTGCGGTGTCCTTGGGGGGGGCGACCTTGTCGGCCGAGCCGTGGATGATCAGCCCCGAGGACGGGCAGGGGGCGAGGAAGGTAAAGTCGTAGAGGTTTGCGGGCGGGGCGACCGACACGAAGCCCGTGATCTCGGGCCGCCGCATGAGCAGCTGCATGCCGATCCAGGCGCCGAACGAGAAGCCGGCGACCCAGCAGTGCTTGGTGTTCTGGTTCATCGACTGCAGGTAGTCGAGGGCCGAGGCCGCGTCCGACAGTTCGCCGATGCCCTCGTCGTATTCCCCCTGGCTGCGCCCGACCCCGCGGAAGTTGAAGCGCAGGACGTTGAAGCCAAGGTTGTAGAAGGCATAGTGCAGGTTGTAGACGACGCGGTTGTTCATCGTGCCCCCGAACTGGGGGTGGGGGTGCAGGATGATGGCGATCGGGGGATCCTTCGACTTCTGGGCGTGGTAGCGTCCTTCGAGCCGGCCCTCGGGGCCGGGAAAGATCACTTCGGGCATGGCGCGCCTTTGCTCTGCCTCTGGGCCCGGCGACGTCAAACTTGACGAAATCGCTCGGGCAACCTAGAACGATTCCAAAGTCGATGCGCCCCGCGGCAGCGCACCCCCTCGCGAAGGGGAGTTAGGTGTGCGCGGCGCTGGCGTCAATGTCCTTGCGGTCGCGCCGCGCCCGCCCGCGCCTGCCGTGCCTGCGCGCGCCCCGGGGTCGGGGTCGTGGCGGCCCGCGGGGTTGCCCTGGAGGGGGCCGAGCCATGAAGCTTTCGACTCGCGGCCGCTATGCCATGGTGGCGCTGACCGACCTTGCCTGTGCGCCCCTGGGCCAGACGGTGTCGCTGGCCGAGATCGCGCGCCGCCAGGACATCTCGCTGCCCTATCTCGAGCAGCTCTTCGTCAAGCTGCGGCGGGCGGGGTTGGTCGAGTCGGTGCGCGGGCCCGGCGGCGGCTACCGGCTGGCGCGCTCGGCCGACGCCATCCGCGTCGCCGAGGTTCTCGCCGCGGTCGAGGAGACGGTGAGCGCGACCCACACCGGGGCCGGGGTCTCGGGCGGGCTCTCGGGGTCGCGGGCGCAGTCGCTGACCAACCGGCTGTGGCAGAGCCTGTCGGCCCATGTCTACGTCTTTCTCCACCAGACGCGCCTGTCGGATGTCGCCCTCAACGCGCTGACACCCTGCCCGGCGGTGCCGCTCCTTTTCCAGGTCGTCGACGACGGCGAGACCGGGGCCGAGGCGGTGGCCGGGGTCGCGGCCGGGGCCGTGGCCGGGGTGGCACCTTGACGCCGCGGGCCTATCTCGACTGGAACGCCTCGGCCCCGCTCCGGCCCGAGGCGCGGGCGGCGATGATCGCGGCCATGGACGTCACCGGCAACCCCTCCTCGATCCATGCCGAGGGGCGGGCGGCGCGCGCGATCGTCGAGGGCGCCCGCGAGAGCCTCGCCGAGAGCCTCGGCGCGCAGGCGGCCGACATCGTCTTCACCTCGGGCGCGACGGAGGCGGCGGCGCTCGCGCTCGCCGGCCGCGGCCTCGCCGGGGCAGCGGTCGAGCATGACGCGGTGCTCGCCTGGACCGACACGACGCTCGCCGTCGACACCGCCGGCCGCGTGCGCGTCCCCGACCCCGCGCGGGCGACGCTCCAGCTTGCCAACGGCGAGACCGGCGTCCTCCCGGCGCTGCCCGCGGGCCTCGCCGTCGCCGACCTGACGCAGGCCTTCGGCAAGATTCCGGTCGCCTTCGACTGGCTCGGGATCGGGATGGCGATCGTCTCGGCCCACAAGCTCGGCGGCCCGCGCGGGGTGGGCGCGCTCGTCCTGCAGAAGGGGGTCGACGTCAGCCCCGGCCTCCGCGGCGGCGGGCAGGAGCGCGGCCGGCGCGCCGGCACCGAGAACGTCGCCGCCATCGCGGGCGTCGCCGCCGCCGCCGCCGCGGCCGTCCGCGACCTTGCCGACGGGGTCTGGGACCGGGTGGCGGTGATGCGCGAAAATCTCGAGGCGGCTCTGGCGTCGCCGGAAATGATGACTATTTTGGTCGGAAATGACGCGCCGCGGCTCCCCAACACCACATGCGTGGCGGCGCCGGGCTGGAAGGGCGAGACGCAGGTGATGGCGATGGACCTCGCGGGCTTCGCGATCTCGGCCGGGGCGGCCTGCTCGTCGGGCAGGCTGCGGCCAAGCCGGGTCCTGACCGCGATGGGCCTCTCCGAGGCGGTGGCGGCGAGCGCGGTCCGCATCTCGCTCGGCCCGACGACGACGCCGGCGGAGGTCGGCCGTTTCGCCGCCGCCTGGACGGCGGCGCGGGGGCGGGCACGCCGGCAGGCGGCATGAGCGGGGCAGGCGGGAGGGGGGCGCAGGAGATGTCGGCAGCCGAGGCGGCACGGATCCGGGACGGGGTCGACGCCGAGACGGTGCGCACCGTCGAGGCCATGGGCGGCAAGTACAAGCACGGCTGGGAGACCGAAATCGAGACCGAGTTCGCGCCCAAAGGCCTGAACGAGGACATCGTGCGCCTGATCTCGGCCAAGAACGGCGAGCCCGGATGGATGACCGACTGGCGGCTCGCGGCCTACCGCCGCTGGCTGGCGATGGTCGAGCCGACCTGGGCCATGGTCCACCATCCCCCCATCGACTTCCAGGACCAGTATTACTACGCCCGGCCCAAGGCGCTGACGAAAAAGCCGAAGTCGCTCGATGAGGTCGATCCGGCGCTGCTTTCGACCTATGCCAGGCTCGGCATCCCGCTCAAGGAGCAGCTGATCCTCGCCGGGGTCGAGGGGGCCGCGGGCGCCCCCGCCGACGGGCGCCGGGTGGCGGTCGATGCGGTCTTCGATTCGGTCTCGGTCGCCACCACCTTCCGCGAGGATCTGAAGAAGGCCGGGGTGATCTTCTGCGCCATCTCCGAGGCGATCCGCGAACACCCCGACCTCGTGCGCCGCCATCTCGGCTCGGTCGTGCCGCCGACCGACAACTTCTTCGCCACCCTCAACTCGGCCGTCTTCTCGGACGGAAGCTTCGTCTACGTCCCCCCGGGCGTGCGCTGCCCGATGGAACTCAGCACCTATTTCCGCATCAACGCCGAGAACACCGGCCAGTTCGAGCGCACCCTCATCATCGCCGACCGCGGCGCCCAGGTCAGCTATCTCGAGGGCTGCACGGCGCCCAAGCGCGACACCCACCAGCTTCACGCCGCGGTGGTCGAGATCGTCGCCCTCGACGACGCCGAGGTGAAGTATTCGACCGTCCAGAACTGGTATCCGGGCGACGAGGAGGGCCGCGGCGGCATCTACAACTTCGTCACCAAGCGCGCCGACTGCCGGGGGGCGCGGGCCAAGGTCATGTGGACCCAGGTCGAGACCGGATCGGCCATCACCTGGAAGTACCCCTCCTGCATCCTGCGCGGCGAGGGCAGCCAGGGCGAGTTCTACTCGATCGCCATCGCCAACCACTTCCAGCAGGCCGACACCGGCACCAAGATGGTCCATCTCGGGCGCAACACGCGCTCGCGCATCGTCTCCAAGGGGATCAGCGCCGGGCGGGCGCAGAACACCTACCGCGGCCTCGTCTCCATGCACCCAAGGGCGACGGGGAGCCGCAACCACACCCAGTGCGACAGCCTGCTGATCGGCAACCGCTGCGGCGCCCATACCGTCCCCTACATCGAGGTTCGCAACAACTCCTCGAAGGTCGAGCACGAGGCGACGACTTCGCGCATCGCCGAGGACCAGCTCTTCTACTGCCGCGCCCGCGGCATGACCGAGGAGGAGGCGGTGGCGCTCGTCGTCAACGGCTTCTGCCGCGAGGTCCTCCAGGCCCTGCCGATGGAGTTCGCGATGGAGGCACAGAGCCTCGTGGCCATTTCACTCGAAGGGAGCGTGGGGTGAGAAAACCGGTGGTGCTTCTGGTCGGCAAGCTGCCCGGCATCGTCGGCCGGCTGGCCGACCAGCTCGAGGATCTGCCGATCCGCTGGCTCGGTGCCCACGACCACGGCGAGGTCGTCTACCAGATCGAGCACGAGCCGGCGATCGCCTGCGTCATCATGGGCGGCAGCCTCGACGACCGTCTTCGCGGCGACCTTGTCGGCGTCATCGCCGCGGCCCGCCCCGACCTCACGATCCACCTCACGGACCGTGCCTCGGGCTCCGAGGGCATGGCGGCCTTCGTGCGCCAGGTCGTCACGGGCATGTTCCTGAGCGGCGTCTGAGGGCGGGGCGGTGGGCGGCAGGCACGGGCAGGGGGGCGCGGCCCCGGCGGGTCGCCCGCGAACGGTGCGGGACAAGCCAAGATCCTTCGTACGAAGGATCTTGGCCCGCCGGCCCGGCGGTCCCCCGGGGCTCCGTGGGGATGAAGGCGTCGGCTCCGCCGATCCGGCGCTCGCCGATCGCCGCTTCGGCCCCGCTTGCCCTCCGGCCGCGGCGGCCGCGACCGCCCGGCCCGCGCCCCATCGGCGCCGCCCGGCCCCGCCCGGCCCGCCATTCCACCGCCACCCTCGCCCCGCCCGGGGCGACCGCAGGCCGCGTCGCCCGCTTCGACCCGACCCCCGCGCCCGTGACGCAGGGCGTCCCTCGGCCTTGCGCCCGGACCCTGGCGCGGCCGCTCCGAGGAGAGAGACATGCTGAGGATCGACGACCTCCACGCCAGGCTCGCCGACGAGGACAAGGCCATCCTGAAGGGCCTGACGCTCGCGGTCGCGGCCGGATCGGTGCATGCGATCATGGGGCCGAACGGGTCGGGGAAATCGACCCTCTCCTTCGTCCTCGCCGGCCGCGACGGCTACGAGGTGACGGCGGGCGGCGCCACGCTCGACGGGGCCGACCTTCTCGCCATGGAGCCCGAGGCGCGGGCGGCGGCGGGGCTCTTCCTCGCCTTCCAGTATCCCGTCGAGATCCCCGGGGTCGGCAACATGACCTTCCTGCGCACCGCCCTCAACGCCCAGCGCAAGGCCCGCGGCGAGGCGGAGGTGAGCGCGGCCGATTTCCTCCGGCTCGTCCGCGACAAGGCGCGGGCGCTCGCGATCGACGCCGAGATGCTCAAGCGGCCGGTCAACGTGGGCTTCTCGGGCGGCGAGAAGAAGCGCAACGAGATCCTCCAGATGGCCGTGCTCGAGCCGCGCATGTGCATCCTCGACGAGACCGATTCGGGGCTCGACGTCGATGCCATGCGGCTGGTGGCCGAGGGCGTGAACCGGCTCCGCGACGCCGGCCGCGCCTTCCTTGTCATCACCCACTACCAGCGCCTGCTCGACCATATCCGGCCCGACGTCGTCCACATCATGGCCGACGGGCGGATCGTGCGCAGCGGGGGGCCCGAACTCGCGCTCGAGGTCGAGCGGGGGGGCTACGCCGACATCCTCGCCGAGGTCGCGTGATGGGCCGGTCCGAACCGATGGCGGCGGCCGGGGCCCGGCCGGCGGTGCCTCCTCTCCCGGGCTGCCCGGGCTGGCTCGCGCGGGCGCGCGAGGCGGCCGGGCGGCGGGCCGAGGTGCTCGGGCAGCCGACGCGGCGCGACGAATACTGGCGCTTCACCAACCCCGCCCCGCTCCTTGCCGCCGCGGCGCCCGATCCCTCCGCAGCCGGTCCCGCGGCCGCGGGGCAGGGTGCCGCCGCCTCGGCCTTCGCCGCCATCGCCGCCCTCCGCCTCGTCTTCCGCGACGGCATCCTCGACGCCGCGGCCTCCGACGATCCTCGCCTCGGGGGGGTGGAGATCCTCTCCCTCGCCGAGGCCGCCCGCGCCGGCTGGGCCGAGGACCTCTACGGCCGCCTCGAGGCCCAGGGCCAGGCGCCGGTGCCGCGACCGTTCGCGGCCGCCAACACGGCCGGCGCGGGCGCCGGCCTCCTGATCCGCGCCAGGACCCGGGCCGCCCGCCCGGTGATGATCGTCTACGAGCGTTCGTCAGGGGTTTCCGACGCGATCCTCCACCATTGCGTGAAGCTTGACGCAGGCGCGGAGCTGACCCTCGTCGAGGTCGGGACGGGGGCTGCGCGGCTCTCGGTCGTGACCGAGGTCGAGGTCGGTGCCGGCGCCGTCTTCCACCACGTCCGCGCCCAGGGGCCCGAGGAGGGGGCGGTGACGGCGAGCCACCTCTTCGCCCGCCTCGAGGCGCGGGCGGAACTGCGGTCGTTCACGCTCACGGCCAACGGTGCCCTGACGCGCAACGAGGCCTTCGTCGAACTCGCCGGCGCAGGCGGGCTTGCCCATCTTGCCGGGGCCGCGCTCGGCGACGGCGCCTTCCACCACGACGACACCGTCTTCGTGCGCCATCTCGCCGAGGGCTGCGAAAGCCGGCAGGTCTTCAAGAAGGTGCTCCGCCACGGCGCGACCGGGGTCTTCCAGGGCAAGATCCACGTCCTCGCGCAGGCCCAGAAGACCGACGGCTACCAGCTGAGCCAGGCCCTCCTCCTCGACGAGGACGCCCGCTTCCTCGCCAAGCCCGAACTCGAGATCTACGCCGACGACGTCCGCTGCTCGCACGGCTCGACGGCGGGAGCGATCGAGGCCGGCGCCCTCTTCTACCTCCGCGCCCGCGGCCTGCCGCGGGCCGAGGCCGAGGCGCTGCTTGTGCTCGCCTTCCTCGCCGAGGCGGTGGCCGAGATCGCCGAGCCCGATCTCGCCCGGGCCGTCGAGGCCCTGCTCGGGGACTGGATCGGCCGCCACCGCGGCTGAACCCCGGGGGGCCGGGCGCGCGAGCGAGGGACGATGTCGGTTGGCGGTGACATCCTGCAGAGCTGGTGGGCCCCCGGGCGGGTCGCGGGCGCGCTTCTCGCCGGCGGCCCGCGCGAGGCGCGTGCGCTCGCCCATCTCCTTTTCGCCTGCGGGCTCGCCTTCCTCGCCCAGTGGCCGCGGCTCGTCCGCGCCGCTGCTGCCGACCCCCTGATCCCGCTCGAGGCCCGCCTCGGGGGGGCGCTCGTCGCCATGCTGTTCCTCATGCCGCTTGTCCTCTACGGGGTCGCCGCGGCGAGCCACCTCGTCCTCCGGGCCCTCGGCCGGCCGCCGGGCTTCGGCGGGGCGCGGACGGCGCTCTTCTGGGCGCTTTTCGCCACGAGCCCGGCGATCGTTGCCCAGGGACTGCTCGGCGGCCTCCTGCCCGCGCCCGCGGCGGGGGTCGCGGGCGGGGCGGTCCTTGCCCTTTTCCTCTGGATCTGGGGGGCGGGGCTGGCGGCGGCGGGTGCCATTGCGTTGCGCCCCCCGACCGCCTAGGGAGGCCCCATGGACCGGGTGCCGCGCCTTCTTGTCGAGCTTCTCCGGCTGACCTTCGCCGACCCGCGCGCGGGCGCGCGCCGGGTCCTCGCCCTCGGCCTGCCGGTGGCGACGCGCTGGCAGGCGCTCGCCCTCGTCGTCGCCCTCTCGGTCCTCTTCTCGCAGGTCGCGGCCCGCCTCGTCGGGGCAGAGGATGCCCTGGCCGGGCTCGGCGCGAGCCCGCTGGTCGCCTTCCTCGTGCTGGCGGGCTTCTCGGTCGCCATGGCCGGGGCGATCCACGCCATCGGCCGGGCCTTCGGCGGCCGCGGACGCCCTGCCGATGCGCTCCTCCTCGTCGTCTGGCTGCATGCGGTGGGCTTCGCCCTCCAGCTCGCCCAGATCGTCCTTCTCCTGATCCTGCCGCCGCTCTCGCCGCTCGTCGTGCTCGCGGGGATCGTCGCCCTCTTCTGGCTGCTCACGGGGTTCGTCGCCGAACTGCACGGCTTTCGCTCGCGGCTCCAGGTCTTCGTGATGATCCTCGTCGCGCTCCTTCTCATCTCCTTCGCCCTCGCCCTCGTCCTGCAGGCGCTGGGGCTTGCCCCGACCGAGGTCTGAGGCCATGGCATCCGCCGCCGCCTACGATGTCGCCGCCGTCCGGCGCGACTTCCCGATCCTTGCCCGCGAGGTCAACGGGGTTCCCCTCGTCTACCTCGACAACGCCGCCTCGGCCCAGAAGCCGCGGGTCGTGATCGACACCGTCGCGGCCGCCTACGCGAGCGAATACGCCAACGTCCACCGCGGCCTCCACACGCTCTCGACGATCGCGACCGAGCGCTACGAGGCCGTGCGCGCGATCGTCCGGCGCTTTCTCAACGCCGCCGCCGAGACCGAGATCGTCTTCACCTCGGGCGCGACCGAGGGCATCAACCTCGTCGCCTACGGCTGGGCGATGCCGCGCATGGGCGCGGGCGACGAGATCGTGCTCTCGGTGATGGAGCATCACGCCAACATCGTCCCCTGGCATTTCCTGCGCGAGCGCCAGGGGGTCGTGCTGCGCTGGGTCGAGCCCGAGGCCGACGGCAGCCTCGACCCCGGCGCGGTCCTCGCCGCGATCTCGCCGCGGACGCGGCTGGTCGCCGTCACCCACATGTCGAACGTCCTCGGCACCGTCGTCGATGTCGCCGCGATCACGGCCGGCGCCCGGGCCCGGGGCGTGCCGGTCCTCGTCGACGGCAGCCAGGCCGCCGTCCACATGCCCGTCGACGTGCAGGCGCTCGGCTGCGACTTCTACGTCATCACCGGCCACAAGCTCCTCGGCCCCTCGGGGTCGGGGGCGATCTTCATCCGCGCCGGGCGCCAGGCCGAGATGCGCCCCTTCATGGGCGGCGGCGACATGATCCGCGAGGTCACGCGCGAGGGGGTGGCCTGGGCCGACCCGCCGATGAAGTTCGAGGCCGGCACCCCCGGCATCGTCAACCAGATCGGCCTCGGGGTCGCGCTCGACTACCTGATGGGCCTCGGCATGGACCGCATCGCCGCCCACGAGGCGCGCCTGCGCGACCACGCCCGCGCCCGCCTCGGCCGCCTCGACTGGCTCCGCGTCCAGGGCGACGCGCCGCGGCGGGGGGCGATCTTCTCCTTCACCATGGCCGGGCCCGCCCATGCCCACGACCTCTCGACCGTGCTCGACCGGCGCGGGATCGCGGTCCGGGCCGGCACCCATTGCGCGATGCCGCTCATGCAGCACCTCGGCGTCACCGCGACCTGCCGGGCCTCGTTCGGCCTCTACAACACGCTCGAGGAGGTCGATGCGCTGGTCGCGGCCCTCGAGCTCTGCCACGATCTCTTCGGCTGACCGCGCTCCGGTTCCGCCGCCGTCCCGGGGAGGGAGGCGAAAATCCTTCGTACGAAGGATCTTGGCCCGCCCCGCCGGCCCGCAGCGCATCGGCGAGGAGGTCCCCGAGCGGCCGGACCTGGTTCCTGCCCGGTCGCGCGGGCCGTTTGCGCGTGATCGTGACCCCTCGCCGAGGGAGGTGGTCCCGTTCAACGTAACCGGGCGGGCCCGGTGCGCACGTGGATCAGCGCCTCCGTCAGGCAAGAGCCGCTTCGGGCGTCGGCGGGTTGGAGTGGGCCTGATCAGGGATGCTTCCGCGAAGCGATGAATGCGGACGGTGGCCGATGTGGATGGAGACCACGAACGCGATGGATCCGAGCGAGCAGGCGAGGCAGGTCGCGGCCAATCGAGGCGCGGGCCTCGGGGACGTCGGCATGGGCCCGCCCGGAGACGTCCTCGTACTTGATGGTCTGCCAGAGGCGTTCGACGATCGGGGGCGGGA
>JADLCV010000057.1 GCA_020846995.1 Paracoccaceae bacterium
GATCGAGGCACTTCGCCGCCGCCGACCGCAACTCCACCGCAGTCAAGTCGCTCCGCGTGATCGCGACTGCCCGCAATCAGCTCCTCCCGCTCGTGCCTCAAGGCATCGAGTCAGAGATCATCCGCCTCGGGGATCCCTCTCGGAGTCACCGAGAACGGCCGGTGGTGTCAGCGCCCGCTTGCAGGCGGTTGCGTCAAAGGCCTTGCCGGCCGGCGGCGTCGGTCTGCTCAAGCCGCCATCTATCACATTGGATTCACGGTTGAATCAACTCACGCAAGTGGTGCATCAGAGCCTCTGGCCATGGGTCCCATCCTCGCCGCGAAGGGCATTCGGCCGGCGCCGAGGTCGAGACCGCTGGCACCATTCCTGCTGCGCTGAAGGCGCGCCATCCCGTGCATCCTGCCAATGACCACGAACGACCCCGGCCGCGCGCACCGGGAGGCTGGCGGAATGAACCGCGAGACGCCGGACGCGCCGGTAGTCCCGGCCCGCCGGATCGGCCGGCTGCGCGATCACCTCTCCGGCCCGAGACAGGAAGGCGCGGTCGCGATGCCTTCCCCGGAGCGGCGGGAGGTCGGGACGCCCGTGCCGCGGGGGCCTCAGGCTTCCCGGCCCAGGTCGGAAGGAAGTCCCAGCAGGCGGGCGGCGTTGAGGTGCGTGAATTTCCGCCACGAGTCCTCGTTCCACGCGATCCGCGAGCGAAAGCCCTTGATGGCGTCGAGGCGCGCGAAGGGGAAGGCGCTCGCATACACGACCTGGTCGGCGAGAATCGAGTTCGCGGCCTCGAAGAACGGCTCGGTCCCCGGCAGGTTCCAGTAGATCGACGGCTCGAGATGGACGTTGGTGTGGGCATAGGCCAGCCGCAGATAGCCGGTGACCTCTGGCCAGACGGCGTGCGAACAGACGAAGTTGACATGCGGGAAGTCCCGAGCCGGGGCATCGATCGCCATCGGGTCATCGTAGCGGCCGACGAGGGGACCGACGGTGATGGCCACGGGCACGCCGAGTTCGCCGGCCTTCTCGTAGATCGGGTAGATGGCGCGATCGTCCGGCGTGAGGCCCGCGCGCCGCGGATCCGTCGAGATGCCCCGCAGCCCGAGCTCCCGGATGCTGCGCTCGGTCTCCGCGACCGCCGAGACGCCGGCGGAGACGTCGATTCCGGCAAAGCCCACGACGCGCCCGGACGACCGCCGGGCGCATTCGGCGACGTAGTCGTTGGTGACGCCGAAGGTGACCTTGCCCTCGGTCATCACCTGCCGGCCGGTGAACACGCCGATGTCGATCCCGTTCGTCTCCAGTGCGGCGAGGTGGTTCTCGAAGGGCTCGGGCGTCGGACGGCGAACCCCCCATCGGCGCCAGTTGATCGCCTCGGCGCGGGGGCAGATCGCAACATATTCCGCCGTGATGGGCCGGCAGCGGAAGTCAATCACCGTCATGGGTCCGTTCTCCTGGTTTCCGTCCATGGGTCGATCGCTGCGAACGACACCGGGGACAGCGGGCCTGCCGCCGCCCCGCCGTCCTCGGCGGGACCCGGGTCGGTCCCGCCGGCCAGCCCGGCCGAAGGCGGCCCTGCGGCCACGAAGCCCGGCGCCGGCCCGGCCGGATGCCACGCGACAGCGCCGTCGCACCGCCCCTCGGGGAAGCAGCCGTCAGGCATCCTCCGCAATCACGCGCTTCCGTGTCCTCCGGATCGCCGGGAAGACGATCAGCACGACCAGCACCGCCGCCACGCCGAGGAGGGCCGCCGAGATCGGCCGCGTGAGGAAGACCGTGAAGTCGCCGCGCGAGATCAGCAGGGCCCGACGGAAATGCTCCTCCATCATCGGTCCCAGCACCATGCCGAGCACGAGCGGCGCCGGTTCGCACTTCAGCTTGCTGAACACATAGCCGAGGAGCCCGAAGGCCATGGCCAGGAGCACGTCGAAGGCCAGGTAGCGGTAGGAGTAGACCCCGACGCAGCAGAAGACCAGGATCGCCGGATAGAGCAGGCGGTAGGGGATCTTCAGCACCTTGACCCAGACCTGCACGAGGGGAAGGTTGAGCACGAGCAGCATGACGTTGCCCAGCCACATCGACGCGATGAGCCCCCAGAAGAGTTCGGGATGCCGCGTCATCACCTGCGGGCCCGGCTGGATGTTGTGGATCATCATCGCCCCGAGCATCAGGGCCATGGTCGCGCTGCCCGGGATTCCCAGCATCAGGGTCGGAATGAATGCGGTCTGGGCGGCAGCGTTGTTGGCCGCCTCGGGCGCCGCGACGCCTTCGATCGCGCCCGTCCCGAACCGCTCCGGCGTTCGCGAGACGCGCTTTTCCATGGTGTAGGACAGGAACGACGCCACGCTGAGCCCGGCACCCGGCATGACGCCGACGATCGAGCCGATCGTGCTGCCGCGCAGGATCGCCGGGATCATCCGCCGGATGTCAGGCCAGCTCGGCCACAGCGTGTTGATCGTTCCGATCACCGCATCCCGCCGTTCCCGGTTCTCGAGGGTCACGATGATTTCGGAAATCGTGAAGAGCCCCACTGCCACCACGATGATCTCGACGCCATCCCAGAGCTCCGCGAGGCCGAACGTGAAGCGCAGCGTGCCCGTGTTGACATCGGTGCCCGACAGTCCGATCAGCAGGCCGATGAGGATCATGCCGATCGCCTTGATGACCGATCCCGAGGCGATGATGACCGCGCCGATGAGGCCGACCAGCATCAGCGAGAAATACTCCGGCGCGCCGAAGTTGAGGACCAGCCGGGTGAGGGGATGGGCGAAGCCGGCGAGGACGAGCGTTCCCAGCGTGCCGGCCACGAACGACGCGATCGCGGCCGTGGCCAGGGCCACCCCCGCGCGTCCCTGCTGCGCCAGCTTGTGGCCGTCCAGCATCGTCACGACGGACGACACCTCGCCGGGAAGATTGATCAGGATCGCCGTCGTCGAACCGCCGTACTGCGATCCGTAGTAGATGCCGGCGAGCATGATCAGCGCCGTCAGCGGTTCCAGGCCGTAGGTGAACGGGAGCAGCATGGCGATCGTGGCCAGGGGCCCCAGCCCGGGCAGGATCCCGACCATGGTGCCCAGCAGGCAGCCCAGAAAGGCATAGCCCAGGCTCTTGAGCGAGAACGCGACCGAGAAGCCGAGGGCGAGGCTGTCGAGCAGCTCCATGGGCGTCTCACCGTGTGAGGAAGGTGGGCAGGATGGGAAAGGACAGCCCCAGTCCGACGATGAAGATGAGGGTGCAGACGGTCGGCAGGGTGATGGCGACCATCACCATTTCCTTCCAGCGCTTTTCGCCGGAGGCGAGCCCGGCGATGAAGACCTGGACCATGACGGCAACGAGGAAGCCGAGCCTGGGAACGAGCAGCGCGAAGGCCAGGATGGAGGCGAGGATGAGCACGATCGTCCCGAGGCTCCGGCGGGTGCCGTCCCCGTCTGCCCCGTCTGCCCCGTTTTCGCCGCCGGTTGCGACGGCCCGGATCATCAGGTATCCGCCGACCGCGGCGAGGAGCATGCCGACGGCGGAGGGGAAGTAGCCCGCGCCCATGCTGGCGGCGGTGCCGATCCCGTAGGTTCGGGCGATCAGGGCGCCCGTGCCCCCGAGGACAAGATAGAGAACACCCGTCCAGAAGTTGCGCGACCTTTCCGCGACCACGTCCTACCCCTCCCGGGCCATAGCCATTGGCGACCGAATGCGGCGAAGGTGCCGGTGTTCCCCTGGGTTCCACAGGCACCCCGGCCGGGC
>JADLCV010000058.1 GCA_020846995.1 Paracoccaceae bacterium
ACGGTCAAGCAGGCCAAGAAGCTCGTCGAGAAGGAGCGCCCGGAGGTCTGGGACATCCTCGACGAGGTCATCCGCGAGCATCCGGTGCTCCTCAACCGGGCGCCGACGCTCCACCGCCTCGGCATCCAGGCCTTCGAGCCGATGCTGATCGAGGGCAAGGCGATCCAGCTCCATCCCCTCGTCTGCTCGGCCTTCAACGCCGACTTCGACGGCGACCAGATGGCGGTCCACGTGCCCCTCTCGCTCGAGGCCCAGCTCGAGGCGCGGGTGCTGATGATGAGCACCAACAACGTCCTCTCGCCGGCCAACGGGGCCCCCATCATCGTGCCCTCGCAGGACATGATCCTCGGCCTCTACTACGCCTCGATGCTGCGCGAGGGGATGAAGGGCGAGGGCATGAAGTTCGCGACCGTCGACGAGGTCGAGCATGCACTCGCCGCCGGCGAGGTCCACCTGCACGCCCGCATCACCGCCCGCATCCGCCAGATCGACGAGGAGGGGGCCGAGGTCTGGCGCCGCTACGAGACGACGCCAGGCCGCGTGCGGCTCGGCGCGGTCCTGCCCATGAACGCCAAGGCGCCCTTCGACCTCGTCAACCGCGTCCTGCGCAAGAAGGACGTCCAGAACGTCATCGACACCGTCTACCGCTACTGCGGCCAGAAGGAATCGGTGATCTTCTGCGACCAGATCATGGGCCTCGGCTTCCGCGAGGCGTTCCGCGCCGGCATCTCGTTCGGCAAGGACGACATGCTCATTCCGGCGACCAAGTGGGAGATCGTCAACCGCACCCGCGAGCAGGTGAAGGAGTTCGAGCAGCAGTACATGGACGGGCTCATCACCCAGGGCGAGAAATACAACAAGGTGGTGGACGCCTGGTCGAAGTGCTCCGACGCCGTCGCCGCGGCGATGATGCAGGAGATCTCGGCCGTCCGCCGCGATGGCCAGGGGGCCGAGCTCGAGCCGAACTCGGTCTACATGATGTCGCACTCCGGCGCCCGCGGCTCGCCGGCGCAGATGAAGCAGCTTGGCGGCATGCGCGGGCTGATGGCCAAGCCCTCGGGCGAGATCATCGAGACCCCGATCATCTCGAACTTCAAGGAAGGGCTGACGGTGCTGGAGTATTTCAACTCCACCCACGGGGCCCGCAAGGGTCTCGCCGACACGGCCCTGAAGACGGCGAACTCGGGCTACCTCACGCGCCGGCTGGTGGACGTGGCCCAGGACTGCATCATCCGCACCCAGGACTGCGGCACCGACCGCGCGATCACCGCCGAGGCCAGCGTCAAGGACGGCGAGGTCGTGGCCTCGGTGCCCGAGCGCGTGCTGGGCCGGGTCCTCGCCGAGGACGTCGTGCATCCGGCGACGGGCGAGGTTCTGGCCCTCCGCGGCGAGCTCGTCGACGAGCGATTGGCCGATGCCATCGGTGCCGCCCGCTTCGTCGCCGTGCGCATCCGCTCGCCCCTGACCTGCGAGGCCGAGGAGGGCGTCTGCGCCACCTGCTACGGCCGCGACCTCGCGCGGGGCACGCTCGTCAACGTCGGCGAGGCGGTCGGCATCATCGCCGCCCAGTCGATCGGCGAGCCGGGCACCCAGCTCACCATGCGCACCTTCCATATCGGCGGCATCGCCCAGGGCGCCCAGCAGACCTCACTCGAGGCGAGCCAGGAGGGTCGCGTCACCTTCCGCAACGCCAACCTCATCACCAACGCCGCCGGCGAGCAGATCGTCATCGCCCGCGCCATGCAGCTCGCGATCATCGACGATGCCGGCACCGAGCGGGCCAGCCACAAGCTGAACTACGGCGCCCGCATGTTCGTCCGCGAGGGCGAGCGCGTGCGCCGCGGCACCAAGCTCTTCGGCTGGGATCCCTCGAACCTGCCGATGATCGCCGAGAAGGGCGGCTCGATCCGCTTCGTCGACCTCATCGCGGGACTCTCGGTGCGCGAGGAGACCGACGAGGCGACAGGGATGAGCCGCAAGGTCGTCTCCGACTGGCGCAGCCTGCCCAAGGGCGGCAGCCTGAAGCCCGAGATCCTCCTTGTCGATTCCGTCTCGGGCGAGCCGGTCCGCAACGACCAGGGCAACCCGGTCACCTACCAGATGTCGGTCGACGCCATCCTGTCGGTCGAGGACGGGCAGGCCGTCCAGCCCGGCGACGTCATCGCCCGCATCCCGCGCGAGGGCCAGCGCACCAAGGACATCACCGGCGGCCTGCCGCGGGTGGCCGAGCTTTTCGAGGCCCGCCGGCCCAAGGACCACGCCATCATTGCCGAGGTCGACGGCTACGTCCGCTTCGCCAAGGACTACAAGAACAAGCGCCGGATCGTCATCGAGCCGGTCGGCGAGGGGCTGGCCCCGGTCGAGTACATGATCCCCAAGAGCAAGCACATCCCCGTCCAGGATGGCGACTTCGTCCAGAAGGGCCACCACATCATGGACGGCAACCCCGCCCCCCACGACATCCTGCGCATCCTCGGCATCGAGGCGCTCGCCAACTACCTGATCGATGAGGTCCAGGACGTCTACCGCCTGCAGGGCGTCAAGATCAACGACAAGCACATCGAGGTCATCGTCCGCCAGATGCTCCAGAAGCTCGAGATCACCCATTCGGGCGAGACGACGCTTCTCAAGGGCGAGCACGTCGACCGCGAGGAGTTCGACGAGATCAACGCCCGCGCCGAGGCCCAGGGGCTCGCCCCCGCCCAGGGAGAGCCGATCCTCCTCGGCATCACCAAGGCCAGCCTGCAGACGCGGTCGTTCATCTCGGCGGCCTCGTTCCAGGAGACGACGCGGGTCCTGACCGAAGCCTCGGTCCAGGGCAAGCGCGACAAGCTCGTCGGGCTGAAGGAGAACGTCATCGTCGGCCGGCTGATCCCGGCCGGCACCGGGGGGGCCGCGAAGCGCGTCCGTCTCGAGGCCGAGCGGCGCGACCACAAGGTGATCGAGGCCCGCCGGCGCGAGGCCGAGGCGGCGGCGCTCGCCGCCCCCGAGCCGCAGCTTTTCGGCGAGGAGGCCGAACTCGGCCTCGTCGAGACGCCCGAAAGCCGCGACTGAGCCCGGCCGGGCACAGGGGAGGGGCCCCGCGGCACGGCCGGCGGGGCCCCTCGTCCACCAGCGCCCCCGCCCGCGTCCCGCCGCCCGGGCCGGGGCGGGCGCGGCGGGGCGGCAGGCGGCAAGGGTTCGCGTCCTTCTCTCCCCGGACGGCAGGAGTGGCCCGCATGGCGCCGATCGACAACAACCGCGCCGCACTCCTCCTCGTCGCGAGCACGGCCGCCTTCACCCTCAACGACACCTTCATGAAGATCCTCACGGCCGAACTGCCGCTGATGGAGACGATCGCCCTCCGCGGCGTCGTCGTGACGCTCGGCCTTGGCGCCATCGCCTTTCGCGCCCGGGCGCTCTGGGTCAGGCTCTCGGGGATGGACGCGGCGATGGTCGGGCTGCGGGGGTTCGCCGAGGCCGTGACGACCTTCTTCTTCGTCACCGCGCTCGCCCGCATACCGCTTGCGAACCTGACCGCGATCCTCCAGGCCCTGCCCCTGACAGTGACGCTCGCCGCGGCCGTCTTCCTCGGCGAGCCCGTGGGCTGGCGGCGGCTGACCGCGATCCTCGTCGGCTTCCTCGGCGTCATGCTGATCGTCCGCCCGGGGCCCGCGGGATTCGACATCTACGCCCTCTACGGCCTCGCCTCGGTCGCCACGATCACTCTCCGCGACGTCGCCACCCGCCGCCTGTCGGCGGCCGTGCCCTCGACCTTCGTCGCCCTCGTCACCGCCGCCATGGTCACGCTCGCGGCCTTGGCCGCGACGGCGGTGGCGGAGGAGTGGGTGACGCCCGCGCCCCGCTCGCTCCTCCACCTCGGGGCGGCGGCGGTGACCGTTCTCGCGGGCTATCTCGCGAGCCTCATTGCGCTGCGCTGGGGCGACCTCGGCTTTGTCGGGCCCTTCCGCTACACGGGCCTCGTCTGGGCGCTCATCCTAGGCCTTGCGGTCTTCGGCGACTGGCCGGACGCGACCACCCTTGCCGGGGCGGCGATCGTCGTTGCCACCGGCATCTACACCCTTCACCGCGAGCGTGCGCGGGCCCGTGCCGCGGCGGCGCGGGCGCGGGGTTGACATCGGGTCGCCGGCGCGCCTCCCTGTCGGCCCGACCGAAGCCGGAGCGAGGATGACGACCGCGACGCTTCCCGCCCGCGCCCTGCTGCTCGCCGGCCTCTTCGTGGCCGAGTTTGTGGCGCTGGTCGCGGCCTACCAGCTTTTCGCGCGCTTCGACTGCACGGCCAGCGGTGCCTTCGACTCCTGCCGGCTGCTGCGCGGCCTCGTCGGGCGCGGCATTTCGGCCGTCGGGGTGGCGGCCCTCATGGCCTGGGCCTGGCCCGGGGTGCTCGCCCGGCTCCTGCGCGGCGGCGGCGAGGGGCGGCGGACCTGGCCCACCCTCCACCTTGCCGGGGTCGGGCTCCTCTTCCTGCCGCTCGCCCTCGCGGGTGGCCGCGACTTCTCGGCCGCCTTCGCGCTCGCCCTCCTGCCCTGGCTTGCCGGGGCGGGGGCGGCGGTCGCGGGCGGGCTCTTCTGGCTCGCGCCCCCGGCGGCCTGGGGCGGGCTTGCGGCGCGCGAGCGACGGGTGATCGCCGGCGCCCTCATCCTCGCCCTCCTCCTGCCCGATGCCGCCGCCCTCGCCGCACCGCTCTGGGATCTCGGGCCGCTGACGGCCGCGACCTTCGCCGCCGTCGTCCTCGTGCTCAGGATCGAGGGCGGGGCGCCCGAGGTCATGGCCCCGGACTACGTCATCGGCGTCGGCGACTTCTTCGTCCAGATCGCGCACGCCTGCTCGGGGGTCGAGGGGCTCGCGCTCGTCACCGGCTTCACCGTCCTCTACGCCGTCCTCCTGCGCGACACGATCCGGCCCGTCCGCTTCGCGCTGACGGTGCTGCCGCTCGCGCTCGCCGCAAGCTGGACGCTGAACGTCGTCCGCATCGCCGCCCTGATCCTGATCGGCGCCCGCATCTCGCCCGATCTCGCCGTCGAGGGCTTCCACAGCTTCGCGGGCTGGCTGTTCTTCACCCTGCTCGCGCTCGCGGTCATGGCCGGCGTCCACGCCACCCCCTGGCTCCACCGGCCGGAGGCGGCGGCGGCCCCGCCGGGGCCCGGGCTCCGGGCCGACCCGCTCGCGGCGGCGATCCTGCCCTTCGTCGCCTTCATGCTCGCGGGCGTCGCCGCGGGCGCCTTCTTCGTGCCCGCCGATCTCGGCTATCCCCTGCGGGCGCTCGTGCTCCTGCTCGCGCTCTCCCTCTTCCGGCCGGCGATCCGGGCCCTGCCCTGGGGCCTCGATCCCCTGGCGGTGGCAGCGGGGGCGGCGGTGGGGGCGGTGTGGCTCGCGCTCGCCCCGGCCGACGGCGATCCCGCGCTCGCCCGGGCGCTCGCGGCGCTGCCCGCCCCGGCCTTCGCCCTCTGGGCGGCGGCGCGGCTCGCGGGCACCATGGTGCTGGTGCCGGTGGTCGAGGAGCTCTTCTTCCGCGGCTACATCCTCGCCCGCCTCGACGGCGGCACGACGGCGCAGCGGGCGCTGGCGGTGGCGGCCTCGACGGCGCTCTTCGCGGCCCTCCACGGGCGGTGGCTGGCGGCGGGGCTCGCGGGGCTTGTCTTTGCGGGGGTGATGCTGCGGCGGGGACGGGTGACGGACGCGATCCTCGCCCATGCCACGGCCAACCTCATCGTCGGGGCCGCGGCACTCGCGCGCGGCGACTGGGCGCTCATCTGAGCGCGCGCCGCGCGCGACGGGTGCTTTCCGTGAAGGCTCAGGCGTGGACGGCGCGGGCCCGGCGCCGCCGGACCTCCCAGACGAAGGCGAGGGCCGCGAGAACCGCCGCCGCCGCCAGAAGCCCGGTCGAGGCGTCGATCTCGGGCACCACCCGCGGCCGGCGGTTCAGGAGCTGGGCAAGGGCGGGATCGGCGAGGAGCATCAGCGGGGCGGCTGCGATCGACAGCCGGATGAGGAGGGTCTGCATGGTCGTCTCCGGTCAGGAACGAACGGACTAAGGCACAGCCGCCCCCGCCCCGCAAGACTCTTTTCCGGTCGGGCCGCTTCAGCTTTCGGTCGCGGAAACGGCGGCGCCTCGGGCGGCGGGGTTGTTTCGGGGCCCGAAACGTCGCCGCGGCCCGGGGGGCGCGACTCACCCCGTCACGGGCGGGCCCCGCAGGCCTCGTGTTGACAACCCCCGCGACTCCCCCTAAGACGCGCGCCAGTCCGGCGGCAGGGCGACCTGCCGCCTGTCATCAGTGCTTGCAGTGGTCACGATCCGGGCCCCCGGCCCCGATCCTCTGGAGTTTCACCGCGGCGCACCCATGGCGAGGGGGCGCAGGCGGGCTTGGCGTCGTGCCCGTCGGGGCAGGGTGCCCGACGATCTGAAGGCGATGCAATACGGGGAACCGGAATGCCGACGATCCAGCAGCTGATCCGCAATCCGCGGCAGCCCAAGGTGCGACGCTCCAAGTCGCAGCACCTCGAAGCCTGCCCGCAGAAGCGGGGCGTCTGCACGCGCGTCTACACGACGACGCCGAAGAAGCCCAACTCGGCCATGCGCAAGGTCGCCAAGGTGCGGCTGACCAACGGCTTCGAGGTCATCAGCTACATCCCGGGCGAGAAGCACAACCTCCAGGAGCACTCGGTGGTCCTGATCCGCGGCGGCCGGGTCAAGGACCTGCCGGGCGTGCGCTATCACATCCTGCGCGGCGTGCTCGACACCCAGGGCGTCAAGAACCGCCGCCAGCGCCGGTCGAAATACGGCGCCAAGCGTCCCAAGTGAGGGGTTGAGAGATGTCCCGCCGCCACAGCGCCGAGAGGCGCGAGATCCTGCCCGACGCCAAGTATGGCGACCAGGTGCTCACCAAGTTCATGAACAACCTGATGGTCGACGGCAAGAAGTCGGTCGCCGAGGGGATCGTCTACACGGCCATGGAGCGCGTCGAGCGGCGCCTCAAGCGGGCCCCGATCGAGGTCTTCCGCGAGGCCCTCGACAACATCAAGCCCTCAGTCGAGGTGCGCTCGCGCCGGGTCGGCGGCGCCACCTACCAGGTGCCGGTCGAGGTGCGCCCGGAGCGGCGCGAGGCGCTCGCGATCCGCTGGCTGATCCAGGCCTCGCGCAAGCGCAACGAGAAGACGATGGAGGAGCGGCTGGCCGGCGAACTGCTCGACGCCGCCGCCAATCGCGGGACGGCGGTGAAGAAGCGGGAGGACACCCACAAGATGGCCGACGCCAACAAGGCGTTCAGCCATTACCGATGGTAACCGATCTCAGCGCAAGGACCTGACCGATGGCCCGCGAATACCCGCTCGCCCTCTACCGCAACTTCGGCATCATGGCCCACATCGATGCCGGCAAGACCACGACCACGGAGCGGATCCTCTACTACACCGGCAAGTCGCACAAGATGGGCGAGGTCCATGATGGCGCCGCCACCATGGACTGGATGGAGCAGGAGCAGGAGCGCGGGATCACCATCACCTCGGCCGCGACCACGACCTTCTGGGCGCGCACCCGCGACGGCACGCCCGAGGGGCCGAAGCATCGCTTCAACATCATCGACACCCCCGGACACGTCGACTTCACGATCGAGGTCGAGCGCTCGCTCGCGGTGCTCGACGGGGCGATCTGCCTTCTCGACGCCAACGCCGGGGTCGAGCCGCAGACCGAGACGGTGTGGCGCCAGGCCGACCGCTACGAGGTGCCGCGGATCGTCTTCGTCAACAAGATGGACAAGATCGGCGCCGACTTCTTCACCTGCGTGCGCATGATCAAGGACCGCGTCGGCGGCACGCCGGCGGTGATCGCGCTGCCGATCGGCTCCGAGGACAAGTTCGAGGGCGTGGTCGACCTCATCGACATGGAGGAGTGGACCTGGAAGGGCGACGACCTCGGCGCCACCTGGACCCACCAGCCCGTCCGCGCCGGTCTGAAGGCGCTGGCCGAGGAGTGGCGCGGCAAGCTCGTCGAGATCGCCGTCGAGCAGGACGACGCCGCCATGGAGGCCTATCTCGAGGGCAACGAGCCCGACGGGGCGACCCTCCGGGCGCTCATCCGCAAGGGCTGCCTGGCCCTTGCCTTCTTCCCCGTCACCGCGGGATCGTCCTTCAAGAACAAGGGCGTGCAGCCCCTGCTCAACGCCGTCGTCGACTACCTGCCGGGCCCCCTCGACGTTCCCGCCTACAAGGGCTTCGCCCCCGGGGACGAGACCGAGACGCGCAACATCCTGCGCTCGGCCGACGATGCCCAGCCCTTCGCCGGGCTCGCCTTCAAGATCACCAACGACCCCTTCGTGGGCTCGCTCACCTTCGTGCGCCTCTATTCCGGCCAGCTCCGCAAGGGCGACCAGATGCTCAACTCCACCAAGGGCCGGCGCGAGCGGGTGGGGCGGATGATGATGATGCACGCCAACACCCGCGAGGAGATCGACGAGGCCCATGCCGGCGACATCATCGCGCTGGCCGGGCTCAAGGAGACGACGACCGGCGACACGCTCTGCGACCCGGTCAAGTCCGTGGTGCTCGAGACGATGACCTTCCCCGAGCCGGTGATCGAGATCGCGGTCGAGCCGAAGTCGAAGGCCGACCAGGAGCGGATGGGCCTCGCGCTCGCCCGGCTCGCGGCCGAGGATCCCTCGTTCCGGGTCGAGACCGACATCGAATCGGGCCAGACGATCATGAAGGGGATGGGCGAGCTGCACCTCGACATCCTCGTCGACCGCATGCGCCGCGAGTTCAAGGTCGAGGCCAACATCGGCGCCCCCCAGGTCGCCTACCGCGAGACCATCAGCCGGGCGGCCGAGATCGACTACACCCACAAGAAGCAGACCGGCGGGTCGGGCCAGTTCGCCCGCGTCAAGCTTGTCATCGAGCCCCAGGAGCCCGGCCAGGGTTATGCCTTCGAGAACCGCATCGTCGGCGGGGTGGTGCCGAAGGAATACGTCCCCGGGGTCGAGAAGGGCATCAGGTCGGTGATGGATTCGGGCCCGCTCGCGGGCTTCCCGGTGATCGACTTCAAGGTGGCGCTGATCGACGGGGCCATGCACGACGTCGACTCCTCGGTCCTCGCCTTCGAGATCGCCGCCCGGGCGGCGATGCGCGAGGGGCTGCGCAAGGCCGGCGCCCGCCTCCTCGAGCCGATCATGAAGGTCGAGGTGGTGACGCCCGACGACTACACCGGCTCGATCATCGGCGACCTGACCAGCCGGCGCGGTCAGGTCACGGGCCAGGACAGCCGCGGCAACGCCGCCGTCATCAACGCCTTCGTGCCGCTCGCCAACATGTTCGGCTACATCAACACGCTCCGGTCGATGTCGTCGGGCCGGGCGGTGTTCACGATGCAGTTCGACCACTACGAGACGGTGCCCGCGAACATCTCCGACGAGATCCAGAAGAAATACGCCTGACGGGATGGCGGGGAGCGCCCCGCCCTCTCCCCTGACCCCCCGGGCGGGCCCGACCCGCCAGCCGACATAGGAGACCGAGCGATGGCCAAGGCGAAGTTTGAACGGACGAAGCCGCATGTGAACGTGGGGACGATCGGGCATGTCGACCACGGGAAGACGACGCTGACGGCGGCGATCACGAAGTATTTCGGGGAGTTCAAGGCCTACG
>JADLCV010000059.1 GCA_020846995.1 Paracoccaceae bacterium
CGGAGGCCCCGCCCGACCTCGCCGAACCCCCGCCCGAGGCGGGCTTCACCGTCACCGACGGGCGCCGGGCCTGGACGGTGGCGGTCGCCCCCGGGCGCCAGGGCCCGATCCTCGTCCTCGACGGCGATCTGCCGCCGCCCGCGACCGAGCTCTGGGTCGTGCGCCGCTCGGCCGCGCTCGGCCGCGACGAGGCCGGGCCGCAGGCGGCCTCGGGGCTCGCCGACGGGACCCGCATCGCCACCCCCGGGGGGCCCCGGCCGGTCGAGGAGATCGCCCCCGGCGATCCCGTTCTGACCGTCGACGACGGCGCCATGCCGGTCCTCTGGGTGGGGCGGCAGACGATCTCCTGGGCCCGGCTGCGGCTCCGGCCGGGCCTGCGCCCGGTGCGCCTGCCCGCGGCGGCCGCGACGGCGGGCGGTGCGGGCGGCCCCTTGCGGGTCGCGCCTCGCCAGGGCGTCCGCGTCGCCGGGCGGGCGGTGGCGGCGGCCTTCGGCGCCCGCGAGGCGCTGGTCGCGGCCGCGGACCTGCCCGGCGGCTGGCCCGCGGGCGTCGACCACGGCCTCGCGACGGTCACCTACGTCCAGCTCATGTTCGCCCGCCACGAACTCGTCCTCGCCGAGGGCATCGCGGTCGCGAGCTTCCACCCCGGCCTCACTCCCGCGGCCCTCCCTCCCGCGGCCGGCCGGGCCGGGCTCGAGATCGCCTGGCCGGGGCTCGCCGCCGACCCCGACCGCTTCGGCCCGCCGGTGCGCCGGACCCTGTCGCGGGCCGAGGCGGCGATCCTCGCCCACCGCCGCCCCCCGCTCGGCTGAGGGCCGCCCCGCCCGCCGGCGCGCCGGTCCCGGTCGCGGGCCGCGGCGATTCCGCCGCCACCCCCCGGTCAGGACGAGCGCCGGCCCCGGCAGCCTCCCGACCGCTCCGGCCCGCCGGCGCGCCGGTCCTCGTCGCGGGCCGCGGCGATCCCCGCCGCCACCTTCCCCGGTCCGGCCCGCGGGCCGCCCCGCCCGCCCCGCGCGGCGCCTGACCTGGCTGTCGTTCCGGTGGCATTCTGACGGTGCGGAGGGGAGCCCGCGCCCGCCCGGGGCCAGGATCCCCGTGTGGGAGCACGGGCCACCGCACCGGCTGCGCCGGCCCGCGCGAATGACAAGTGCGGTCATGACCGGCGCCGTCCTTGCCGGGCGGGGGCGCGGGGTGCGATCGCCGGGCTACCGGGCGCGGGCCCCCTCCCTCCACTCCCCGCGCCCCTCCGCTCCGCCCCCCGGAGGCCCGCGCCATGTTCCTCGCCCTGCACCGCATCCTCGACCCCCGTCCCGCCCCCGTCCCGGTGCCCGACGCCCGCGAACTCGGCCGCCGCCTCGGCGCCGCGGGGGTCCTTCGCGACCCCGCCGCCCTCGACCCCGACAGCTTCGCCTGCGCCCTCGCCATCGCCGGCATCGACGTCGCCGGGCTCGGCGACGATGCCTTCGCCGCCCTCTTCGGCGCCATCGCCGGCCGCCCGGCCGCCCTGCCCGCGGCCTGAGTCCCCGCGCTTCGGCCATTGACAGCCCCCGCCCGGCCCCTATAAGCGCCCGGTCCGCCGCGGGCGCGTCCGCGGCGGCGGCCATTGGTGTTGGCGGCCCCCGCAAGGGGAGGCCTGTCGTCCGGGCGACCGGAAGAGGACAACGCCCTTCAACCGATGAAGGAGATCAGGGGTGACCAAGCGCACCGCTGCCAAGCACAAGATCGACCGCCGGCTCGGCGAGAACCTCTGGGGCCGGCCGAAGTCGCCGCTCAACCGGCGCGAATACGGCCCCGGCCAGCACGGCCAGCGCCGCAAGGCGAAGCTTTCCGACTTTGGCACCCAGCTTCGCGCCAAGCAGAAGCTCAAGGGCTACTACGGCGACGTCACCGAGAAGCAGTTCAAGCGCATCTACGAGGAGGCGGCACGGGTCAGGGGTGACACCGGGGCGAACCTGATCGGCCTGCTCGAGCGCCGGCTTGACGCCGTCGTCTACCGGGCGAAGTTCGTCGCCACCGTCTTCGCCGCCCGCCAGTTCGTCAACCACGGCCATGTGCTCGTCAACGGCCGGCGCGTCAACATCCCCTCCTACCGCGTCAAGGAGGGCGACGTCATCGCCGTCCGCGACAAGTCGCGCCAGATGGCCGCGATCCTCGAGGCGACCCAGCTCGCCGAGCGCGACGTGCCCGACTATCTCGAGGTCGACCACGGCAAGCTGACGGCGACCTTCCTGCGCACGCCCAAGCTCGGCGACGTGCCCTATCCGGTGCACATGGAGCCGAACCTCGTCGTCGAGTACTACGCCAAGAACGGCTGAGGCGCGGGCACCCTCCGGGCGGGTCCGGGGCCGCGCCGGCGGGCGCGGCCCCCCGCTTCGTCCGCTTCAGTTGCAGACGACGTTCTTCAGGGCCCCGCAAGAGCCCTGGCAGATCTGGTTGCCGCCGAGGACGAGCGTGCGCGGGGTGGTCTCCCACTCCCAGGCGGTGGCGACGCTGTAGCCCGCGGCCCGGCAGAAGCCGTTCGCCCCCCCCTGGCCGCAGTCGGTGGCCCAGGCCGCGCACCAGTCGACGCGCTCGCCGCCGATGCGCGGCTCGACGAAGATCGCGGGCATCGCGGCCGGGGCGCAGACGACGTTCTTCAGGGCCCCGCACGAGCCCTGGCAGATCTGGTGGCCGCCGAGGACGAGCGTGCGCGACACATATTCCCACTCCCAGGCGGTGGCGGGCCCGTGACCCTTGGCCCGGCAGAAGCCGTCCGCGCCCCCCTGCCCGCAGTCGGTGGCCCAGGTCGCGCACCAGTCGACGCGCTCGCCCTCGATCCGCGGCCGGGCGTAGCTGCCCCCGGTCACGGGCGGGGGCGGGGGCGGCGGCGGCGGGGCGACCGCGGCGGCGGTGCAGACGACGTCCTTCAGGGCCCCGCACGAGCCCTGGCAGATCTGGTTGCCGCCCAGGACAAGCGTGCGCTGGGTGGTTTCCCAGGCCCAGGCCGAGGCGCGCCCATGGCCCTGCGAGCGGCAGAAGCCGTCCGCGCCCCCCTGGCCGCAGTCGGTGGCCCAGGTCGCGCACCAGTCGACACGCTCGCCCCCGACCCGCGGCACGGCATAGGCGGCGGTGCAGGTGACGTCCTTCAGCGCCCCGCAGCCGCTGGTGCAGGTCTGCCCGTCGCCCAGCACGCGCGTCGGCGAGGCGTATTCCCACGCCCAGCCGACGGCGGGGCCCAGTCCCGCGGCCATGCAGAAGCCGTCCGCGCCCCCCTGGCCGCAGTTGCTGGCCCAGGTCGCGCACCAGTCGACGCGCACGCCGTCGCTGACCGGCAGCGGGAAGTGCACCGTGCCCGTCGGCTGGGCGGCGACGGGGGCGCCGCCGCCGGCGGTGACGGCGAGGAAGAATCCGGCAGCAAGACCCCGGACCGTGGGCCGGACATCCGAGACACGAGGCATGGGTGCGACCCCTCCCGTTGGCAAGGCGCCGTGCTGCTGGCGCTGCCCGGCCAGTCCGGCGCCACCGCCGGCAGCGGCGCGGGCCCCCTGCCGCGCGGCGACCCGGGGGCCTCGCGCCGCCATCCTACACCGAACCCCGGCGGCCGGGAATCGCCTTGCGCGGCCGCGCCGCCGGCACGCCAAGGCCGCGCGGCCGTTTCCGGCGTCACCCCGACCCCCTTGCCGGTGCCGCGGGGTCCCGTCCGGGGGGCGCGTCCCGGCCCCGGCGCGCGGGAAGAGGCCCCGTGCGGCCGCACGAGAACCCCGGTCCCGTCGCCCGCGGGCGATCGCGGGGGGAAACCTCGCGACCGTTGCGGCCGCGGCCCGACGCCCGCAGGGCCCGGGGCCCAAAATCCTTCGTCGATGGATTTTGGGCCGGCCCGCCGGCCAGGCCCGCCGCCCCCGCCGCCCCCGCCGCCTTCCGCCGCCTGCGGCCGCCCCCTGCCGCCCCCTGCCGCCCCCGCCCTCTGTCAGCTTCCTCCGCCCCCGCCGCCTTCTCCCGCCAGCGGCCGCGCTCGGCCGCGTTCTGACGCCCCGCCTCCCCTCGCGACCGCGAGCGCGGGGCTGGCGGCGCTCCCTGTCTCATTGGCGCCCACCCTCGCCTCCCGCCTCCCCCCGCGCGCGGGGGCAGCGGCCGCCCGGTCCGCCCCTCGGGCAATCGGCCCACCTCCCCGGCCCTCCCGCCCCGCCCTTGCCCCGGGGAGGCGCCGAAATGCCGCCCCGGGGGCCCACTTGCAACCTTCTGCCGATCTTGTAGGTCGCCGGGAGGGGCGGGCGGAGGGCGCGCCCGCGGCACGGGGGAGGGACGGCCTGCCATGATCACCTGGCCCAGCCACGGACGCATCGACGGCGCCATCGTCATGATCGGCTTCGGCTCGATCGGGCGCGGCACGCTGCCCCTCATCGAGCGCCATTTCGCCTTCGATCCCCGGCGGCTGGTGGTGATCGCCCCCGAGGACGACCACCGCACCTTCATGGCCCAGCGCGGCATCACCCACCTCCGCGTCGCCCTGACGCCCGCCAACTTCCGCGAGGTCCTGGGCGAGGTCCTGACGCCGGGGGCGGGTTTCCTCGTCAACCTCTCGGTCGATGTCGCCTCGCTCGACATCATCCGCTTCTGCCGCTCTCTCGGCGTGCCCTGCATCGACACGGTGGTCGAGCCCTGGGCGGGCTACTACTTCGACGACGCCCTGCCCAACGCCATGCGCACCAACTATGCCCTCCGCCAGGCCGTGCGCGACGAGAAGGCGAGAAGCCCCGGCGGGACGACCGCGGTCTCGTGCTGCGGGGCCAATCCCGGCATGGTGTCGTGGTTCGTCAAGGAGGCGCTCCTGACCCTCGCCCGCGACCTCGGCCACCCCTCCGGCGCCCCCCGGAGCCGCGAGGACTGGGCGCGGCTCATGCGCGCGCTCGGCGTCCGGGGCGTCCACATCGCCGAGCGCGACACCCAGAAGTCCGTCCGCCACAAGGAGATCGGCACCTTCGTCAACACCTGGTCGGTCGAAGGCTTCGTGGCCGAGGGCTTCCAGCCGGTGGAGCTTGGCTGGGGCACCCACGAGCGCTGGTTTCCCGAGGACGGCCATCGCCACGACCACGGCTGCCGGGCCGCGATCTGGATCGACCGCCCCGGCGCCATCACCAAGGCCCACACCTGGTGCCCGACGGCGGGGCCGCAGTTCGGCTTTCTCGTCACCCACAACGAGGCCATCTCGATCGCCGACTACTACACGCTCGGCACCGGCGCCGAGCCCGAGTTCCGCCCGACCTGCCTTTACGCCTACCACCCCTGCGACGATGCCGTGCTGTCCCTGCACGAGACCTTCGGCTCGGGCGTGATCCAGTCGCGCCACCGCATCCTCGACGAGAACGAGATCGTCGAGGGCGCCGACGACCTCGGCGTGCTGCTCTACGGCCATGGCCGCAATGCCCTCTGGTATGGCTCGCGGCTCTCGATCCACGAGGCCCGCGACCTCGCCCCGTTCCAGAACGCCACCGGCCTCCAGGTCTCCTCGGCGGTCCTTGCCGGGATGGTCTGGGCGCTCGAGAACCCCGGGGCCGGGATCGTCGAGGCCGACGAGATGGACCACGCCCGCTGCCTCGCGATCCAGCGCCCCTATCTCGGCCGCATCGAGGCCCACTACACCGACTGGACCCCGCTCTCCCACCGCTGGCGCCAGTTCGCCGAGGACATCGACGAGGCCGACCCCTGGCAGTTCCGCAACGTGCTGGCGAGCTGAGCGCGCCCGGAGGAGGGCGCGGCGGGGCGGCGCGGCACCGCGCGGCGGGCGCTGGCATCGGCGCGGGGCCCGGGCTATGAGGGCCCGGCAACCGACGGGGCCGCCATGACCGACACCCTCCGCCCGCAGCCCGGCATCCTCGAGATCGCGCCCTACGTCCCCGGCGCCTCCGCCATCGCGGGCATCGCCGAGCCCCTCAGGCTCGCCGCGAACGAGAACCCCCTCGGCCCCTCGCCGCGGGCGCTCGAGGCCTTCCGGGCGGCGGCGGCAAGCCTGCACCGCTACCCCTCGCCCGACCATGCGGCGCTGCGGACGGCGATCGCGGCGGTGCACGGGCTCGACGCCGGCCGCATCCTCTGCGGGGCGGGATCGGACGAGATCCTCGCCTTCCTCGCCCGGGCCTTTGCCGGGCCGGGGGACGAGGTCATCCACACCGAGCACGGCTTTCTCATGTTCCGGATCACGACGCTCGCGGCCGGGGCGCGGCCGGTCAGCGTGCCCGAGCGGGACCGCGTCGTCGACGTCGACGCGATCCTCGCCGCCGCCGGTCCGGCGACGCGGATCGTCTTCGTCGCCAACCCCGCCAACCCGACCGGCACGATGCTGCCGGCGGCCGAGATCGCGCGGCTTGCCGACGGACTCGGCGCGGGCGTCCTCCTCGTCCTCGACGGCGCCTATGCCGAGTTCGCCGAGACGTCGGACGGCGCCCTCGAACTCGCCGCCACGCGGCCGAACGTGTTCGTCACCCGCACCTTCTCCAAGCTCTACGGGCTCGGCGGGCTGCGCATCGGCTGGGGCTACGGCTCGCGCGAGGTGATCGGAATCCTCGGGCGTATCCGCGGGCCCTTCAACCTCTCCACGGCCCAGCTTGCGGCGGCCGAGGCGGCGGTCGGGGATCGCGCCCACGCTTCCTTCTGCCTGGCCGAGAACGCCCGCCTGCGCACCCGTCTGGCCGCGGGGCTGCGACAGCTCGGACTCGGGTGCGACGCGAGCGAGGCGAACTTCGTCCTCGCCCGCTTCGCCGATGCCGCCGCCGCCGGGGCCTGCGACGCCGCCCTCCGCGCCCGCGGCATCATCGTCCGCGAGGTCGCCGCCTACGGCCTGCCCCACTGCCTGCGCATCACCGTCGGCACCGAGGCCGACTGCGCCCGCGTGCTGGCCGCGATCGGGGACCATCTCGGGGCCCGGGCGGCATGACGGGCGCTGTCTACGGGCGCGTGGCGCTGATCGGGCTCGGCCTCATCGCCTCGTCGATGGGCCATGCCATGAAGGCCGCGGGACTCGCCGGCCACATCGCCGGCCACGCCAAGACCGCGGCGACGCGCGCCGCGGCCCTCGAGCTCGGCTTCTGCGACAGCGTCCACGCGACCCCTGCCGCCGCCGCCGCCGGCGCCGACCTCGTCGTCCTCTGCGTGCCGGTCGGCGTCATGGGTGAACTCGCCGCCGCCATCGGCCCGGCGCTCGCCCCGGGCGCGACCGTCACCGACGTCGGCTCGGTCAAGCGCGCGGTGATCGCGGCCGTCGCCCCGCACCTGCCCCCGGGCTGCGCCTTCGTCCCCGGCCATCCCCTCGCGGGGACCGAGCATTCGGGGCCCCGGGCCGGCTTCGCCGCGCTCTTCCGGAACCGCTGGTGCGTCCTCACCCCGCCTTCGGGAACCGACCCCACGGCCGTCGCCCGCCTCCGGCGGCTCTGGCAGGGGATGGGGGCGAACGTCGAGGAGATGGACGCCGAGCACCACGACCTCGTCCTTGCCGTCACTTCGCACGCCCCCCACCTCATCGCCTACACGATGGTCGGCGTCGCCGACCATCTCGAGCGCGTCACCGACAGCGAGGTCATCAAGTTCTCGGCCGCGGGCTTCCGCGACTTCACCCGCATCGCCGCCTCCGATCCGACGATGTGGCGCGACGTGTTCCTGACCAACCGCGATGCCACGCTCGAGATCCTCGGCCGCTTCACCGAGGAGCTCTTCGCCCTCCAGCGGGCGATCCGCATGGGCGACGGTCCGCTGCTGCACGCATATTTCACGAGGACAAGGA
>JADLCV010000060.1 GCA_020846995.1 Paracoccaceae bacterium
GCCATGGGCCTTGCCGCCCGGGTCACGGCGGTCCAGCAGGGCGGGCGCATGATCCGCCTCGTCACCGCCGGGCCCTTCGCCGGGGCGGCGCTCGCGAACGCGCTGGCCCGGATCCGCGCCGCGGGCTTCGCCGACGCCTATGTGAGGTCCTAGGCACCCGGGGCGCGCACGCGCGCGCACGCCCCCCCCCCCCGGGGGGGGTCCGGGCGGGCCGCGGCGGGGCGGGACGGGGCGCGCGCCCTCCGACCCGCGGGCGCCCGGCCCCGCGGCCCCTGCCCATCGGGAGTGTCATGGCCAAGACCGTCTGGATCCTCAACGGCCCCAACCTCAACCTCCTCGGCCGCCGCCAGCCCGAGATCTACGGGCGCGAGACGCTCGCCGACGTCGAGGCCGCCTGCCGGGTCCTCGGGGAGGGCCTCGGGCTCGAGGTGCGCCTCTTCCAGTCCAACCACGAGGGCGCGATCGTCGAGGAGATCCACGCCGCCCGCGAGGCCGCCCACGGCATCGTCATCAACGCCGGCGCCTACACCCACACCTCGATCGCGATCCTCGATGCCCTGAACGCCTTCGCCGGGCCGGTGATCGAGGTCCACATCTCGAACGTCCACCGCCGCGAGGCCTTCCGCCACCATTCCTACATCGCGCTCCGCGCCGACGGGGTCATCGCCGGGCTCGGGACCGAGGGCTACGCGGCCGCCCTCCGGCGCATGGCGACGCTTCTCGCCTGAGGCCGCCCCCGCGGCCGGCCGGGCGGGGCCGATCGGCAGCCCGGCCCCGCCGCCGCCCGGCGCGGCGCCCCCCCGCGCCCGGAGGGGCACGGCGGCGGGGCCGGCCGCAAGGCCCCTCGCCTCCGGCCGCCGGCCGTGGCAGGATGGCGGCGAAGCGGGTGCAACCGCCCCCCGGAGGGGGGCCATGAGGCAGGGATGACGCAGCGGGCCTTCCTCGACCATCTCGCCGCCGAGCGCCGCGCCATCGAGGCCGACGGGCTCTGGAAGCGCGAGCGCGAGATCCTGTCGCCGCAGGGGGCGCGGATCACGGTCAGGGACCCCGACGGCCGGACGCGGACGGTCCTCAACCTCTGCGCCAACAACTACCTCGGGCTCGCGAACCACCCCGGGGTGGTGGCGGCGGCCCGGGCCGCGCTCGAGAGCCACGGCAACGGGCTCGCCTCGGTGCGCTTCATCTGCGGCACCCAGGACCTCCACCGCGCGCTCGAGGCCCGCATTGCCGCCTACCTCGGCAAGGACGACGCCATCCTCTTCGCCGCCTGCTTCGACGCCAACGGCGGCGTCTTCGAGGCGCTCCTCGGGTCCGAGGACGCGGTCGTCTCCGACAGCCTCAACCACGCCTCGCTGATCGACGGCATCCGCCTCTGCAAGGCCCGCCGCTACCGCTACCGCAACGGCGACATGGACGACCTCGACGCCCGTCTCGCCGAGGCCCGCGCCGGGGGAGCCCGCTTCGTCATGGTGGCGACCGACGGCGTCTTCTCGATGGACGGGATCATCGCCGACCTCGCGGCGCTGACCGCGGTCGCCGCCCGCCACGGGGCGGTGGTGCTGGTCGACGACTGCCACGCCACCGGCCTCCTCGGGCCGGGGGGGCGCGGCACGCCGGCGCTCGCCGGGGTCGAGGAGGGGGTGCACATCCTCACCGGCACCTTCGGCAAGGCGCTCGGGGGGGCGCTCGGCGGCTATGTCGCGGGGCCGCAGGCGGTCGTCGACATCCTGCGCCAGCGGGCCCGGCCCTACCTCTTCTCGAACGCGCTCCCGCCCGCGGTCGCGGCCGGGGCCCTGGCCGCGATCGACCTCGCCGAGGCGGGCGAGGATCTGCGCGCCCGCCTGGCCGCCAACGCCCGCCACTTCCGCGCCCGCCTGGAGACGACGGGCTTCCGCCTCCTGCCCGGGCACCATCCCATCATCCCGGTGATGGTGGGCGAGGCCGCCGTCGCCCAGGCCCTCGCCGCGGCGCTCCACGAGGAGGGGGTCTTCGTCACCGGTTTCTTCGTCCCGGTGGTGCCGCGCGGGGCCGCCCGCATCCGCACCCAGATGTCGGCCGCCCTGAGCCGCGAGGACCTCGACCTTGCCGCCGACGCCTTCGCTCGCGCCGGCCGCGCCCTCGGCCTCGTCGGCGGCTGATGGCACCGCGGGGCCGCGGCGGGGTCGGCTTGCGCCCCGGCAGGCGAGGCGGGCCGGGCGACACCGGGGGGGCCGGCGGGGGCCGCATCATCGCGGGATTGCGACCGAGAGGAGACGGGGCATGCGGGCGCTGGTCAAGGACGGGAACGGCGAGGGGCTGACGATGCGCGACGTCCCGGTGCCCGAGATCGGGCCCGAGGACGTCCTCATCCGGGTCCGCCGGACGGGCATCTGCGGCACCGACCTGCACATCTGGAACTGGGACGACTGGGCCCGGCGGACGGTGCCGACGCCGCTCGTCGTCGGCCACGAGTTCGCGGGCGAGATCGCGGCCCTCGGCGCCGCCGTCCCGGGCCTCTCCGTCGGCCAGCGGGTATCGGGCGAGGGCCACGTCATCGGCCGCTCCAGCCGGGCGGCGCGCGGCGGCCGCTTCCATTTCGACCCCGAGACCCGCGGCGTCGGGGTCAACATCCCCGGCGCCTTCGCCGAATACCTGCGCCTGCCGGCCTTCAACGTCGTCCCCCTGCCCGACGAGATCGACCTCGAGCTTGGCGCCATCCTCGACCCCCTCGGCAACGCCGTCCACGCCGCGCTCTCCTTCGATCTCGTGGGCGAGGACGTGCTGATCACGGGCGCCGGCCCGATCGGGATCATGGCGGCGGCGGTCGCCCGCCATGTCGGCGCCCGCCATGTCGTCCTCACCGACGTCAATCCCGCCCGCCTCGCCCTCGCCGGCCGGCTCGTCCGCCAGCTGACGACGGTCGACGTCGGCCGCCAGCGGCTCGACCAGGTCGCCCGCGCGCTCGGCATGCGCGAGGGCTTCGACGTCGGGCTGGAGATGAGCGGGGCCGGCGCCGCCTTCGACCAGATGCTCGACCAGCTCCTCATGGGCAGCAAGCTCGCTATGCTCGGCATTCCCGCCGGGGCGGTCCCGGTCGACTGGGCGCGGGTCGTCTTCAAGGGGCTGACGATCAAGGGCATCTACGGCCGCGAGATGTTCGAGACCTGGCACAAGATGCTGGCCATGCTGCAGTCCGGCCTCGAGGTGCGCGGCGTCATCACCCACCGCCTGCCGGCCGCCCGCTTCGCCGAGGGCTTCGCGGCGATGCGCTCGGGCGAGGCCGTCAAGGTCGTGCTCGACTGGACCTGAACGCCCGCCCCGGGGGGCGATGGTGGAGCGCCCCTGCCGGTGGCAGGGGCGCAAGCCCCGCCGAACGCCGGGCGCGAGCCGGTGCGGACGCACGGGCCGGGATGAGGCGGCGGGGCGGAGTGAGGCGGCGGGGCGGTTCCGCGGGGCCCGGTCGGGCCCCTGGCGCGGAGGCGGGGACCGCGCGGCGCGGGCGCGCCGCGCCGGCCCCGGGCGGGCCGCTCAGGCGCTCGGCTCGGGCTCGAGCCCGCCCTCCTTGCCCCGGCCCCTGGCGGTCCTCGGGACGGAGGTCACGCTCGCCCCGCCCGGCGGCGGGCCCTTCGGGGCGGCGCCGGCGTCGTCGCCGCGGTCGAGGGGGTCGCCCGCGATCACGCGGTGGATCTCGGGGCCGGTCAGCGTCTCGTATTCCAGAAGCCCCTGGGCGAGGCGGTGGAGGTCCTCGCTCTTCTCGGTGAGGACGCGGCGGGCGGTCTCGAAGCCCTCGTCGACGACGCGGCGGACCTCGGCGTCGATCAGCTGCTGGGTCCCGGGCGAGGCCGTGAAGCCCTGGGTCCAGGTGCCAAGGAAGCTCTGCTGCTCGTTGGCGTAGTCGATCGTGCCGAGCTTTTCGGAAAAGCCGAGCTGGGTCACCATGGCGCGGGCGATGCGCGTCACCTGCTGGATGTCGGAGGCCGCGCCCGAGGTGACGTTGTCCTTGCCGAAGACCAGCTCCTCGGCCACCCGCCCGCCCATGGCCATGGCGATCTTCGACTTGAACTTGGTCAGCGTCACCGACAGCTGGTCACGCTCGGGCAGGGCGAGGACGAGGCCGAGGGCGCGGCCGCGGGGGATGATCGTCGCCTTGTGGATGGGGTCGTGCTGGGGCACGTTGAGCCCGACGATGGCGTGGCCGGCCTCGTGATAGGCGGTGAGCCGCTTCTCCTCCTCCGACATCACCATCGAGCGGCGCTCGGCCCCCATCATGACCTTGTCCTTGGCCTGCTCGAAATCGTCCATGGTGACGATCCGCCGGCCGATCCGCGCCGCCCGCAGGGCCGCCTCGTTGACGAGGTTGGCGAGGTCGGCGCCCGAGAAGCCCGGCGTGCCGCGGGCGATGATGCGGAGGTCGACGTCGGGGCCAAGCGGCACCTTGCGGGCATGGACCGAGAGGATCTTCTCGCGCCCCTTGATGTCGGGGTTCGGGACCTGGATCTGGCGGTCGAAGCGGCCCGGCCGCAGCAGGGCGGGATCGAGCACGTCGGGGCGGTTGGTGGCGGCGATGATGATGATGCCCTCGTTGGCCTCGAAGCCGTCCATCTCGACCAGAAGCTGGTTCAGCGTCTGCTCGCGCTCGTCGTTGCCGCCGCCGTAGCCGATCCCGCGCGACCGCCCGACGGCGTCGATCTCGTCGATGAAGACGATGCAGGGGGCGTTCTTCTTGGCCTGCTCGAACATGTCGCGGACGCGCGAGGCGCCGACGCCGACGAACATCTCGACAAAGTCCGAGCCCGAGATGGTGAAGAAGGGCACGCCGGCCTCGCCGGCGATGGCGCGGGCGAGAAGCGTCTTGCCGGTGCCGGGCGGGCCGACGAGGAGCGCCCCCTTCGGGATCTTGCCGCCGAGCCGGCCGAACTTCTGGGGGTTCCGCAGGAACTCGACGATCTCCTCCAGTTCCTCCTTGGCCTCGTCGATGCCGGCGACATCGTCGAAGGTGACGCGGCCGTGCTTTTCGGTCAGGAGCTTGGCCTTGGACTTGCCGAAGCCCATGGCGCCGCCGCGCCCGCCCCCCTGCATCCGGTTCATGAAGAAGATCCAGATGCCGATGAGGACGAGGAACGGCAGCCAGAGCGAGAGCATCGAGAAGAAGCCCGACTGCTCCTGCGCCTTGGCCTCGACGCGGACGTCGTGGGCGAGGAGGCGCGCGGTCACGTCGACCCCGTCGGGCTTGATCGCGACATAGCTCTGGCCGTCGCGGCCGCGGATCAGGATGCGCTCGCCGTCGAGCGTCACCGAGGCGACCTCGCCCCCGTCGACCCGGGCGACGAAGTCGGAGTAGCTGATGGTGCGGGCGCTCATCGTCGTCTGGCCGCCGCTGAAGAGGTTGAACAGCGCGAGGACGAGAAGGAACAGCACGACCCAGAAGGCGACGTTGCGCAGATTGCCCACGGCAGGACCTCCAAGCAGCGCCCGCCGGGCGCCGGCTTCCCCAAAGATAGAGACGGGCGCGGGGGGTTCAATGCGAAAGCGCCGCCGCGAAGGGCGCGAGCGGTGCGACCCGCCACCCCTCGGGCCGGCCGGCAAGGGGGGCGGCGACGAGGTGCGCGCCCTCCCAGACCGCGGGCGTCACGGCCAGGACCGCACCCGGCACCCCGCCCGCGCGCCAGTCCGGGCAGAGGGCGAGCCCGCGGGGCCCGAGCGCGGCCGTCGCGAGCCCCGCCCGGTGCGGCCCCGAAAGCCGCCAGCGCCCGTCCCAGGCTGCCCCGGTCGGGACGCTCCGCCCCGCCACGGCCTTCGGTTCGCGCACGAGGATCAGGGCCTCGCCCGCGGCGAGCAGCCGCACCCCGGCGAGCGTCGCCCCCCGCCCGGCAAGGGCGGCGGCAAGGAACCGCGTGGTCGCCGGGCCGCGCGGGGCGTGATCGAAGCCCGCGACCCAGCGCAGGGCGGCGACGATCAGCCGCCGCTGCACCTCGCCCGGAAGCGCCCGCAGCCCGGCGCGGTCAAGCCGCAGCGCCCCCGCGACCTCGCGGACAACCGCCCCGGCGGCGGCGGCGGCGGCGGCATCGAGGGCGGCGCGGGCGCAGGCGAGGTTGGCGGCGGCGCGGGCGAGCCCCGCGACGGTGAGGCCGAGGGGGGCGAGCGCGGCCAGCGCCTGCCGGGCGCGGGCGCGGGCGAAACGGTCGTCGGCGTTCGTCGGATCCTCGATCCAGCCGATGCCGCGGCGCAGAAGGGCCGCGCGCAGCGTCGCCCGTCCGAGGCCGAGCCAGGGCCGGACCCAGACCAGCCCCCCTTCCTCCCAGCACGGCCGCATGCCGGCGAGCCCGTCGATGCCGGCGGCGCGGGCGAGGCCCATGAGCAGGGTCTCGGCCTGGTCGTCGGCGGTGTGGGCGAGGGCGACGTGGGTGAGTCCCGCACCCGCGGCCCACCCGGCCAGAAGCCGCCGGCGCGCCGTCCGGGCCGCCTCCATGAGGTTTCCGCCCGCCGGCCGGTCGGTCCACGGCAGCGTCGCGTGGGCGATCCCGAGCCCCGCGCAGGCCGCCGCGACCGCCCGCGCCTCGGCCGCGGCGGCAGGCCGGAGCCCATGGTCGACAGTTGCCGCCCCCAGCGTCCAGCCCGCCGCCGGCGCCGTCTCGGCAAGGATCTGGAGGAGGGCCCGCGAATCCCCCCCGCCCGAGACCGCGATCCCGACCCGCGCCCCGGCGGGCAGCGCGGCGAGGAGGGCCGGGGCGAGGCCCGCCTCGGCCGCGGCCCCGTTCAGGGACATGGCAGCGCCTGCCGCGCCGCCGCCGCCAGCGGGGCGGCCGGGCTTGAGGGAAAGCGCCGGCCGACCTCGGCCAGCATTTGGCAGGCTTCGCCGGTCTGGCCGAGGGCGGCGAGGCTCTCGCCCAGGCGCAGGAGCGCCCGGTCGGCCGCGGGCCCGTCGGGAGCGCCGGTGAAGGCCTCGAGGAAGGCCCGCGCCGCCTCGCGCATGTCGCCGAGGCGGGCCAGCGCCTCGCCGCGCAGGACCAGCGCCTCCTGCGTCAGGGGCCCGCCCGGGTAGGTCGCGGCAAAGGCCGCGAACATCCCCGCCGCCTCGGCCAGGGCGCCGCGGTCGTAGGCGGCGCGGGCGGCGTCGAAATCGGCCTGCTCGGCCGTGGCGAGGAGCGGCCCCCCCGGGGCCGGGGGCGGCGGCGGCGGCACCCCGGCCACGGGGGGCGGCGGGGCCTCGGCCTGGGGCGGCCCCGGGGCCGGCGGGGCGGCGGCAAGGTCGGCAAGACGCAGCTCGAGGGCGCCGAGGCGGCCCTGAAGGTCGGCCGCCAGCCCGCCGACGCGGTTCTCGAGTTCCTCGGTGCGGGCCGTCAGCCGCGCGAGCTCCGCCTCGATCAGGGCCACACGGTCAAGGACGCTGCCGCCGATCGCCGCCGGCCGGCCCGTGCCCGGGGCGAGCTCGGCCCGCAGGCCCGCGACCTCGGCGGCAAGCGCCGCGACCGCCGCCCGGAGGTCGGCGAGGGTCTCGGCCGCGGCCGCCGCGCCGGGCAGGGCCGGGGCGAGGGCGAGCCAGACGGCGGCGAGGAGGGGCGCGAGCCGGCGCCGCCGGGCGCCGCGGGCAGGCGGGGCCGGCCGCGCCCCGGCCACGGCCTAGCTCGCGGCGGGGCGGGTCAGGACCGTCACCGCCCGGCGGTTCTTGCTCCAGCAGGGATCGGTCGAGCAGATCTCGACCGGCCGCTCCTTGCCGTAGCTGATGGTGCGCAGGCGCGCCGCGGCCACCCCCTCGGTGATCAGGAACTCCTGCACCGCGCTTGCGCGGCGGGCGCCGAGCGAGAGGTTGTATTCGCGCGTGCCGCGCTCGTCGGCGTGGCCCTCGATGACGATGCCGTAGGCGGGGTTCTCGTTCAGCCAGCGGGCCTGGAGGACGAGGGTGTCGCGGGCCTCGGCGGTCAGGGACGACTGGTCGACGACGAAGAACACGCGGTCGCCGACGCGGGCCTGGAAGAAGGCGGGCGAGGTCGGGTTGTTGACGTCGCCGAGCGGGGCGGTGTCGATGCCGCCCGTCCCCGCCCCGCCCCAGCCGTCGTCGAACCCCGTCCCGCCCGCGCCGGGATCGCCGTCCCGGTAGCGGTCGGGGTTGTTGCAGGCGGCAAGGGCGACGAGAGCGACAAGGAGGAGCGCCTTCGGAAGCATGGTCATGGCCTGTCCCTTGTTGGTCGTCTGCTCGGCCCCGACCCTAGCAGATGCGGCCGGGGAAGGAAACGCGCCCCTCAGGCGAGGAGCGGCCCCCAGGAGGCGTCCGAGGCGAAGGTCTCGGTCGGCACCTGGCGGAGGTTGCGCCCGGAGATGTCGACCGTGAAGAGCCCCGGCGCCCCCCCCTCGCCCGCCGTCTCGCGGGTGAACATGATGACGCGCCCGTTCGGCGCAAAGCTCGGCCCCTCCTCGAGGAAGGAGGCCGTGAGCAGCCGCTCGCCCGAGCCGTCGACCTTCATCACGCCGATGTGGAAGCGGCCGGCGTGCTGCTTGGTGAAGGCGACGAGATCGCCCCTCGGCGACCACACCGGGGTGGCATAGCGGCCCTCGCCGAAGCTGATCCGCCGCGGCTCGCCGCCGCCGGCGGCGATGACGTAGAGCTGCTGGGCGCCCGAGCGGTCGCTCTCGAAGACGACCGCCGCGCCGTCGGGGGCGAAGGCCGGGGCGGTGTCGATCGCGGGGTGCTCGGTCAGCCGCGTGCGGCCGCCGCTGGCAAGGTCGAGGCTCACCACCTCGCTGTTGCCGCCCTGCTCGAGGGCGAAGAGGATGGTGTGGCCATCGGGCCCGAAGCGGGGGGCGAAGGTCATCGTGCCGGGCTGGTCGGCGACCGCCCGCCGGCTGCCGGAGGCGAGGTCCATCACCAGGACCCTGGGAAAGCCGCGCTCGTAGGAGACATAGAGGACGCGGTCGCCGGCGGGCGAGAAGCGCGGCGAGAGCACGAGGGCGCTCGCGTCGGTGAGGTAGGTGAGGTTCGCCCCGTCCTGGTCCATCAGCGCCAGCCGCTTGCGGCGGGCGCTCTTGGGCCCGCTCTCGGCCACGAAGACGACGCGGCTGTCGAAATAGCCGCCCTCGCCGGTGATGCGCGAATAGACGGCGTCGGCGACCTTGTGGGCGAGTCGCCGCCAGGCCTCGGTGCTGCCCGTGAACTGGAGGCCCTGGCCCACCTCCTGGCCGGTGACGACGTCCCAGAGGCGGAAGCCGACGCGGGCGCGGCCGCCCTCGACCGCCACCGCCCCGGTGACGAGCGCCTGCACCCCGAGGCCGCGCCAGCGCCCGTGGTCGACGGGGGCCTCGAAGCTCGTCACGAGGCCGCGGTGGAGCGCGGGGTCGATCTCGCGGAAGAGCCCGGTGCCGGCGAGGTCGGCCGCGACCAGGCCCGCTATGCGCCCGACCGCCTCGCCGGCGGCGCCGGAGACGGGAACGAAGCCTGCCACCGCGAAGGGCATCGGCGCCACCACGCCCTCGGTGATGGTGATGCGCAGGGGGGGGGCCGACTGGGCCGGCAGGCGCCCCGGCAGGGCGAGGGCGAGCGCGCCGGCGCCAAGCGCCGCCAGGGTGGCGCGGCGGGTCAGGGACATCAGCGGATCCTCATGGATTCGGGGTTGAACTCCATCTCGATCTCCCGCCAGGCCTCGTATTTCTCGGGCGGCAGGATGACGTTGCGGGCGCAGAGGATGGCGCGCTGGGCGCGCTCCCAGGCGATGCGCCGGGCGGCTTCGGTGGCGCCGTCGGCCGCGATCAGGCGCAGGTTCACGGGCTCGCCCGCGGGCGTCATCGAGAAGGCGACGACGACCGTCGTCGCGAGGACCTCGTCGGCCGCGGCACCGAGTTGCCAGCATTGCGCGACGGCCAGGCGCAGGGCCTCGACCTCGGAGGCGGTGAGCGGCCCGGCCGCGGCGGCAGGCCCGGCGGCGGGGGTGGCGAGGGCGGCGGCGACGGCATCGGCGATCGCCGCGGCGGCGGGATCGGGCGCGGGCGGCGTCGGGGCGGGCGCGGGGGGCGCGGGGTCGGGGGCGGGCGCGGAAGGCGGCGCGGGCTCCGGCGCGGTCGGCGGGGCCGGCGCGGGAGGTTCTGGCGCGGGAGGTTCTGGCGCGGGAGGTTCTGGCGCGGGCGCGGGCGGTTCGGGGGCCGGCGCGGCAACCGCGGGCGGGGCCGGGCGGGCGCGCGGCCGCACGCTCGTGGCCGGCGCCGCCGGTGCGGCCGCGGGCGGTTCCGGCGCCGGCGGCGGGTCCGGTGCGGGCGGTTCCGGTGGCGGCGGATGCGGGGCCGGAGCGGGGGCCGGCGCGGGCGGGGGTGGCACCGGCGGCGCGGGCGAGACGATCGGGGCGGGCGGCGCCTCGGGGCGCGGGGCCGGCCGCGGACTGGCCTCCGGGGCGACAGGCGCCGGGGCGGGCGCGGGCGGCGGCGCCGGGGCGGGCGGGTCGGGCGGCGGGGCCGGCGGGACGGGCGCGGGGACCGGAGCGGGGGCGGGGGCGGGGGCCGGCACGGGCTCCGGCCGGGGGGCGGGGCGGGGCGCCGGCGCGGGCGGGGTCGCCGCCGCGGCCTCGAGGGCCGCGAGCTCGGCCGTGCTGAGCAGGGTCACCGCCGTGACCGCCGGCGCCGGCAGTTCGGGGGCGGCGAAGAAGCCCGTGAGCAGCACCCACAGGATGACCCCGCCGTGCCCGACCGCCGAGAACCTGGTGCCGGTATCCATTGCCTCCCGCCCCGCGCCCGCGCTCTGCCACCCCGCGGGGATCCGGACCCATCCCCATAGCCGCCGGCCCGCCGGGCGCCGAATCACCATCGCGCGACCGCGCCTAGTCGCCCCCGAAGGCGGGGCCGCCCGGCTCGGTCACGAGGCCGATGTCGGTGAAGCCGCCGGCGTTCAGCGCCCCCATCACCTGCACCACCCGCTCGTAGGCCAGGGCGCCGTCGGCGCGCAGGTAGATGCGCGGCCCGGCCCGGCCCTCGGCGGCCGCGCGCAGCGCCGGCACGAGCGCGTCCTCGGCCGTCTCGGCCTCGCCGACAAGGATGCGCCCGTCGGCGGTCAGGGTCACGGTCAGGGGCGGCTCGGGCGCCTGCGGCAGCGCGGTGGCGGCGGTCTCGGGCAGCGCGACCGGCACCCCCACGGTCAGGAGCGGCGCCGCGACCATGAAGATGATGAGGAGGACGAGCATGACGTCGACGAAGGGGGTGACGTTGATCTCGGCCATCGGCCGCGCCCGCCGCCCCTGCCGCCGCCCGCGCCGGCCGGCCCGGCCGCCGACCCCGACCGCCCCGCCCGCCACGGCCTAGCCGTCCAGCTGGCGCGACAGGATGGTCGCGAACTCGTCGGCAAAGGCCTCGTAGCCGGCGATGATGCGGTCGCCGTCGGCCGAGAGCTTGTTGTAGAAGACGACCGCCGGGATCGCCGCAACGAGCCCGAGCGCGGTCGCGAGCAGGGCCTCGGCGATGCCCGGGGCGACGACGGCAAGGTTCGTGTCCTGGGCGATGGCGATCTGCTCGAAGGCGTGCTTGATGCCCCAGACGGTGCCGAAGAGGCCGATGAAGGGCGCCGTCGAGCCCACCGTGGCGAGGTAGGAGAGCCCGCCCGTCAGCCGCTCGGCGGCCTTGGCGATGGCCACGTCCATCGAGCGGTCGATGCGGGCCTGGGCGCCGGCGATCAGGGCCCCGCTGTCGCGGTGGCTGCGGCGCCATTCGGTCATGCCGGCGGCGAAGATGCGCTGGAGCGTCCCCGAAGCCTCGGGGCCGAGGCGCTCGTAGAGCTCGTCGAGCGGCTCGCCCGACCAGAAGGCGCGGTCGAACGCCGCCGCCTCGCGGCGGGCGCCGCGGAAGGCGATGACCTTGTTGACGATGATCGCCCAGGCCCAGAACGACATGGCGACGAGGAGGACGAGCACGACCTGCACCGTCAGGGTCGCGCGCGCGAAAAGCGCGAACAGGGAGAAGTCGATCTCCTGGGGCATGCGGGGCCTGCTCGTCGGGTTCGGCCGGAGACCGGCTCGCGGGTTTTGCCCGCATCTAGCCGCTTTCGGGCCCCTTTGCCAACGGGTCGGTGGCCTCCGCGGGCGGATTTCCGGCGACGCCCGCCAGGACCCGGCGCAGGACCGCGGGCAGGCGGGCGGGGGCGCCCGAGGCCGCGAGCGCGACGACCGTCACCGCCGAGGCGAAAAGCCGCTCCTCGCCCCGCCGGATGTCCTGGGCAAGGACGAGGCGGGCGGGGCCGAGGGCGAGCAGGCGCGTCTCGACGACGAGGAGGTCGTCGAAGCGGGCCGGGCGCAGGTAGTCGGCCTCGAGCCGGCGGACGGCAAGGACGATGCCCGCCTCCTGCCGCAGCCGGACCTGGTCGAGGCCGAGGCCGCGCACCCACTCGCTCCGCGCCCGCTCGATGAAGCGCAGGTAGTTGGCGTAGTAGACGATGCCGGCAAGGTCGGTGTCCTCGTAGTAGACGCGGCAGGCGAAGCGATGCGCGGGCAGCGCCGCCGCCGCCGCCGCCGGGGATCCGCCCGCGCCCCCCCTCACGTCAGCGCCCGGTCGAGGTGGACATAACCGCCGTCGACGAAGAGCCACTGGCCGGTCGTGTGGCCGGCCCGCGGCGAGAGCAGGAAGGCCACGGTGTCGGCGATCTCGCCCGCCGTCGTCATCCGCCCGCCGAGCGGGATGCGGGCCGCGATCGCCCGGCCGCGCGCCGCCGGATCGGGGAAGCCCGCGAGCCAGGCGGCATACATGGGGGTCATGACCTCGGCCGGGACGACGGCATTGACGCGCACCCCGCGGGCCGCGAAGGCCGCGGCCCACTCCCGCGTCAGGCCGAGGAGGGCGGACTTGGCCGCGGCATAGGCCGAGGTCGCCCCCTGCCCCGTCAGCGCCACCTTGGAGGCGACGTTGACGATCGCCCCGGGCCCCGCGGCGAGGTCGGCCTCGAGGAGGTGGACGAGGGTGTAGGCGTGGACGAGGTTGGCCCCGAGCGAGGCGCGGAAGGCCGCGGGACCGGCGCCGATGCCGACCCCGTCGTTCTTCCCGGCATTGTTGACAAGGCCCCAGACCGGCCCCCAGCGGGCGCGCAGGGTCGCGACCGTCGCGGCGCAGGCGGCATCGTCGGCCAGTTCGACGGCCAGCGCCCCCGCCCGCGGGCTCTTCGCGGCCAGGCGGGCGAGGAGCGCCGCCGGCGCGGGGGTGCGGTCGAGGATGACGGGGATCGCGCCCTCGGCGGCAAGGATCTCGGCGATCGCCGCCCCGATCCCCGATGCCCCGCCGCTGACCGCGATCACCCGCCCCCCGAGTCCGAGGTCCATGCCCTGCCCTCCCCGTCGCGCCGGCGCCAGACTGCCACCGCCGCCCGCCCCCGCCAAGGGCCGGCCGCGTCGGCCCTTCCCCCCCGGGGGGGGAGGCGGCGGGAACGCCTCCGGCCACGGGGCCCCCCGGGTCGCCCGTCGCCCCTCCCGGGGTGCCCTCGCCCCGCCCCCCGCGACGGCGCCGGCGCCCGTGCCCCCCCCCGGGGCGCGGCGCCTTCAGCCCACCCCGGCGACGAAGGGCGCGCCGCCTCCGGCGGGGGGATCGTGCGCCCCTTCGCCGCGGGTGCGGCCCGCGGGCGGGACGGCGCCAGACCCACGGTCCGGCGAGTTGGCGCGGCGCAATGGCGCGGCGCCTTCCCCCGCCCCCCGCGCCGGCGCCGGGCCCTGCGCGGGGGCGGGACCCGCGGCGGCGGACGCGGTCCCCGGGGCCGGGCGGGAGCGGGTTGCGCGCCGCGCTGCCGCCCGGGGCCGGCCGGCGGCCGGGCCTCTCAGCCGGCCGCGGGCTTGCGCACGGGGTGGATGGTGTGGAAGGCGACGCTGAGGCGGTTCCAGGTGTTGATGACGGCGACGGCCATCGTCAGCTTGACCAGATCCTCCTCGGAGAACTCGGCCCTCGCGAGGGCATAGAGATCGTCGGGGACGCCGCCGTCGGCGATCCGCGTCACCGCCTCGGTCCAGGCGAAGGCGGCCCGCTCGCGGGCGCTGAAGAGGGGCGATTCGCGCCAGGCGGCGACGAGGTAGAGGCGCTGCTCGGTCTCGCCGTCGGCGCGCGCCTCGTGGGCGTGCATGTCGACGCAGTAGGAACAGCCGTTGATCTGCGAGGCCCTGAGCTTGACGAGGTGGAGAAGGCCCGCCTCGAGCCCGCACTCCTGCACGGCCTTGTTCAGCGCCCGCTGCGCCTCGATGAGCGCGGGGGCCTTGGAGAGATACACCAGTCTCGGCTTCATCGCTTGTCTCCGTCCTGCTCGCGCGGCGGGCCCCGGCGCCCCGCGGGCGCCCGGCGGCCCCACCCCGCGGGCCGCGACGCTAGGCCATGTTCCCGGCCAAGGGAACCGGCCCGGCCGCGGCGGCCCGGCCCGCGCCCGGCGCGGCGCCGCGGGCCGTGCGCGCCTGCCCGCAGGGCCCCGCGGTCCGGCCCCGGCCGCGGCGGCGGAGCCGTCAGCGGCGGCCCCTCGCGGGCATGTGCGGGAACGGGCCCCGCGCCCTGCCCGTGCACGGCCCGGGCTCGCGGGCGGCGGCCGGCGGGTCCCCGCGCCCCTCGGGCGGGGACGACCGCTCGCGCCGTCGCGAGGGGCGGCGGGTCAGGCCTTCTGCGCGGCCGTGGCGACGACCTCGATCAGGACCCCGGGGCCAAGGTCGCGCACGCCGATCGTCGCCCGCGCCGGCAGCGCCGCCGCGGGCAGCCAGTCGCGCCAGGCCCGGTTCATGGCCGGCTTGGCGTCAAGGTCGGTGACGTAGATCGTCGTCGCGAGAAGGTGGTGGCGATCCGACCCGTGGGCCTCGAGAAGGGCGTCGATCTGGGCGAAGACGTCGCGGGCCTGCGCCTCCATGTCGGCGACCGGCGTGCCGGCGATGACGCCGGCGAGATAGAGGACGCCGTTGTGGGCGACGACCTCGTGCAGGATCGCGCTCGGCCCGTGCCGCGCGATCGCCCCTGTCCTTCCTGCCATATTGCCTTTTCTCCCGCTCAGCCGCTGATGCCGCGGCACCTTGCCGCCCGCCTGCGGGCGACGGGTTCGTCGACGCGCACGGGCGAGGCGTCGTGCCCGGGCCTGGCGCGGTGGCGGTCGATCGCGGCCGGGTCGCGCCGGCGTCCGGTCGGGAACACCGTGCGCCCGTCGGCGCCGGCGGGCTCGCTCGTCCCCATGCCCAGCCAGCCGTCGTCCGCCGGCGTATTGGCGCCGTTCGCGCCCGGACGCTCGGGGAACCGCGCGCGGCTCTCCGGGTCGACCGGATACCCGATGATGATCGCGATCTCGCGCTCCTGCATCTCGCCGGCCCCTTCCCGACCCCGTCCGCCAGCCCTGCACCGCCGCCGCGAAGCGGTCGCTCCGGCCCGGCGCGGGCGATCGCGGCGGGGATCGGCGGCCGGGCTCGGGGCGGAACGGCATCGCCACGAAGCGATCGACCCTGGCCCGGCCGATGTCAAGCGCGGCCGGGAGGGCGGCCCCCCGGGCCCGCCTACCCGGGCGGCGTCAGCAGGTGGCGCAGGAGCGCCACGGGATGGGCGCGAAGCGTCAGCCTGAGGGCGTGGTAGTCGGCGACCACCGCCTCGCCGAGGCTCATCGCCGGCAGCGTCACCGCGGGCTCGGCGATGGCCTCGCCGTCGAGGTCGGCGGCGAACAGGGGCAGCGGTCCGGCCCCGAGCGCCTTCGCCGCCCAGAGCGCATCGCGGCGGCAGAGCCCGAGGGCGGCGAAGGCGTCGGCCTCGGCCAGCCGGGCGAGAAGCGCAGGCCCGACCCCGGCGCGCCGCCAGACGTCCTCGACCGAGCCGTAGCCGTTGCCGCGGGCGGCGACGATCCAGCCCGCCTCCTCCTCGGGCATGCCCGTGATCTGGCGCAGGCCGAGCCGGAGGGCGAGGCCGCCGCGGCCGTCGGGCTCCATCGTGCAATCCCAGGTCGAGGCGTTGATGCAGGGCGGGCGCACGGCGACGCCGTGGGCGCGGGCGTCGCGCACGATCTGGGCCGGGGCGTAGAAGCCCATCGGCTGGGCGTTGAGCAGCGCGCAGGCGAAGATGCCGGGGTGGTGGCGCTTGATCCAGGCCGAGGCATAGACGAGCAGCGCGAAGGAGGCGGCATGGCTTTCGGGGAAGCCGTAGCTGCCGAAGCCCTCGATCTGCGCGAAGCAGCGGAGGGCGAAGTCGTCGTCGTAGCCGTTGGCCTTCATGCCGGCGAGGAAGCGCCCGCGCAGCTCGCCGACATGGCCGAGGCGGCGGAAGGTGGCGAGCGCCCGGCGCAGCCGGTCGGCCTCGCCGGGCGAGAAGCCGGCCCCGACGATGGCGATCTGCATCGCCTGTTCCTGGAACAGGGGCACGCCGAGGGTCTTGGCGAGGACCGCCCCGAGGGCGTCGGAGGGGAAGGCCACCGTCTCCTCGCCGCCCCGCCGCCGCAGGTAGGGATGGACCATGTCGCCCTGGATCGGGCCGGGGCGGATGATCGCGACCTGGATCACGAGGTCGTAGAAGCAGCGCGGCCGCAGGCGGGGCAGGAAGTTCATCTGGGCCCGGCTCTCGACCTGGAAGACGCCGAGCGAATCGGCCCGGCAGAGCATGTCGTAGACGGCCGGATCCTCGGGCGGCAGGGTGGCGAGGTCCCACTCGGTGCGGTGATGGCGCGCGATCAGCGCGAAGGCCTTGCGGATGCAGGTGAGCATGCCGAGGGCGAGGACGTCGACCTTGAGGATGCCGAGGGCGTCGATGTCGTCCTTGTCCCAGGGGATGACGGTGCGCCCCTCCATGGTCGCGTTCTCGACCGGGACGAGCTCGTCGAGCCGCCCCTCGGTGATGACGAAGCCGCCGACGTGCTGGGAGAGGTGGCGCGGAAAGCCCTGGATCTCGGCCACGAGCTCCATGGTCAGGGCCAGCCGCCGGTCGGCGGGGTCAAGCCCGATCTCGCGCAGCCGCGCCTCCTCGGCCCCCTTCAGCGACCCCCAGCCCCAGATCTGGGAGGACATCGCCGCCACCGTGTCCTCGCCGAGCCCCATGGCGCGGCCGACCTCGCGCACCGCGCGCTTGCCGCGGTAGTGGATGACGGTGGCGCAGAGGCCGGCGCGGTGGCGGCCGTAGGTCGCGTAGATGTGCTGGATCACCTCCTCGCGCCGCTCGTGCTCGAAATCGACGTCGATGTCGGGCGGCTCGCCGCGGGCCTCGGAGACGAAGCGCTCGAAGACCATGGCCCCGATCTCGGGCGAGACCGAGGTGACGCCGAGGGCGTAGCAGACGACCGAGTTGGCGGCCGAGCCGCGGCCCTGGCAGAGGATGCCGCGGGAGCGCGCGAAGGCGACGATGTCGTGGACGGTGAGGAAGTAGGGCTCGTAGGCGAGGCGGGCGATGAGGGCCAGCTCGTGCTCGAGCATCCCCTGCACGCGCGGGGGGATGGCGTCGGGGTAGCGGCGGGCGAGCCCGGCGCGGGCGAGGCGCGCGAGCCGCGCCGCCGCGGTCTCGCCGGTCGCGCATTCCGAGGGGTATTCGTAGCGCAGCTCGTCGAGCGCGAAGCGGCAGCGCCCTGCCACCCGGCCGGCGGCGGCGACGGCCCCGGCATGGCGGCCGAAGAGGCGCAGCATCTCGGCCTCGGCGCGCAGCCGGCATTCGCCGTTGGCAAGGGCGGCGTGGCCGAGGGCATCGACGGGGATGCCGGTGCGGATCGCCGTCAGCACGTCGGCAAGCCGCCGGCGGCGGCCGTGGTGCATGCGCGGCGCCGCCGAGGCGACGGCCTCGACCCCGAGGCGGGCGGCGTGCCGCACGAGGCGGTCGAGGCGGGCCTCGTCGCGCCCGTCGTAGGCCGGGGCGACGAGAAGCCCGGTCTGGCCGGGGAAGCGGCCGGCCAGCCGGCGCGCCGCCGCCCACCAGGCGCGCGGCGCCGGGGCGAAGGCGTCGGGAGGGTGCAGGAGCAGTTCCATCCCCGCCCCCCACTCGAGAAGGTCGTCGAGGCCGAGGGCGCAGCCGCCCTTGGGCGCCCGCAGCCGGCCCCGCGAGATGAGCCGGCAGAGCCGCCCCCAGGCGGCGCGGTCGCGCGGCAGCGCCGTCACCGCGAGCCCCCCCGGCACCCCCCCCGCCGGCCCTTCCGCCGCCCCCTCCGCCAGCACCAGCCGGGCCGCGGGGATCAGCCGGGGCACCGCCGCCGGCGCCCCCGGCCCGCCCTCGGCCCGGCGCCGCGCGAGTTCGCGCGCCGCGCTGTGGGCGCGGACGAGCCCCGCGACCGAATTGGCGTCGGCGATGGCCAGCGCGGGCAGGCCAAGCTCGGCGGCGCGGGCGACGTATTCCTCCGGATGCGAGGCGCCGGTCAGGAAGGTGAAGTTCGAGGTGATCGACAGCTCGGCGAAGCTCATCGGCAGGGGGCTCGGGCGGGGCGACCCCGGGCCGCGGCCCGGGCAGGGGCGACTCGGGCGTCTGTTCGCTTTCCGTTCTATACCGGATCGCCGCCCCTGCCACCCCCCCGCCATGGCCCGCGGGCCCGGCATATTGCCGGCGCGCCGCTTCCCCAATTCCGCCTTGAGCCGCCTGCTTACTGATTCGCCGAAGTCATGCTAAGAAGTGGCAATCGAGCAGCAGAAAGGCCGACGATGAACGTTCGGCACGAACGTCCGGAACCGGACATGTCGTTTCGTGTCGCCGCCCCCCTCCTCGTGGGGCTGGCCGACGGAGGCGTGGTGCAGGTTCGCGAGTGGTCGCTCCGCGCCCTCTACAGCCACGAGCTGGAGGCGCGGGATCTCGCCGGGGCAAGCCTGTCGATCCCCTTCCAGGGCGTCAACATCTTCTTTCCCGTCACGCTCGAGCCCGGGGCCGCGGCCGGCGAGTTCCTGCTCCGGGGGCTGAGCGGCCGCCAGCGCGAGGTCCTCGCGCTCTTCTACCGCAACCTCCTGTCGGGACGGATGGCGGCGGTCGCCGACGTCATCACTGCGCTCGACACCCCTGTCGACCTCGTGCCCCTGACCGAGACCGAGGAGGAGCGGGCCGCCGCCACCCTCGGCGCCACGCCCCGCCCGGTCCGGGTCGTCGCCCATCTCGTCATCTATGCGCTCCTCGCCGTGGCCGTCTTCGGCTATCTCGGCCAGGCCGTCTACCAGCGCCTCGACCGCGTGCCGCTGCTGAATGCGCGCGTGACGGCCGACGAGCACGTTCTCGGCGCCCCCTCGGCGGCGGCGGTGGGCGAGATCCTCGTCGTGCCGGGGGCCGTGGTCGCCGCCGGGACGCCGCTGATGCGGCTTGCCGCGCCCGAGACGCGCCAGGCACTCGACGCCCTCGCCCCCGCCATCGCCCGGAGCGAGGCCGAGCTTGCCGACGTCGAGATGCGCCTCGCCGCCCACCTCGCCCTGCAGGCCGCGACCGCCGCCGGCGGCGAGAGCGCCGGCGGGAAGGCCGGCGACGCCGGGGTGGCGCTCGCGCCCGGCGACTACCACGACGTCCGCCTGCGGCTCGAGGACGAACTCCGCGCCCGCGCCCGCGACCTCCGCCTGCTCGAGACCGAGGCCGGGCGGCTGCGGGCCGTACTCGCGGCCCTCGACCTCGGCGCCCCGGTCGCCGGGCGGGTCCTCGCGATCGCGGCCGTCCCCGGCCAGGCGGTCGCCGCCGGCACGCCGCTCCTCACGCTCGAGCGCGAGGGCGCCCGCACCGTCGACGGCTGGCTTCCCGACGCGCTCTCGGGCGCGGTCTGGATCGGCATGGCGGCCGAGGTCCGGCTGACCCGCGAGGGCCGGCCGGTGACGCTCGCCGGCCGCGTCGCCGACATCCGCGCCGGGGCTCCGCCGGCCGACCCCGAGGGCGCGATCCAGCTCCGCATCACCCTCGATGCCGCGGACGACGGCGAACTGCGCGGCCTGCTCGAGCCCGGCGCCCCGGTGCGGGCCACCGTCCGGCGCGACCTCTGGCGGCGCTGGCTCGGGCTCGCGGCCGCCGCCGGCTAGCCAGGGTCCTGCGCCCCATGGCCGGCATTCCATCGGGCTATCCGCTCGCCAAGGCGCTGGCAGCCGCCCTCGCCCGGCTCTCCCGCCGACCCCCGCCCTACCTTCGCCGCTTCGGGGCCGGGGCGACCTTCGCCCTCGCCGCCACCGTCCTCCTCCTCGCGGCGGCGGTCCTCCAGGTGCCGAACCGCCTCCTCGCCCCCGAGGTCGCCCACCTCAGCCTCGCCATCGGCGCCATCGGCATCTGGCGCTTCGGCTGGTGGTTCAACCATGCCCTCCGGGCCGAGGTCTTCGCCGCCCGCGCCTGGCCGCCGATGCGGGCCGCGGCCGATCGCGTCTGGGGCAGGGGCTGGCGGCCAAGGCGGCTGCACATCCAGATGACGACCTACCTCGAGGAGCCGGTCATCACCCGCGCCGTCCTTGCCGCGATCCTCGCCCAGGTCCGCCGCGAGGGCATCGCGACGACGCTCTGGATCGGCACCGGCAGCGCCGGCGACGAGGGCGTGATCCGCGACTTCCTCGAAGCCCAGGCCGCCGGCCTCGACCCCGACCGCTTCGAATGCGTGCTGATCCGCCAGAACCAGCCCGGCAAGCGGATGGCGATCGGCGTCGTCCTGCGCGCCATCGCGAGAAGCGGCGTCGCCCCCGACGACATCGTCCTCTTCATGGACGGGGACGCCCTTCTCGGCCCCGACGTCCTCGCCCGCTGCCTGCCCCTGTTCGCGGCCGACCCCGGGCTTCAGGCGCTGACGACGGACGAGGAGGTGATCTGCCAGGGCCCGGACTGGATCGCCTCGTGGCTTTCGCTGCGCTTCGCCCAGCGCCGCATCGCCATGCAGAGCCACGCGCTCGCCGGCCGGGTGCTGACGCTGACCGGGCGGATGAGCATGTTCCGGGCCCTGAACGTCATCGACCACGCCTTCATCCGCACGATCGAGGCCGACCACCTCGACCACTGGCTCTGGGGCCGCTTCCGCTTCCTCTCGGGCGACGACAAGTCGAGCTGGTTCCACCTCCTGAGGATCGGCGCCCGGATGACCTACGTCCCCGACGCCACCGTCTACACGATCGAGATCATCCGCGAGGGCGGGCTCTCGCGGATGGTCCAGAACTTCCGCCGCTGGTCGGGCAACATGCTGCGCAACGGCTCGCGCGCGATCGCCCTCGGCCCCCGGGCGATGCCGCCCTTCATCTGGTGGTGCATCGTCGACCAGCGCATCGCCATGTGGACGATGATGGTCGCCCCCGTGCTGGCCGTCTTCGCGGTCGCGGCCGAGCCCCTCTACATCGTCAACGTCGCGACCTGGATCGTCGCCACGCGCCTCGTCCTTTCCCTCTTCCTCTACCGCCATGCCCGCCGGGCCGACCCGCGCTGGCCCTTCATCCTCTACCTCAACCAGATCATCAACGCGGCGGTGAAGATCTCGCTCGTCTTCCGGCTGGCCAAGCAGCGCTGGACCAACCGCGGCAACCAGCAGGCGGGCGAGGACCGGGGCCTCCTCGCGCGGGCGCGGGCGGGGGTGGCGATGTTCCAGCTTGTCACCACCGTCACGGCCTTCGTGACGCTGCTTGCGATCTTCGCGGGCGTCCTGCCGCCGCCGCTCTGACGGCCGGAGCGGGCCCGCCAACGGCGGCGGCGTTCCGCCCGCCCCCCCCCGGCACCGGCCCGGCACCGGCCCGCCCGCTCGCGCGGGAGTGAGCGAACGGCCCGCCCGGGGCCCGCGCGGGCGGCGGGGAGGGGCGCGCCCGGGGGGCCGGGGCGGCGGGGGCCGCGCGAGGCGAACCGGGGGCGGCCGCCGGCCCGCCGGACGGCGGCCCCGCGGCCCGGCCTCGACCGGCCAAGTCCCCCTGCCAGCGGCGTTTCCGCCCCCGGGGCAGGCGCCGGACAGCCCCCCGGGGCGGCAGGAATCCGCGCCCGGAAAAGCTTTCTCCGAAATGTGTCTTGTGCGCCGCGCGGGGGACCGTGTAGCCTCGTCCCGTTCTGTCACGTCATCGTGTCAAGGTTTGAACCTGGGGAGGTTCCCATGAAGTTCCTGGCAAGACTGGCCGCCGTGTCGGCGCTGGCCCTGATGGGCACGGCCGCGGTGGCAAGCGACCGGCCGGTGGCGGACGGGCCGCGCGTGGCCGGGCCGGCGGGCGAGCGGGTCGCGGCCGTGACCCCCTTCGTCGGCGCCGCCGAGGTGACCGAGGCCGCGCTGGTCGCCGACGGGGTGCGGCTGGGCGCCGACGCCGTCGGGCCCCTGCCCGAGGAAATGGGGGGCGGCGAGTCGATCCTGAACTGGGATTCGCGGATGCTGCTCAAGACCGGCCTCTATCCCAACCGCGCCGTCGGCCTCATCACCTACCAGGGCCGCCACCACTGCACGGGCTGGCTGATCAGCTCCAATACCGTGGTCACGGCCGGCCACTGCGTCCACCAGGGCGGCGGCGGCAGCTGGTACGACCGCACCCAGATGCGCTTCTACCCCGGCCGCGACGGCGGCGCGGCGCCC
>JADLCV010000061.1 GCA_020846995.1 Paracoccaceae bacterium
CCCACCGCCCGGCGGCCTGGGCGCGCGCGAGGTCGGGAAGGCGGCGGAGGGCGGCGAGGATGAGCGCCGCGGCATGCTCGGCGACGCCGTTGGCGTGGGCCCCGCTCGCCGTCGTCAGGATCACCCCGGAGGGCAGCCCGACGGCGAGGAGGTGGTCGGCGCCCGAGGAGAGGCATTGCAGCCATTCGAGGCGGCGGGCGCAGGCGACAAGCCCGTCGCGGAGCGCCGCATCGTAGAGCGGCGTGCTGACGATCAGGGCCTCCATCTCCGTCGCCGCCGGGCCGAGGTCATCGAGCCCGAGACCGGCGACGAAGCGGTGTTCGGGCAGGGCCGCGGCCAACCGCGCCGCGAGGCCCGCATTCCCCCCCGACTCGAGACATCCGATCAGCACTCCGCCGCCCTCCCTCAGTAGCCCGCGACCTTGTCGACGACGTTGACGAGCGACTCGCCCCGCACGAAACGCCCGAGGTTCTCGAGCACGATCGCCTCGCCGCGGGCCCGCGTGCCGGCGGTGACGGCGCCCATGTGCGGGGTGACGATGACGTTGTCGAGGGCCCGGAAGGGGCTGTCGGCGGGCAGGGGCTCGACCGCGTGGGCATCGAGCCCCGCCCCTGCGAGATGGCCCGAGCGCAGCGCCGCGAGGAGGGCGTCGTCCCGCGCGATGCCCCCGCGCGAGATGCAGACGTAGATCGCCCCCCGGCGCATCGCTGCGAACTCGGCCGCGCCCAGCATGCCCGCGGTCGCGGCCGTGAAGGGCGCGGTGACGACGACGAAGTCGCTCGCGGCCAGGAACTCGTGCAGCCTCTCGCGGGTGTAGAGGGCATCGAAGGCGGCCGGCGCGGGGCCCTCCCGGCGCCGCAGCCCGAGGGTGCGCATGCGGAAGGCGTGGGCCTTCGCCGCAAGGTCGGCCCCGCAATGGCCGGTGCCGATGATGCCGCAGGCGCGCCCGGCAAGCTCGCCGTGGCTGAAGCGGTCCCACCCGCCCGCGGCCTGGGCGGCCATGAGGCGCGGGAGGCGGCGGTCGACCGCCAGCATCAGCATCAGCGCGTGCTCGGCCAGCGGCACGGCCCCGTTGCCCCGGCAGGAGGTCACCGTGACGGCGCTCGCGACCATGGCGGGGTGGAGGAGCGCGTCGGGCCCCGCGGCCCAGCTTTGCACCCAGCGCAGGCGGCGGGCGCGGGCAAGGGCGGCGGGCGCGAGGTGGTTGGTCACCGCCGCATCGGCCGCCTCGATCTCGGCCTCGAGCGCGTCCTGGCCGGGCAGGGCGCGGAGGCGGGCGCCCGCGGCCACGCGGGCGGCGCGCTCGAGGACGTCCGGGGTGAGGGGGCCCGTCATCAGGACCGTGGGCGGGCCCGCGGGGCGGCCGGCGCTCACGGGCGGAACTCGCGCCGGAGGACGCGGTGCGCGGCGACCACGCCCCGATCGAGGGCGACGCCGAGGCCCGGTCCCGCGGGCAGGGTCGCGCGGCCGGCGCGGGGGGCGGGCAGGGCGTCGGCGACGAGGCGGTCGAAGACCCCGGTCTCGTCGAACTGCATCTCGAGGCGGTCCACGACCGCCAGCGCGGCCGCGACGTGCAGGCTCGCGGCGTGCGACACCGGCCCCGAGGGGTTATGGGGCGAGAGTGTCGTCGCCGTCCCCGCGAGCCTCCGGGCGAGGGCGGCCATCGCATCGATGCTGCCGATGTATTTCACGTCGGGCATGACGACGTCGTAGGCGCCGGCGTCAAGGAAGGGGGCGAAGCCCTCGACCCCGACCGCCGTCTCGAGCCCGGCGAGCCGCATGCCGCGCCCGTTGGCCTGGCGCCGCAGGCGGGCGATCGCGGGGATGGCGTCGCCGTCCTCCGGCAGCGGGCACTCGACCCAGTGAAGGCAGAGGCCGGCGAGGGCGTCGATCGCCCGCGCCGCCCCTTGCGGCGTGAAGCGCCAGTGGCAGTCGACCATGAGCGCAGCCTCGCGGCCGAGGGCCGCGCGCACCGCCGCCGCCCGCGCGAGCCCCGGGCCCATCGCCTCGCCCTCGCGCCCTTCGGCGCGCGCCGCCGCCGTCACCTCGTCGAAGGGGGCGATCTTCAGGGCGTCGAAGCCCGCCTCGCGGGCCGCCTGCGCGCTGGCGGCAAAGCCCGCGGGCGAGCGGTCGCGGGTGCGGCGGTTGATGTTGGCGTAAAGGGGCACGGTGGCGCCCGCGGGGGCGCCGAGGACGCGGGCGAGGGGATGGCCGGTGCGGCGGGCGGCGAGGTCGTGGAAGGCCTGGCTGAGGGCCGAGAGGATCGCCGCCTGGGGCAGGTCGGCGGGACGAAGGCGGGCGACGGCCGCGGGCTCGGCCGGCGCCCCGAGAAAGGCCGGAAGGGTCGCCCCGGCGCGGTCGAGAACGTCGGCCTCGGCCGCCTGCAGGGTCGCCTCGCCCGTCCCGGTGAGGCCGTCGGCGCCGGTGACGGCGAGAAAGCACCAGCGGGTCGCCGGGACGGGGGCGACGATCTCGAGCCGGATCGAGGCGACGGCCGCGCCGGTCATGGTGCCTCGAGGACCGGCAGGACCAGACGCGAGGGGTGGGCGGCGTCGTGGAAGAGGGTCTGGCGGGCCGGGCGCAGCACCGTCTCGGCCCAGTCACGGCCGCCGGTGTTGTGGTTGCGGTCGAAGGCGGGGAAGTCCGAACTCGAGATGTCGAGACGGATGCGGCTGCCGCGGCGGAAGCGGATGCCGACCGGCATCAGCGGGATCGACATCGCGGTCGGCCGGTCGGGCTCGAGCGGGACCTCGCGCCCGTAGCCCTCGCGGTAGCGGGCCCGCAGGATGCCCTGGACGATGTTGAGGGCGAGGCCGTCGGGCCCGATCTCGACGATCTTGGCCGTGAAGTCGGTGTCGGGTGCGTCCGAGGCGGCCCAGATCTCGCAGCGGGGATAGCCCGCGACCACGAGGTCCTGCTCCAAGGGCGGGGTCGAGTAGCTGAGGATGTCCGGACGGTGGTCGTGGGGGCTCTGGTCCACCGGCAGGTTGTGGGCGTTGCGTCCCATGAGGCTCATCAGCGGGTCGGCGGGATCGTAGAGGAAACGGTCGGCAGGCTCGTCCCCCGGCGCCTCGGGCGCCAGCCGGCCGCTGCCGCGGGGCGTGTTCGCCCGCCCGTCGGAATGGAGGTGGAGGACGAAGTCACGCGCCGGCGGCGGCCAGACGGGATAGCGCCGCCAGCCGGGCTCGTTGACGAGCATGAGGCTGACGTTGCCGCCGCCGCCGCCGCCGACGCGGGCCGGGGCGCCGCCGCGGAGGACCTCGTCGAACCAGTCGGCGACGAGGCCGGGGTAGGGCTGGTCGGCCTCGGGCCCGTAGTCGCGCGGGCCGATGTCGCGCCGGAAGGTCGAGGGGTCGTGCGACCACGGGCCGATGACGAGGCGGTGGCGGTCGCGCCCCGCCGTCGCCTGGAGCCGCTCGTGGTGGCGGACGCAGAGCGACAGCCGGTCCCACCAGCCGGTGACGGTGCAGACGGGGATCCTCAGCCGGGCATGGACGTCGCCGTAGTCGTGGGTCGAGCGGTCGGGGATCTCGAGATAGTCGCGCAGGGGACCGGTCAGGCCGGCGAAGACCGGTTCGGGGATGGTCGTCAGCGGCAGGTGCCAGAGCCACTTGCCCTGCATGACGTTCATCCACTCGGCGTTGGCGGCCTCGCGCGTCAGGGGCCCGTCGCTGCGTCCGGCCCGGCGGCGGACGTCGGCGGCCTGGGCGTAGGCCCATTGCAGGCGGCGCCCGATGTCGAAGATGCCGAAGGTCATGTCGAGCGTCGATAGCCCCATGCCGCCGACGTGCATGGCCGCGAGCGCGGGCGGCCCCGCCACCGCGAGGCTCCAGGAGCAGTGCGACATGTAGCTGACGCCGAAGGTGCCGACGCGGCCGTCCGACCCCGGCAGGCGTGCCGCCCATTCGACCGCGTCCCAGCCGTCGCGGGCCTCGCGCGGCTGCGAGGCGGGGTTCTTGATCCAGTCGAAATCGCCGTCCGAGGCATGGGTGCCGCGGAGGTCCTGGGTGACGGCGATGTAGCCGCGGGCGGCGAGGGCGCGGCAGGTGTCGGCATTGAGCGGCATCGCCTTGTTGTAGGGCGTGCGCGTCAGGAGTACGGGGACCGGCCCCGCGGCCGCGGCCGGCCGCCAGATGTCGGCCCGCAGGGCGATGCCGTCGCGGGTCAGGCAGATCGCGTCGCGCTCGACGGTCACCTCGGTCATGGCTCCTCCAGGACGGGAAGGATCAGGCGCGACGGCCGGGCGGGGTCGTGGAAGACCTGCTGGCGGGCGACAAGCAGCGTCGCCCCGGCAAGATCGTCGCCGCCGGTGTTGTGGTTGCGGTCGAATGCGGGAAAGTCCGAACTCGTGATGTCGAGGCGGAGCCGCGAGCCTGCCCCGAGACGGATGCCGACGGGAAGGAGCGTGATCGCGAGGCGCGCCGGCACGCCCGCCACCAGCGGCACCTCGCGGTCGTAGCCCTCGCGGTAGCGGGCGCGCAGGATGCCCGAACTGATGTTGATCGCAAGCCCGTCCGGGCGGACCTCGATCAGACGGGCGACGAAGTCGGTGTCGGTACGGTCCGAGGCGGCCCAGAGCTCGACCGTGACCGGGCCGACGAGGAGGAGGGCGCGGTCGAAGGGCGCGGTCTGGTAGACGAGGATGTCGGCGCGGCGGGCGTTGCGGCGCTGGTCCACGGGCAGCATCTGCGAATCCGCCCCCATCAGGCTCATCACCGGGTCGGCGGGATCGTAGGTGAAGCGGTCGGGCGGCTCCTCGCCCGGGGCCTCGCGGGTCAGGCGCCCGTCGCCCGTGGGGGTGGCGGCGCGGCCGCCGCTGCGCAGGTGGAAGGCCGTCGGCCGGAGGCCCGGCGGCGGCCAGTCGGCAAGCCCGCGCCAGGCGTTGTCGTTGAGGATGAAGAGGCGGACGGGGGGGCCCGAGGTGAGCTCGCTCTCCCGGCCCCGGAACTGGTGGTCATACCAGTCGGCGACGAGGTCGGGATAGCGGAGGTCGGCCGCCCCTCCGTAGTCGACGGGCCCGATGCGGCCGTTGAGGTGAAAGGGATGGTGCGGCCAGGGCCCGATCAGCAGGCGGTGGCGCGAGGCCGCCGCGGGGTCGCCCGTGCGCCTCAGGGCCTCGAAATGGCGCAGGCAGAGGCTGAGGCGGTCCCACCAGCCGGTCTGGACGAGGACGGGGATGGCAAGGCCGCGGGTGATCCCCGCCAGGGGCCACATCTCGCGCGCCTGCTCGCCCATGTAGCGCTTGAGCGCCCCGTCGAGGGGACCGAAGACCGACCCGGGGATGGTCGCGAGCGGCAGGTGCCAGAGCCACTTGCCGCGCTGGACCTCGAGCCAGTCGGCATTGGCCTCGGCGAGCGACGCCGGCCAGCGGCGGTCGCCGGCGCGGGCGCCGAGCGCGCAGGCCTGGGCGTAGGTCCACTGCAGGCGGCGGCCGGTCTCGAAGATGCCGAAGTTGAGGTCGCGGATCGAGGCGGGGATGCCGCTGATCGCCGCCGCCCGCAGCGCCCCCGGCCGGTGCGCGGCCATGGCGAGGCTGAGCCACGAGGAGTAGGAGACGCCGAAGGTGCCGACGCGGCCGTCCGCTCCGCCGAGCGTCGCGGCCCAGCCGACGCAGTCCTCGCCGTCGGCGCATTCGACGGCGAGGGCCTCGGGGGCGAACTGCCAGACGAGGGTGCCGTCCGAGGCGTGCGAGCCGCGGATGTCCTGGGCGACGGCGATGTAGCCGCGCGCCGCCAGCGCCTCGGCGACGCCCGCGTTGAGCGGCGCGGCCTTGTCGTAAGGGGTGCGGCAGACGAGGACCGGGAAGGGCCCCCTCCCCTTCGGCCGCCAGACGTCGGCGCGCAGGATGACCCCGTCGCGGGTCGCCATGGCGACGTCGCGCGCGACGACGACGTCGCGGGCGCCCGCGCCCATGTCAGCGCCGGAAGGGATGGCGCAGGGGCACCTGCACCTCGGCGGGCGCGAACCAGCCCTGGGGGGCATAGTCGGCGGTGTGGAGGTAGCATTGCAGGCGGGCCGTGTCGCGCCCCTCCTCGAAGGTCAGGAGCCGGCTCATGGGCGCCGACCGCTGCAGCTTGCCGACGTGATACTTGGTCAGCGCCGAGACGTTGGCGAAGGTCACGCCCCATTTCCGCTCGACGAGCGAGCGGCCGGCGAGGACGAGGTCGGGAACGGTGTGGGTATGGGCACCGAGCCAGAGATCGACGGCGCCGGGATGGGCGGCAAGGTAGCGCTCGAAGACCTGGGCATCGGGCCGGTCGCCGCACCAGTAGAGATACGAGGCGCCCTCCTCGCCCGCGCCCGGGAAGTAGCCGTGGAAGAGCGAGACGAGCTTGCCGGTGGCGTCGCGGTGGAACCCCTCCCAGGGGCCCGAGCCGGCCGTCGTCTCCCGCAGCATGTAGTGGTGGCAGGAGAGGATGATGCGGTCGCGGTTGCTCTCGATCTGGTCCACCCACCAGTCGAAGGTCTCGGGCAGGATGCGCCCGGAGGGATAGCCGCCGCGCGCGCCGCGCCCGCTCGGCGGGCCGCCGTCGTTGCGGTCGCTCATCATGAGGACGAGAAGGTTGCCGACGCGAAAGCGGTAGCGGTCCCAGGCGCCCTCGACCGCAAAGGGCATGCGGGCGCGATCGACGCCCGAGACCGCGGCGTTGGTGCCGAGCGGGTCCACCCACTTCCGGAACCACCACTGCGCCTCCTCGCCCGGCCCGCTCGCGTCATGGTTGCCGGCGAGGGTGTAGATCGACGATCGCGGATGGCGGCGGCCGGAGGACAGCTGGGCCACGACCTCGGGGCCCTCGGCATCGGTCGGGGGTGGCTGGGTGCCCGAGAGGTCGCCGAGGTGGAGCGCGATGTCCCAGGCGAAGGGCGGCCCGCCGAGAGCGCCGCCCTCCTCGCTCTGGGCCAGCGCCTCGGCAAAGCTCCGCCGCCCGTGGGCCAGGTCGGTCGCGAGATGCGAGCAGGCCGACGTCCAGATCCTGAATCCCGCCACCCGTCACCCCCGCCCCCGACGCGCGCCCAGTCTGGGAAGGACGGGGGCCCGCGGTCAACGGCGGCGGATTTCACCTGGAGAAACCGGGGCGGGCCGGCCCCCCCCCGGGGGGCCCGGGCCGGCGGGAAGGCGGGTTCCGCCCGGTGAAACCGGCGATGCTTTACCGGCGCCGGCGAAGGCCCTTCACTCGTGCCTCGCCGCCGGTCCGCAACCCGGGCATCGCCCGGCCGAATCGTGGCCTGCCTCGGGCGCGGGCGCCCGTCCGCACCCCGCGCCGCGATGCGCCCGGGGGTCAGTTCGCAAGGGGGGAAGCACAGATGCCAATCGTGATGAACCGCCGGGACGTCCTCGGCACCGGCGCGGCCTTCGCCGCCGGCCTCGTCGCCGCGCCGCGCCCGGGCCGGGCCCAGAACCGCGTCATCCTCAACGCCGTCTGCGCCCAGGAGCCGGGCGTCCTCTCGGCCGGGATCACCCAGATCGACGGCGCCCAGACCATCACCGGCGGCAAGATCCTCCAGGCGCTGATCCGCTACGACGAGGAGAACCGGCTCGAGGGCGAGCTGGCCGAGAGCTGGTCGGTGTCGGCCGACGGCAAGAGCTACACCTTCAACCTCCGCCACGGCGTCAGCTGGCACGATGGCAAGCCCTTCACGGCCGCCGACGTCATCTTCTGCTTCGACCAGATCCTGCGCGAGACCCATGCCCGCACCCGTTCGGCGATCGACCGCATCGCGGGCTTCGACGCCCCCGACGACCACACCGTGGTGATGACGCTCGATGCCCCGTTCCTGCCCTTCCTCACTTCGATCAACTCGGTCAACGGGCCGATCCTGCCCCGCCACCTCTACGAGGGCACCGACTTCCGCAACAACCCGACGAACAACGCCCCCGTCGGCACCGGCCCCTTCGTCTTCCGCGAGTGGCGCCGCAGCGAATTCGTCCATCTGGTCCGTAACGAGACCTACTGGGGCGCGGGCGAGCCCCATGTCGACGAGCTCTACTTCCATTTCATCCCCGACTCGGCCCAGCGCGCGATCGCGGTCGAGACCGGGCGCATCGACATCGCCACCCGCATCACCATCACCGCCAACGACCAGAAGCGGCTCGTCGAGGCCGGGCTCGCGAAGCTTGCCGACCGCCGCTCCTTCGACGGGCTCGGGGCCGTCTCGCAGCTGATCCCGAACCTCCGCGTCAAGCCCTTCGACGACGTGCGCGTGCGCCGGGCGATGACCCATGCGCTCGACCGCCAGCTCATCATCGACGTCGCCTTCCTCGGCCAGGGCCGGGTGCAGGACGGGCCGATCGCCGCCAGCACACTCTACTTCGACGACAGCGTCCTGACCAAATACCCCTACGATCCCGACCGCGCGCGCGCCCTTCTCGCCGAGGCCGGGGTGGCGCCGGGGGCGCTCTCCTTCGAGCTCATGGTCGCCTCGGCCGGCTCCGACCGGGCGCGGATGATGGAGATGATCGCCCAGCAGTATCGCGAGGTCGGGCTCGAGGCGCGGATCCAGTTCGTCGACGTGCCCACGATCCAGAAACGGGGCGGTGAGTGGGACTTCGAGGTGATCTTCAACACCGTCGGCCAGTTCCAGCATCCGACGATCGGGCTCGCGCGCCAGTATCTGACGTCGCGGATCAACCACACCTGGGGCAGCAACAACCAGGGCTACACCAACCCCGAGGTCGACGCGCTGTGGGCGAAGGCCGATGCGGCCCTGACGGATGCCGAGGCCCAGGGCCACTATTCCGCGATCCAGCGCCTGATCTCGGCCGATGCGCCCTGCATCATGCTCATGGAGGTGCAGGACAACCTCGTCACGCGGCCGAACATCGACCATCTCTACCAGGGCCCGCTGTCGGCCTACTATTCCTGGGCCGAGGTGACGAAGTCCTGAGGCCCGCCCGGGGGGACGCGGCCGCCCCGCGCTCCCCCGGCCCGGAAAGGACAGGGTTCCGCGCATGTCCCGGCTGTCCTACATCGGCGAGCGGCTGTTCCGGTCGGTCTTCGTCATCTTCCTCATCATGGTGGCAAGCTTCTTCCTGATCCGGCTTGCCCCCGGCGACATCGTCGACTTCCTCATGGAAGGGGGCTCGCCCGATCCCGAATACGTCGCCGCGCTCCGCCGCTCGCTCGGCATCGACCGGCCGCTCTGGGAGCAGTTCCTGCGCTACGCGGGCGGCCTCCTCAGCCTCGATCTCGGCTATTCCTTCCGCATGCAGGAGCCCGTCCTCGACATCGTGCTGGCGCGGATGCCGGCGACGCTCCTTCTTGCCGCCTCGGTCCTCGCCTTCGCCCTCGTCAGCGGCGTCGCCCTCGGCATCGTCGCCGCGCGGAGCCTCGGGCGCTGGCAGGACAGCGCCGTCACGGCCCTGTCGCTTCTCGGCTACGCCACCCCGAACTTCTGGCTCGGGCTGATGATCGTGCTGCTCTTCGCGGTCTGGCTCGACATCCTGCCGCCCTTCGGCATGACGAGCATCGGCATGGGCTACACCGGGCTCGCCCATGCCGGCGACGTCGCCGCCCATCTCGTGCTGCCGACGATCGCGCTCGGCACCCACTACATGGGCGTCTTCGCCCGCATCACCCGGGCGACGATGATCGATGTCGCCGACATGGACTTCGTCAAGGCGGCCCGCGCCAAGGGCATCACCGAGGCGCAGGTGGTCTGGCGCCACGTCTTCCGCAACGCCATGCTCGCCGTCGTCACCTACACCGGCGTCCAGGCCGGCCACCTCGTCAGCGGCACGGTGCTGATCGAGACCGTCTTCTCCTGGCCCGGGGTCGGGCGGCTCGCCTACGATTCGATCGCCAGCCGCGACCATCCCCTCCTGCTCGGCACCTTCCTTGTCACCTCGGTCCTGGTGATCCTCATCAACCTCGCGACCGACATCGTCTACACCTTCGTCGACCCGCGCATCGAGGTGAAGGGATGAGCCGGGGCCGGAGTCTCGGCCGGGCGCTCCTCGCCCACAAGGGCGGGCTTCTCGGCATGGCCTTCCTCGCCCTCGTGGTGACGGTCGCGGCCGTCTACCCGCTCGCCAATCCGCGCTCGCCCTGGGCGATGGGGGCGCGGCCGTTCCTGCCGCCGCTGACGCGCGGCCATCTCCTCGGCACCGACATGCTCGGCCGCGACGTCCTCCTCGGCCTCGTCCACGGCGCCCGCTTCTCGCTCCTGATCGGGCTCATGTCGACCGTCGTCTCGCTGACGATCGGCATCACCGTCGGCGCCGTCGCCGGCTACTTCCGCGGCTGGACCGACGAGATCCTGATGCGCGTCACCGAGTTCTTCCAGATCATCCCGGGCCTCGTCCTCATCATGCTCCTCGTCGTCGTGCTCGGGCCGACGATGTGGTCGGTGGTGGCCGGGATCGGCGTCGTCACCTGGCCGAGCGTGGCGCGGATCATGCGCGCCGAGGTCCTGTCGCTCCGGACGCGCCAGTTCGTCGATGCCGCCCGCGGGCTCGGCCAGCGCCCGCTCGCCATCCTCTTCGTCCAGATCCTGCCCAACGCCCTCTCGCCGGTGATCGTCGTCGCCTCGGTCATGGTCGCCTCGGCCATCCTCATCGAGTCGGGGCTGAGCTTTCTCGGCCTCGGCGACCCCAACGTGATGACCTGGGGCTACATGATCGGGGCGGCGCGGCCCTTCCTGCGCGACGCCTGGCTCCTCAGCGCCATTCCCGGCGTCGCCATCGTGCTGACCGTGCTGGCGATCAACATGGTCGGCGACAGCCTGACGACGGCCCTGAACCCGCGCCAGGCGCGCAAGGCCGAACGGGCATGAGCGAGGGGCCGGACCCCGGGCGCGAGCCCGCCCTGCTGGCCGTCCGCGACCTCGCGGTGCGGCTGCCGGCAGGGGCGGACCGGCCCTTCGCGATCGCGGGCATCGGCTTCGAGGTCGCCCGCCGCGAGACCCTCTGCATCGTCGGCGAGACCGGATCGGGCAAGTCGGTGACGGCGCATGCGGTGATGGGCCTGCTGCCGCCGACCCTTGCCGTCACCGCCGGCAGCATCCGCTTCGAGGGCGAGGAGATCCGCGGCGCCCCGGCGGCGGCGATGCGCCGCCTCCGCGGCCGGCGCATCGGCATGATCTTCCAGGAGGCCTCGGCCGCCCTGAACCCGGTCCGCACGATCGGCGACCAGGTCGCCGAGATCATCCGCGCCCACGAGCGGCTGCCGGCCGAGGAGGTCGAGCGGCGGGTCCTCGCGGGGCTGGCCGAGGTCAACCTTCCCGACCCCCGCGCCCTCGCCGGCAGCTTTCCCTTCCGCCTCTCGGGCGGCCAGCAGCAGCGGGTGATGATCGCCATCGCGCTCGCGCTCGCGCCCGCGCTCCTCATCGCCGACGAGCCGACGACGGCGCTCGACGTCACCACCCAGGCCCAGATCCTGCGCCTGATCGGCGAGCTTCAGGCCCGCCGGGCGATGGCGGTGCTGTTTGTCACCCACGATCTCGGCGTCGTCGCCGAGATCGCCGACCGCATCGTCGTCATGCGCCACGGCCGCATCGTCGAGGCGGGCACGGCGGACCGGATCCTGAACGCCCCCGCGGAGGACTACACCCGCCGGCTCATCGCCGCCGTGCCCCGCTTTGGCGGCGCCCGGCCGGCCCCGCCCGCCCGCCCGCCCGCGCTCGCCGCGGCCGGACTGACCAAGACCTTCGCCGGCCATGCCGCGGGGCTTTTCCGCCGCCGCCCGCCGGTCGCCGCGCTCGCCGGCGTCAGCCTCGCCGTGGCCGAGGGCGAGACGCTCGGCATCGTCGGCGAGTCGGGCTCGGGCAAGTCGACCCTTGCCCGCTGCCTGATGCGCCTGACGCCGCTCGACGGGGGCCGGTTCACGATCCACGGCGTGCCCTTCTCGGACCTCGCCGCGCCGGCGCTGCGCCACGAGCGCCACCGCATCCAGATGGTCTTCCAGGATCCCTACGCCTCGCTCAACCCGCGCCAGCGCGTGGCCACGATCGTCACCACCGGGCTTGCCGTGCAGGGCGTGCCGGCGGCCGAGGCGCGGCGGCGGGCGGCCGAGATGCTCGCCCTCGTCGGCCTCGATCCCTCGGCGATGGAGCGCTTCCCCCACGAGTTCTCGGGCGGCCAGCGCCAGCGCATCGCCATCGCCCGCGCCCTCGTCCTCGAGCCCCAGGTGCTGATCGCCGACGAGGCCGTCTCCTCGCTCGACGTCTCGGTCCAGGCGCAGGTGCTCGCCCTTTTCGCGGCCATCCGCGACCGCCTGCGGCTTGCCCTGATCTTCATCACCCACGACCTCCTCGTCGCGGCGCAGATCTGCGACCGCGTGCTGGTCATGCGCGCGGGCCGGGTGGTCGAGGAGGGGCCGGCGGGCGAGGTCTTCGCCGCCCCTCGGCACCCCTACACGCAGGCGCTGGTGGCCGCGATCCCCGGCCGCGACTGGCTTGCCCGCGATCCGACCCACAGCCCCGCGCGCCCGCGCCCGGAGTGACACCCTGGCCCTTGCGAAGGCCGTGCCCGGGGCCGGCGGGGGGCGGGACTGGCTGGGGCGCCAGGATTCGAACCTGGGTATGGCGGAACCAAAATCCGCTGCCTTACCGCTTGGCTACGCCCCAACCGTGGGGGTCACATACGCCGGGCCCGGGCGGCGATCAACCCCCCACCGGGGGCTCGCGCACGGGCCCGAGGGGGCGCGACTTGGCCAGCCGGTCGAAGGCCATGAGGGTCAGGAGAAGCTCGGCCATCTCGGCCAGCGGGACCATGTTGGGCCCGTCCGAGGGGGCGCGGTCGGGGTCGGGGTGGGTCTCGATGAAGACCCCGGCGATCCCCTGGGCGACGGCGGCACGGGCGAGGACGGGGGCGAACTCGCGCCGGCCGCCCGAGGAGGTGCCGCGCCCGCCCGGCTCCTGGACGGCGTGGGTCGCGTCCATGATGACCGGCCAGCCGGTCCGCATCATGATCGGCAGGGCGCGGAGGTCGACGACGAGGGCGTTGTAGCCGAAGCTGACCCCGCGCTCGGTCAGGAGGATGCGGCGGTTGCCGGTGGCGGCGACCTTGGCCGCGACGGCGGCCATGTCCCAGGGGGCGAGGAACTGGCCCTTCTTGACGTTGACGGCGCAGCCGGTGCGGCCGGCGGCAAGGAGAAGGTCGGTCTGGCGGCAGAGGAAGGCCGGGATCTGGAGGATGTCGGCCACCGCCGCCGCGGCGGCGCACTCCTCGGGCGCGTGGACGTCGGTCAGGACCGGCACGCCCGCCTGGCGGCGGACCTCGGCCAAGGCGGCAAGGCCGGCCTCGAGGCCGAGGCCGCGGGCGCCGGCGAGCGAGGTGCGGTTGGCCTTGTCGTAGCTCGCCTTGAAGATGTAGCCGGCGCCGGCGGCCCGGCAGGCCTCGGCCAGGCGGCCGGCGATCTCCACCCCCTGGCCCGCGCTCTCGATCTGGCAGGGGCCGGCGATGAGCGTGAGCGGCAGGTCGTTGCCGACCTCGACGCCGCCGATCGCGAAACGGTGCATCCCGCGCGCCTCCCCCGGGTGCCGGCAGGGCCCGCGTCGCTGGCGCCCCGATGTCACGGCCGCCCCCCGGCCGCGGGCCGGGCCCCGATCGCTCCGGGCTCAGGCCGCGACCTGCTCGCGCAGGATCGAGGCGGTCATCGACAGCATCAGGTAGATGCCGCCGAAGATCAAGAAGGCGAGGGCCGTGTTCTCGAAGGCGCGGGGGTAGGTGGCGGCGTCGGGAGCGACCGGGCGGACGCCGAGCGAGAGGTAGCGGACCTGGCGGCCGGCCTCGATGCGGGCCGCCTCGAGCTGCTGGAGCGCCTGGGCGAGCATCAGCTGGCGGGTGGCGACGTCGGACTGGGCGATCACGAGCTCGCCCTGGACCCGCGCCACCGAGGCGCCGTCGTCGCTGTCCTCGGTCAGCCGCCCGCGCAGGGTGGCGATCTCGCGCTCGAGGCTCGCGACCCGCCGCTGGATCGGCTCGGTGCGGGCGCGGCTGGGGTTGGGGTTGGCGAGCATCTCCTCGAGGATCAGCTTCTCGCGCGTGAGTTCGGTCTCGAGCGTCGTGATCTGGGCGGTGATGAGCCCGACCTCGACCTCGCTCGACAGCATCTTGAACTCCTCCTGGAGCTCGACCACCCGGCGCTGGGCCTCGACCAGGCGCGCCTCGGCCTCGTCATAGCTCTCGCGCGCGCCCCGCATCTGGTCCTCGCGCATCCGTTGCGTCAGGCGGTCGACGACCTCCTCGGCATAGCCGATCAGGGCCTCCGAGAAGGTCGTGCTGACGGCGGGATCGGCGGCGATCACCTCCATCTTGAGGATGCCTTCGGTGGGGTCGTAGCCGATGCGGACGTTGCGCTGGTAGAGGCGGAAGGCATCCTCGTTGGTGGCGGCGGGATCGAGCCGCTGGATGGGGTCGATCGCGGGCTGGGAGAAATGGGCCTTGAAGCCGTGGTCGGCGTCGAGCCGCAGCATGGCATCGCGCGAGGCGAGGTAGCTCTGGACGGTGATCGCGTCCTGCTGGGTGGCGAAGGCCGTGCCCGAGAAGAGCCCGCCGAGCTGCGGGCCCCCCTGGGGGGCGGCCTGCTGGATCACGAACTCGGACCTGGTGGCATAGAGCGGGGTCGCGACGGCGAAGTAGTAGTAGCCGGCGAGGAGCGTGGGCAGGAAGACGAAGACGGCGAGCCGGGCGAGGAGCAGGAGCGAGCGGCGCCGCCGGCGGCGGGCGATGTCGCGCTGGATCTCGAGGATACCCTCGGCCCGGCCCGGGGCGGGGGGGCGGGCGGGGGCGGGGGCGATCGCCGGCAGGGGGGCGCTGCGGCGGGTCTGGGGAAGCTGGACCGGCGCCTCGGTCGCCTCGGCCGCGAGCCGGCCGTCGCTCGCGACGAGTTCGAGCAGGCTCGTGCGCTGGAAGGGGTCGATGCCGCGGGCGCGGAGCTTCGCCACCGCCTCGAGGTCGGTCGATGCCTCGATGCCGTGGCGGAGCGCGAGCCGGCGGGCGAGACGCAGCTGGCGGGCGGTGGGGGCGCCGTCGTCCTCGGCCGCCGGGGTGGCGGGCGCGGCCGGCCGCACCTCCGGCCGCACCCCCGCGGCGGTCGGCGCGGCGGCGGGAAAGCGGGCGGGGACGGCGGCCGGCCCGCCGGCGGTCGGGAAGGGCGCGGGGCCGAAGCCGTCGTCGGTCGCGGCGAAGGGCAGGGCGTCGTCGGCCGCGGCCGGCGGGGCGGCGGGGCCCCCGCCTTCCTCCCCGCCCGCGCCTCCCTCCCCGCCCGCGCCCGCGCCCGCGGCGCGGCGGAAGCGAAAGCGGCTAACCCTGGGCTTCGTATTCATAATACGCCTTGGCCTCGTCCAGAGTGTCGAACATCAGGAGCTTGCCGTCGCGCAGGACCGCGGCCGCGCGGCAGAACTGGGCAAGCGTCTGGGACTGGTGGGAGACGACGATGACAGTGGCCTCGGCGAGCCTCTCGCGCAGGATCTCGCCCGCCCGGCGGTTGAAGGCCACGTCGGTCGTCGAGGGCATCCCCTCGTCGATCAGGTAGATGTCGAAGTCGATGGCGAGCATCAGGGCAAAGGCGAAGCGCGCCCGCATGCCCTGGCTGTAGGTGCCGACCGGGAGGTCGAAATACTCGCCGATGTCGCAGAGCCAGCGGCAGAAGGCCTCGACATAGTCGGGGTCGAGGCCGTAGAGGCGGGCGATGTAGCGGGCGTTCTCGGTCCCCCGGTGGCGGTTGACGACCCCGCCCATGAAGCCGAGCGGGAAGGAGACGCGGCAGCCGCGCCGGATCTCGCCCTCGTCGGGCTTCTCGAGCCCGCACATCATGTTGATGATCGTCGTCTTGCCGGTGCCGTTGGGGGCGAGGATGCCCAGCGAGCGGCCGAGATCGACCCGGAACGAGGCCCGGTCGAGGATCACCTTGCGCCGGACCCCGGTCCAGAAGGACTTGCTGACGTTCACAAACTCGAGCATCGCACCGTCCGGCGCACCCCTCAGGCCGGCCCCCGTCCGCGCCGGCCGCGGCGACGGGACTAGGACATCTTCGTTAACAACCCACCCTGCCCCGGGTTTCCGGCGACATTATGTCGGATTCGCGCGGCTTCCCAATCAAACCGTCGCCATCGGCGGGGCCGGACGCGACGGCCCCCTCGGGCCCGCGCCGCCGGTGCCCCCGGCCGTCGCGGGCGCGCGCGGGCCTGCCCGGGGACGGGGGGGCGGGGGGGTGCGGGCCTGCCGGGGGCGGGGGGGCGGGCGCCCCGCCGCCCCGCGCGCGGATGCCGAACGGGCCTCGCGGGCGCGCGGGGGGGCGCGCGCCCCGGGGGCGGTTCCATCGGCCGGCGTTGTGGCCTAGGGGTGGGGGATGACCTGCGCGCTTCTTCCGCCCCCGCGTCCGGCCGCCGAGCTTGCCGCCGCCATCGCCGGCTGCCGGCTCTGCGCGGAGGAGTTCGCCGCCACCGCCACCGCCCATGCCCCGCGGCCGGTGGTGTGGTTCCGCCCGACCGCCCGGGTGCTGATCGCGGGGCAGGCGCCGGGCCTGCGCGTGCACCGCCTGGGCGAGCCCTTCCGCGACCCCTCGGGCGACCGCCTGCGGGCCTGGCTCGGGCTTGACGAGGCGACCTTCTACGACCGCGACCGCATCGCCATCGTGCCGATGGCCTTCTGCTTTCCGGGCTACGACGCCCGCGGCGCCGACCTGCCGCCGCCGCCGCGCTGCGCCGCGACCTGGCGGCGGCCCATGCTCGCGACGCTCGCCGCGGTGCGGCTGACGATCCTTGTCGGCGGCCACGCCATCGCCTGGCACCTCGGCCGCCGTGGCGCGGTCGCGGCGGCGGTGCGCGACTGGCGCCGGCTTGCCCCGGAGGTCTTCCCGCTCCCCCATCCGTCCTGGCGGAACTCGGCCTGGCTGGCGGGGAACCCCTGGATGGAGGCCGAACTCCTGCCGGAACTGCGGGCGCGCCTCGGCGAGGTCCTCGCCCGTGGATGAGCGGACGCCCCTTGACCGCGCCCATGCCGCCATGGCCGCGGCGGCGGACGAGGAAGGGGCGCGGCACGCCTTCCACGCCCGCCTCGCCGCGGAGGGGCTTTTCCTCCTTATCGACCGCGAGCCCAGGGGAGAGACGCTCGAGCCGCGCGTCTTTGCGCTCGAGGAGGGCGAATTCGTCCTCGCCTTCGACCGCGAGGCGCGGCTTGCGGCCTTTGTCGGTGTGCCCGCGCCCTATGCGGCGCTTCCCGGGCGGATGCTCGTCGCCCTCCTCGCCGGGCGCGGGCTCGGGCTCGGGCTGAACCTCGACGTCGCCCCCTCGGCGATCCTCCTGCCGGCGGCGGCGATCGACTGGAACGCGGCCCGCCTGGCCGCCGCCGCCGCCCCACCGCCGCCGCCCGATCCCGCGACCCTCCGGCCGGCCCCCCCCCTGCCCCCGCCCTTCGCCCTCCTCGTCGACGAGGCGCTCGAGGCGGCGCGGGGTCTTGCCGACTGGGCCGCGCTCGCCGGGACCGCCGAGGGCGGGCTCGCAGTCGTCCTTGGCGGGGCCCGGCCGGGGCTCGCGGGGCCGCTCGCCCGCGCGCTGGCCGAGGCCCTGGCCTTCGCCGACCTCCCGCCGCCGCCCGTCCTCGCCATCGCGGCCGACGACCCCCTCGCCCGGAGGCTCGAGCGGGCGGGCGCGCGGCGCGATCTTGCCCGGCCGCCGCCCGCGCCCGCCCCCCCGCCCCGCGAGGGTCCGCGGCCGCCCCTCCTGCGGCCCCCCCGGCGCCCTGGGGTATCCTGATACCGCATGCCCAGAACGTCGGAAAGACAGGGCAAAACGGCCCGCGCGGGGGCTTGACAGGGCGGCGGCAGGGGGTAGAAGCGCGCATCCCGGGCCGCCCGCGGCGGCCCCCCCTTGGACCCCCGGGGAACAACGATGAAGACCTTCTCCGCCCGACCGGCGGACATCGACAAGAAGTGGATCGTGATCGACGCCAGCGGCGTCGTCCTCGGCCGCCTCGCCTCGATCGTCGCCATGCGCCTGCGCGGCAAGCACAAGCCGACCTTCACCCCGCACATGGACATGGGCGACAACGTCATCGTCGTCAACGCCGACAAGGTCCAGATGACCGGGCGCAAGCGCGACCAGAAGATCTACTACTGGTACACGGGCTACCCGGGCGGCATCAAGGGCCGCACCGCCCGCCAGATCCTCGAGGGGCGCCACCCCGAGCGCGTCGTCATCAAGGCGGTGGAGCGGATGATCTCGCGCCACCGCCTCGGCCGCCAGCAGATGTCGAACCTGCGCGTCTACGCCGGGACCGACCATCCCCACGGCGCCCAGCAGCCCGAGGTGCTGGACGTCAAGGCCATGAACCCCAAGAACAGCCGGAGCGCCTGACCATGGCCGACCAGATCCGTTCGCTCGACGGGCTGCGCGCCGCCGTCGCCCAGGCCCAGGCCCAGGCCCAGGCCGCCCCCCCCGCCGCCGCCGCGGCCGGCCCCGCGGCCGAGGCCGCCCCCGTCCGCCAGCCGGTGCGCGACGCGCTCGGCCGCAGCTACGCCACCGGCGCCCGCAAGGATGCCGTCGCCCGGGTGTGGATCAAGCCCGGGTCGGGCCGCGTCCGGGTCAACGGCAAGGAGCTTGCCGCCTACTTCGCCCGCCCCGTCCTCCAGATGATCCTGCGCCAGCCCTTCCAGATCGCGGGCGTCGAGGGCCAGTTCGACGTCATGGCGACGGTCCGCGGCGGCGGGCTCTCGGGCCAGGCCGGCGCCGTCAAGCACGGCATCTCGCAGGCGCTCCAGCTTTACGAGCCGAGCCTGCGGCCGGCCCTCAAGGCCGCGGGCTTCCTGACCCGCGATGCCCGCGCCGTCGAGCGCAAGAAGTACGGCCGCCGCAAGGCCCGCCGCAGCTTCCAGTTCTCCAAGCGCTGAGCGCCCCCGGGGAGGGCCGCGCCCTCCCCTGCTCTCCTCCCTGCCGTCCCCTGCCCTCCCCGTCCGCGCCGGCCCTCAGCGGTCGGGCGGGAGGAGGCCGAGGCCGCGCAGGTAGATGCCGATCCCGGCCTCGAGCAGTTCCTCGGGCGGGAAGGGCGACCGGCCGCCCGGCCGGCCGCGGGCGAAAAGCTCGACGATGCCGTGGCTCATGGCCCAGATGTGGGCCGAGAACATCGACGGCGGCGGCCGCTTGCCGTCGGGGATGTGCTCGGAGAGGCGGGCGGCGGCGCGCTCGATGACGCCCGAGGCGCGAGCGGCCTCGCGGGCCAGCTCGGGATGGTCGGAGGGCGCGAGCCCGCTCTCGAACATCGCCATGTAGTGGCCGGGATGGCGGCGGGCAAAGGCGAGGTAGGCCCGCCCCGTCGCCTCGAAGGCCGCCAGCGCCGAGGGCTCGCCGTCGTTGTAGGCGAACGCCATGAGGTCGGCGAAGATCGCATAGCCCTGGCGGGCGACCTCGGCGATGAGATCCTCGCGGCCGGCGAAATGGCGGTAGACGGCGGCCGGGGTGACGTCGGCGTCGCGCGCCGCCTCGGTCAGCGTGAAACCCTGCGGCCCCTTCTCGGCGATCAGCTTCAGCGCCGCATCGACCAGCGCCTCGCGCAGGTTGCCGTGGTGGTAGCCACGCTTAACCATGCCAGAGTCCGGGCCCGCCGCAGATCCGGGGGTCTCCTGCCCCGATCGCCGCGCGATCGCGGCCCCCATAGTCGATCGCCGCCAGCACGGTGCGGATCGCGGCGAGGCGGGCGCGATACTTGTCGTCGGCAAGGATCACCGTCCACGGCGCCGGCGGGCGGTGGCTCGCGGCGAGGGTCTCGCCGATCGCGGCGCTGTAGGCCTCCCAGCGCGCCAGCCCATCGACGTCGAGACGGCTGAGCTTCCACTGCTTCAGGGGATCCTTCTCGCGGGCGAGCATGCGGCGGAGCTGCTCGGCGCGGCCGACCTCGAGCCAGAGCTTGAAGAGGCGGATGCCCTCGCCCGCGAGCGTCGCCTCGAAGCCCGGAAGCTGGGCGAAGAAGCGCGCGCGCTCGGCCGCCGTGCAAAAGCCGAAGACCTGCTCGACGACGCCGCGGTTGTACCACGAGCGGTCGAAGAGCACGACCTCGCCGGCCGCCGGCAAGGCGGCGACGTAGCGCTGGAAATACCACTGGCCGGCCTCGCGCTCGGTCGGCCTGGGGAGGGCGACGATGCGGACCACGCGGGGGTTGGTGTTGAGCGTGAAGCGGCGGATGGCGCCGCCCTTGCCGGCGGCGTCGCGCCCCTCGAAGAGGACGACGACGCGGGCGCCGGCGTCCTGCACCCAGCGCTGGAACTTCATGAGCTCGATCTGGAGCGCATCGAGCGCGGTCTCGTAGTCCTTCTTCCTCAGCCAGCGGTCGTAGGGGTAGCTGCCGGAGAGGACCTCGTCGGCATCGCCCTCGGCCACCGCCTTGCGGATCGCGGCCGGGGCCTCGGTCTCGAAGTAGCGGCTGATCGCGCCGTCGAAGGGAAGCGGCATCGCGCACTCCTCGGGGCCCCCCCGGGGAGCCCGGCCCGCGAGCATAGGGGTCGGGCGGGATCGCGGCAACCGACGGGCCGGCGCCCTGCGGGGGGACGGGGGTCCCTCCGGGTGGCGGCGGGGTCAGCGGCCGATGGCGTCGAGATCGAAGGGCGTCGTCTGGTAGATCTCGTTGATCCAGTTGCCGTAGAGGAGGTGGGCGTGGCTGCGCCAGCGGTTGGTGGGCGGGCGCGAGGGGTCGTCGTCGGGGTAGTAGTTGAGGGGCACGTTGATCGGCGTGCCGGCCGCCACGTCGCGGTCGTATTCCTCCTTCAGCGTCCCCGAATCGTATTCGAAGTGGTTGAAGATGTAGAGGGCGCGGTGGCCCCCGTCGGCGATCAGGCAGGGCCCGGCCTCGTCGGAGCCGAGGAGCGTGACGAGCCCGGCGCGGGCCGCGACCTCGCCCTCGCGGACCTCGGTCCAGCGGCTGACGGGGATGACGAAATCGTCCGAGAAGCCGCGCAGGTAGGGCGAGGCGGGGGCGAGGTTGCGGTGGCGGAAGCAGCCGAAGGCCTTGCGCGGCAGGATGTGCTTGGCGACGCCGTGGAAGTGCCAGAGCATCGCCATCCCCCCCCAGCAGACGCCGAAGGTCGAGTGGACATGGGTCTGGGTCCAGTCCATGACCTCGCGGAGCTCGTCCCAGTAGGTCACGGCCTCGAAGGGCAGGTGCTCGATCGGCGCCCCGGTGATGATGAGCCCGTCGAAGCGCTCGTCCCGGACGGCCTGGAAGGGGCGGTAGAACGCCTCCATGTGCGAGGCGGGGGTGGTCTTCGACTGGTGCTCGGTCATGCGGATGAGACGGAAGTCGATCTGGAGCGGCGTGGCCCCGATCAGCCGGGCGAACTGGGTCTCGGTCTGGATCTTCTTCGGCATCAGGTTGAGCAGGCCGATGCGGAGCGGCCGGATGTCCTGGCGGGCGGCGCGGGTCTCGGACATGACCATGACGCCCTCGCGGCCGAGCACGTCGAAGGCCGGAAGCGACTCGGGCAGGGTGATCGGCATGGGCGTGCTCGCAGGCTGGACCGGAAGGCCGACTTAGGCCCCCCGGCCGCGAGGTCAAGCCTTGGCGTCGATCGCCCGCGCGATCAGGGCGACGAAGTCGGCCTCGGTCGCGACCCCCGCCACCGCCTCGGCGCTGACCCGCACCCCCCAGTGGCGGGCCATCGCCGCATAGCGCGGCTGGCGGTGGGCAAGCGCGCGGGCATAGGTCCAGCGGATGAAGGCGTCGGGGTCGACGCGGTCGGGCGCGGTGGCGGTCCGGCGGAGGTATTCCTCCCACGCCGCCCGCAGGAAGGCGGGCTGGTAGTACATGGGCTTCGGGGCCCGGTCGAAGCGGCGGACGAGTTCGGCCGTGTGGGCGGCCGAACCCTCGATCCAGACGAGGAGGAGGCGGGCGGCAAGGGCGGCAAGCACGGGGTCGCCGGCGTCCCCGGGCTCGACGACCTCGCAGATCGACCCGCCCGAGTCGCAGACGAAATTGGCATAGCCGTAGATGTCCGCGGCCCGGTCGATGAAGTCGGGGGTGTCGAGGAGGGCCGCGATCTCGGCCGTCCGGTGCTGGTCCTGGCGGCGGAGGTATTCCTCGAAGGCGAGCCCGCCCCGGGCGACGTCGCCGGGCTTGCCGAGGTAGGTCGACAGGGGGGCGAGGTTCTCGAAGGTGATGTTGGAGGCGATGTAGACCGAATCCGACAGGAGGAGCTCGCGCAGCAGGGGGACCTTCATCGCCTCGCGCTTGAAGTTGTCGGCGATGCGCTCGCCCAGGTAGCGGGTGCCGATGCGGTAGTCGACCGAGTAATGGAACCACCCCCCCGCCGCCCGCAGCATCGCCGCGAGCGTCGTCTTGCCCAGCCCCGACATGCCGAAAAGAAGGACGCGCCGCGCCGTCGCCTGCCGCCACTCCGCCCCCGTCCGGTAGATCATCGCCGCCCCCCGGGGCGCCGCCCCCGGGGCCCTTGGTAGCCCCTGCCGGAAGGGCTGGAAAGCCGCTCCCGCTAGGGGCCCGTGTCCCCTGACCCGGCGCGGCAGGCGGCGGCCGGCGCGCGGGCCCCGGCAAGGGCCGGCCGGCGAGCGCACCGGCAGAGGTCCCCCGACCGGTTGGTCGCGACCTTCCTTCGGACGCGGCGAGGTCCGGGAGGCGCGGGGGCAGCCCGGGTCAAATGAGTAGCGCCTATCATCCATGTTGACTGCAAAATGTTAAGCGCTTATCAATTTGCGCGAGGACGTGAGGGTGTAAGGCGCCCCAGAGGGAGGAAGTGGCATGACCAGACGGACAGCATGGTGGCGGGCCGGCGTGGCGGCCGCCATCGCGGCGGCGACCGCATCGGCGGCTCACGCCGAGTCGATCCCGCTGAGCATCAGTGCCTCGCTGAACATCGTGTTCGGCCCGGTCTTCGTGCTGGGCGACAGGGAGATCGGCATCGGGGAGAGGCACGGGCTCGACATCTCGGTCAAGATGTTCCCGACCGGCGTGGCGAGCATGGAGGCCGCGCTTTCGGGCAACCTCGACCTGCCGATCATGAACACCGCGGTGGCGCTGCCGGTTCTGGTCAGCGACAAGGCCTGCTTCCGGTCGGGCATCATCTTCACCGACTTCGGCAACCTCAAGGTCGTCGGTGACATCAGCCTCAATTCCGTCGCCGACCTCGTCGGCAAGAGGGTCGGCACCGTCGAACGCGCGATCGGCAACACCGCGCTCCACTTCTGGCTCGACCTCTACCAGATCCCGCGCGACAAGGTGCAGATCGTCAACGTCCAGCCGCAGGACATGCCGGCCGCGCTCGCGCGGGGCGATGTCGACGCCATCATCTGGCCAGACCCGGTGCCGTCGCAGATCATCGCGATGATGGGCCCGGACAAGGTGCATGTCATCGGCAACATCAACGAGGCCTACCGCGACACCGTGCCGCTCAGCGTCACCTGCACGTGGTACGAGAAGTACGGCGATGACGGCATGCAGAAGCTCGTCGCCGCCTGGATCGAGGCCACCGACTATGTCAAGCAGAATCCCCAGAAGGCGGCCGAGCTGACGGGTGCCGGCCTGAGGCAGGATCCGGCCGTGATCCTGAAGCAGTGGACCGAGGCCGGCTGGCTCGAGGGGGCCTGGCCTGCCGACCTCAGCGACTCCGAAATGGACATGATCATGAAGAACGTCGAATATCTGCTCTCGGTGGGGCGGATCGACAAGCGGCCGGACCTTGCGCGGTGGATCAGCTCGCAGTGGCTGAAGACGGTCGCGCCCGACCGCATCCACCTCAGCAACTACGGCCTCTAGGCCACGACCGTTTCCCCGGCGGCGCCGAGGCAGGCACACCATGGCGAACTCACAGGGCGCAGTGGAACTCGCGGCGGTGACCAAGTCCTTCGCCGGCAGCCGCCGGGCGCCGGGCGGCTACTGCGCGCTGGAGGGCGTGAACCTGTCCATCCGGGGAGGCGAGTTCTTCTGCCTCCTCGGCCCCTCGGGGTGCGGCAAGACCACCCTTCTCAACCTCGGCGCCGGCTTCGAGGCCGCGACCAGCGGCCGCGTCTCGGTCGTCGGGCGGCCGGTGACGGCGCCGGGGCCGGACCGGGGCGTGATCTTCCAGACCGACCGGGCGCTCTTCGACTGGCTGACGGTCGCGGAGAACATCGCCTTCGGCCCCTCCGTGCGCGGCCTGCCCGAAGGCGAGCGCCGGCAGCGGGTCGAGGAATACCTGCAACTCGTCGGGCTGACGGATCACCGCAGCAAGCTGCCGCGCGAGCTTTCGGGCGGCATGAAGCAGCGCACGCAGATCGCCCGCGTCCTTGCCAACGAGCCCGAGATCCTGCTCATGGACGAGCCCTTCGCGGCGCTCGACGCCTATACGCGAAGCCACATGCAGCGCGAGATCGCGCGCATCTGGCAGGCGACCGGCAAGACCATCCTCTTCGTGACCCACGACATCGCCGAGGCCCTGTGGCTCGCCGACCGCATCGGGATCATGAGCCGCGGCCCCGGTTCGCGCGTCGAACGCATCATCGAGGTGCCGCTGCCCCGGCCCCGCGCCAAGATGACCGAGGATTTCATCAGTATCTTCAACGAACTGAGCGAGCTGATCGACGCGGCTGCCAAGACCGATGCCACCGACTGAAGCGCGGCCCGACGAACGCGCCGGGCGAATGGGGAGTGCCATGACCGCTGTCTTCCAGGCTGAGGGACAACCGGCCGGCCCGGCCGCACCGCGGCTCGCGACCGGCGCCTCCCTCGCCCCGTGGGCGACCTACGGCGGCGTGCTCGCCTTCACGCTGGTCGTCTGGACCGGCCTCTCCATGGTCACCTCGCCCTGGTTCTTCCCCTCGCCGCTCGAGACGGCCAAGGCCATCGTCACCCTGACGGCGACCGGCGAACTGCCGGGCGCGATCGGGATCAGCTACTTCCGGATCCTGACCGGCTGGTCGATCGGCTGTGTCCTCGGGGTGCCGCTGGCGCTCGTCGCCGGGCGGGTCCGCTTCGTGCGGATGCTGGTCGAGCCCTATGTCAACTTCTTCCGCTTCGTCCCCCCGATCGCCTTCCTCGGCATCGCCATCCTGTGGTTCGGCATCGGCGAGAAATCGAAGATCGCGATCATCGTCTACACCTCGCTCTTCACCGTCTTCATGAACACCATGGCCGGCGCCATGGCGATCGACGAGACCCCGAGCCGTGCCGCCCTGTCGCTCGGCGCCAGCCGCCGGCAGGTGCTGACGAAGGTGGTGCTGCCGCAGACGATCCCGGCGATCATCGTCGGTGTCCGCATCGGCATGGGGTTCTCGTTCATGTCGGTGGTGGCGGCGGAACTCATCGCCGCCGACGAGGGCATCGGCTACATGATCTACAGCGCCCGCCTTTTCGTCCAGACGGCGAACGCCTTTGCCGGCATCATCGCGCTCGGGTTGATGGGGCTCCTCGCCGACTCGCTGCTGCGGCTGGCGGCACTCCGCCTCTTCGGCCGGCACGCGCTGGCGTTCTGAGCACGGCACGAGTGGCGGGCCCGCCGCGCCCGGGCGTCGCGGAGGGCCATCGGCCCGTCTCGGCGCCGGCCTCGCTGCCCGGGGGGCATCGACGCCGGGGGAGGGCTTCCCGCCGCCGCCCTCCACGGGGTCCGGCGTCGGGCGCCTCGGGGCGCCGGCGGCAGGCGTGCCGGCGGCGGACTGTCATCGCCCGGCCGCGGGCCGTCGGGGCGACCGGGTGGGGGTGCCGTGCCGGCATCCGCGCCTCGAGGCCCATCCGGCCGGGAAACGCCCCGCCCGCCCCGCCCGTCCCGCCGGCCCCGCGCCCCGTCTCTCCGGCTCCATCCGGCCGAGGCTGACCCGCGGCCCCGGAACCGCGTCGGGCGCCGGCGACTGCTGCCGCCGGCTAGGAACTGCCCCGGGCCAGGACCTCGAAACCGACATCGACGATGCGCTTCTTCACCGGCAGCCCCTCGATCCGGTCGAGCAGGAGCTGCCCCGAGATGCGGCCGACGGCGTAGCTGTCGATGCCGATCGTCGTCAGCCCGCCGGGCAGGTGGCGCGAGATCGGCAGGTCCCCGAACCCGGTGACGGCCAGCTGTTCGGGGACGCGGATGCCGCGGCTGAGGGCGGCGAGAAGAACGCCGGCCGCGACCGTGTCGCCGGTGACGACCAGGGCCTCGATCTCCCTGACCACCGGCATCTGGTCGAGCGCCTGCGCCCCCGCCTCCATCTGCGTGCCGGTCTCGAGCACCCAGTCCTTGCGGACGGTCAGCCCCGCCTCCCTCATGGCGGCACGGTAGCCGCGCTGGCGCGCGGCGGTGCGCTCGTTGCCCTCGGTCGGGCGGCCGATGAACCCGATCCTGCGATAGCCGCGCTCGATGAGATGGCGGGTGATGGTGTGGGCGGCGGCCTGGTTGCGGAAGCCGACGACCATGTCGAGCGGGCGGTCGACGAAGTTCCACATCTCGACGACCGGAATGCCGGCGCGGGAGATCAGGCGGAGCAGGGCCGGCGCGTGGGTCGTGCCGGACAGGGCGAGCGCCACGGGGCGATAGCCGAGGATGGCGGTGGCGAGGCGCCCCTCCTCCTCGACCGAATACTGCGTGTTGCCCAGAAGGAGGTGCACGCTGCCGGCGGTCAGCACGTCCGACAGCCCCTGGATGATGTTGGCAAAGGCCGGATCGAAGAGCGTCGGAACGAAGGCGGCGACGAAGCGCGTGCGCTGCTGCGACATGCTGCGGGCGACGAGATCCGGCACATAGCCGATTTCCGACATCGCCGCGGTGATCTTGGCCCGCGTGCGCGCCGAGACGATCTCGGGCGAGTTCATCGCCCGCGAGACGGTGACGATCGAGACGCCCGCCGCCGCCGCCACGTTTTCCATGCGCGGCCGCTCGCCGGCCTGCGTGACCGGCCGGGGCTTGATGGTCCTGCTCTTCAGGGCAGCCTCCCGTGCTCGCCCGAGCATAGCCGGGATCGCGTTGTTGACAAGCGAAATGATAAGCGCTTATCAACTGCCGGATCCCTTCCGGAGCCCCCATGCGCATCACCAATGTCGCCACGAGGATCCTGACGCACGCCTACGACGGTTCCGTGCGCAACACCCGCCATGCGTGGACGGGGAAGGACTACCTCTTCGTTTCGGTCGAGGCCGACGACGGCAGCTTCGGGCTCGGCGAATGCTATTGCAGCGGGCCCGGCGCGGCGCCGGTCGTCGAGGCGATTGTCAGAAACGAGATCGCGCCGCTGATCCTCGGCGAGGACCCTCGCGCCATCCGCAGGATCCAGAAGAAGCTTCGCGACGCGCATGTGCTGAACGGGCGCGGCGACGGCGCCGGCACGGGAACCGCGGGCGTCGACATCGCGCTCTGGGATCTTCTCGGGAAGATCTGCGGCCAGCCCCTCTTTCGCCTGCTCGGCGGCTTCTCGGATCGCGCCGCAATCTACGGCAGCAGCGGCATGTACGGACCGGCGCTGACGCCCGAGCGGCTGGCCGAGGACATGGCGCGCGCCGTCGCCGGGGGGCTCGGCGGGATCAAGATCAAGGGTGCCGGCGACACGCTGACGGCGGACCTCAAGCGGGTTGCGGCGGTGCGCGCCGCGATCGGCCCCGACGCGCGACTGATGGTCGACGCCATGTTCGCGCCCGATGTGCCCTCCGCCATCCGAATGGCGCGGGCGCTCGAGCCCTACGGCCTCCATTTCCTGGAGGCGCCGACCGCGGCCGCGGACCTCGCCGGCTGGCGCTCGATCCGCGAGAGCACGTCGATCCCGCTGGCCGGGCCGGAACTGGCGTCGAACGTCGACCTGATGCGCGACTACCTGACGAGGGGCATCGTGCATTTCCTGCAGTTCGACGTCACCATCGCCGGCGGCCTCACCCAGGGCCTCGATCTGGCCGCGCTGGCGGGCTGTCACCATCGCCCGGTGACGCTCCACTGCTCGGGCTCGGCCATCGGAACGGCGGCGTCGGCCCATCTCGCGGCGGCGGTCAGCAACTGCGATTCCATGGAATTCCACCTCATGCACCAGTTCCTGCACGAGCACATGTGGGACGCGGGCTTCGCGATCGATGCCGGCGCCCTCGTCCTCCCGGACCGGCCGGGGCTCGGCATCGACCTTCGCCTCGAGGACCTGCGGGCCGCGCGGGCGGCGGCATGAGCGGGGTCGTGCTGCGCGGCCTCACCTGGGGCCACCGCCGGGCGGTCGATCCCATGCGTGCCGCGGCGGCGGCCTTCACCGCGGCTGCTCCGGATATCCGGGTCGAGTGGGAGGCGCAGCCGCTCTCCGGTTTCGAACACGGGCTGACCGCCGCGCTCGCGGATCGCTACGACCTGATCATCTTCGACCATCCGTTCTGCGGGGCGATCGCGCGTGACGGCCTCTTCCTGCCGCTCGATCGCTGGCTGTCCGGCCTCCGGGACGACGCGTTCATCGGCCGGTCGCTGCCGAGCTATCGCTACGGCGGACATCTCTGGGCGCTGCCGATCGACGCCGCCACGCAGGTTTCCGTCTGGCGGCCGGATCTGCTCGATCCCTTCGGCCCGCCGCCGCGCTGCTGGGAGGACGTCGTCGCGCTTGCCCGCGCGGCGCCGGCACGGGGGATGCATGTCGGCCTGCCGCTGCTGGTTCCCCATGCCTTCATGAGCCTGATGGCCCTCGGCACCAATCTCGGCGGGCCGTTCGCGGACGACCCGGGTCTTCCGATGTGCGACCGGACGATCCTGCGCACGGCGCTGTCGCTTCTCCGCGAATTGGCGGCCCTTGCCCATCCCGCCTGCCCCGGGCTCAACCCGATCGGCCTCTGCCAGCACATGATGGACCGGAACGACATCGTCCATGTGCCGGTCGTCTACGGCTACCTGACCTATGCCGAGACGGACCTTGCCCGCCCCCTGCGGTTCGCCGGTTTCCCCGGGCCGGCCGTTCCGCATGCGGCGGGCACGATCCTCGGCGGAACCGGCCTCGGCATCACCCGGAGTTGCCGCGAGCCGGAAGCCGCGGCGCGCTTCCTGCACTTCCTCGCCTCGCCGGAGGTCCAGTCGGCCGTGATCGGCGGCCACCATGGCCAGCCTGCCACGACCGCATCCTGGACCGAGGGGGCGCTCGACCGCCGGTTCGGCGGCGCCTTCTCCGGCACGCGGCCGACGATGGAGGGCGCGTGGGTTCGCCCGCGCTTCGCCGGCTACATCCCGTTCCAGGCCGAGGCCGGCCGTCTCGTTGCCGCCCACCTTGCCGGCGAGATCGACGAACCGGCCCTGATCGAGCGCATGGAGGCGGCGTGGCGGCAGGCGGGTTCGGCCGCGTCGCGGCCGCCGGCGGCCGGCCACGCCTGACCTCCAGCGGCCGGCATCCCCCATGGGCGAAACCACGATCGTCCCCGTCACGGCAGACCGCTTCGTGCTTGGCGAATCCCCCCTCTGGTCGCCGCACGAACGGCGCCTCTATTTCGTGGACGTGCGACGGCCCGCGCTGCACCGGCTCGAGCCGGACTCCGGCCGGATCGATACCTGGCTCATGCCCGAGGTCGTCGCCGCCGTCGTCCTGCGCCAATCGGGCGGGCTCGTGCTTTCCCTGCGTTCCGGCCTCGCTGCGTTCGATCCGGCGACCGGCAGCCTCCGGCCGCTCCTTGCCGTCAGCGAGGGTCAGGCCGGGAACCGCCTGAACGACACGCGCTGCGATCGCGCCGGGCGGCTGTGGTTCGGCACGATGTGGGACTTTGGCCGGCGCACGACCGGCGCGCTCTACCGCGTGGCGCCCGATCTCGCGATCGACCGCCTGCGCGACGGCATCACCATCCCGAACGCGCTCTGCTTTTCGCCCGACGACCGGACGATCTATTTCGCCGACACGCGCGCCGGCCCGCTCGAGGCGGCCGACTTCGACCTGCGGACCGGCACGGTCGGGCCGTGGCGCGAGGTCGCGGCGACAGCGAGTGCCCCGGGGCGACCGGACGGCGCGACCGTCGACGCGGAGGGATACGTCTGGAACGCCCGCGTCACCGGCGGCTGTCTCGCGCGCTTCGCGCCCGACGGCCGGCTCGACCGGATCGTCGGGCTTCCGGCGACGATGCCCACGTCGTGCGCCTTCGGCGGGCCGGACCTCGACACGCTGTTCGTGACGACGGCGACCCAGGGGCTCGACCCCGGCGTGCTGGAACGGCAGCCCATGGAGGGGCGTGTCCTCGCCTTGCGGCCCGGGGTCCGCGGCCTCGCCGAACCCATGTTCCGCGGATGACGCCATGAGCCTCGCGGGAA
>JADLCV010000062.1 GCA_020846995.1 Paracoccaceae bacterium
AAGGGCGCTGATGGCGACGTCGCCGCCGCCGTGCGCGAGGTGGCCGAGGATCGCCTTCCCCCGGGCGACGTCACCGTCGCCGTCGAGTGGACCTCGCTCAACTACAAGGACGGGCTCTGCCTGACCCCGACCGGGGGCGGGCTCGTCAAGTCCTGGCCCCATGTCCCGGGGATCGACTTCGCCGGCCGCGTCGCGGCCTCGGACGATCCCCGCTGGAAGCCGGGCGCGGCCGTCATCCTGACCGGCTGGCGGGTCGGCGAGACCCAGTGGGGGGGCTGGGCCGAGCGGGCGCGGGTGAAGGGCGACTGGCTGGTCGCCGGGCCCGCGGGCACCGACAGCCGCTGGGCCATGGCGATCGGCACCGCCGGGCTGACGGCCATGCTCGCCGTCATGGCGCTCGAGGCCCACGGGCTCGTCCCCGGCGAGGGGCCGGTCCTCGTCACCGGCGGGGCGGGTGGGGTCGGCTCGATCGCGGTCGCGCTCCTCGCCGCGGCGGGTCACGAGGTGGCGGCGGTGACGGGGCGGCCGGCCGCCGCCGAGTGGCTGCGCGGCCTCGGTGCCGCCCGCATCGTGCCCCGGGCCGAACTCGCCGAGACCGTCAGGCGCCCGCTCGAGAGCGAGACCTGGGCCGGCTGCGTCGATACCGTCGGCGGCGCCATGCTCGCCCGCGTCCTCGGCCAGCTCCGCTACGGCGCCGGCGTCGCCGCCGTCGGGAACGCCGGCGGGATCTCGGTGCCGGCGAGCGTCATCCCCTTCATCCTCCGCGGCGTCAACCTCTTCGGCATCGACAGCGTGCGCCGGCCGGCCCCCGACCGCTCCGCGGCCTGGGCCCGGCTCGCCCGTGACCTGCCGATCGCGCGCCTCGAGCCGATCCTGCGCGAGGCCCGCCTCGCCGACCTGCCCGGCCTCGGCGCCGCCATCCTGCGGGGCGAGGTGCAGGGCCGCGTCATCGTCGATCCGCGGCTGTGAGCGGGGTCGCGGGAGGGAGGCACGGGGACGGGCGAGCCGGGCGCGGCCGCGGGAGGAGCGACGATGACGGCCCTCGACCTTGACTTCGTGCGGGCCCGGTTCCCGGCCTTCGCCGAGCCCAGGCTGCGCGAGCTTGCCCATTTCGAGAACGCCGGCGGCAGCTACGCCTGCGCCCCGGTGATCGCCCGGCTCGACCGCTTCTACCGCGCCCGCAAGGTGCAGCCCTACGGCGCCTTCGCCGCCTCGGCCGCGGCCGGGGCCGAGATGGACGAGGCCCGGGCGCGGCTGGCCGCGATCCTCGGGGTCGCCGGCGACGAGCTTTCCTTCGGTCCCTCGACCTCGGCCAACACCTACGTCCTCGCCCAGGCGTTCCGGAAGCTTCTCAGGCCGGGCGAGGCGGTCGTCGTCACCGACCAAGACCACGAGGCGAACTCCGGCCCCTGGCGGCGGCTCGCCGAGGAGGGGATCGTCGTCCGAGAATGGCGGATGGATCCCGCGACCGGGCATCTTGACCCCGCCGCCCTCGCCCGCCTCCTCGACGAGCGCGTGCGCCTCGTCTGCTTTCCCCACTGCTCGAACATTGTCGGCGAGATCAACCCGGTGGCGGCGATCGCGGCGATGGTGCGCGCGGCGGGGGCGTGGACGTGCGTCGACGGCGTCTCCTACGCCCCCCACGGGCTGCCCGACGTCGGGGCCCTCGGGGCCGACATCTACCTCTTCTCGGCCTACAAGACCTACGGGCCCCACCAGGGGGTGATGGTGGTGCGGCGGGCGCTGGCCGAGGCGCTGCCGAACCAGGGCCACCACTTCAATGCCGACGTACTCCACAGGCGCTTCACCCCGGCCGGGCCCGACCACGCCCAGGTTGCCGCCGCGGCCGGCATCGCCGACTACATCGACGCCCTCCACGCCCGCCACGCCGGGATCGCCGAGCCCGACGCCCGGGCCCGCGCGGCGGCCGTCCACGACCTCATGCGGGCCCACGAGGCGGCCCTGATGGCGCCCCTCCTCGACTGGCTCGCGACGCGGCGGAACCGCGCCCGGCTGCTCGGGCCCCTTCGGGCCGAGGCGCGGGCGCCGACCCTTGCCCTCGCCCACGCCCGGCCGGGGGCGGCGCTGGCGGCCGAACTCGCCGGCCACGGCATCATGGCCGGCGGCGGCAGCTTCTACGCCAACCGGGCGGTGGCGGCGCAGGGGATCGACCCCGGTCACGGCGTGCTGCGGCTGTCCTTCGTCCACTATACCGCGCCCGCCGACATCGCCCGCCTCGTCGCGGCCCTCGAGCGGGTGCTGTAGGGGAAGGGGGCGGAGGCCCCGGGACGACCCCGCCCGGGGGCCCGCGGCCCGCGCGCGGGTGCCGCTTGCGGCGGGGCCGGGGAGCCCGCGGCCCGACCCCCCGGAATCCCCGTTTCCGGACGACCCGCGAGGGCCCTGTCCTCGCCCCGGGGGCCGGCTTGACTTCACGGTCGGGCTCGCTGATAAGCGGCCATCCCGGGCAGGTGGCTGCCGCGGGAATGGCAGGTTTCGCCCCGGGGCGTTCCCGGGGCGCGCAGCCCGAGGCGCCGGGATTCCGGCCCAACACCCGCGTGCGGGGGCCGCAGGGCGCGGCAGACGGGGAAGGAACAGGCGATGTTTGCGGTCCTGAAGACCGGCGGCAAGCAGTACAAGGTGCGCACGGGCGACATCCTGCGGGTGGAGAAGCTCGACGTCGCGCCGGGGGCGACGGTGCGCTTCGAGGAGGTCATGATGCTCGGCGGCGACGCCGTCGTCGTCGGCACGCCGGCGGTCGCGGGGGCGGCGGTCGAGGCCGAGGTCATCGACCAGGTCAAAGGCGAGAAGGTCCTGTCCTTCGTCAAGCGCCGGCGCAAGCATTCCTCGCAGCGCACCCGCGGCCATCGGCAGAAGCTGACGCTGGTCCGGGTGACCGGCATTGTGGCGGGGCCGGCGGCGCCGGCCGCCGCCGGTTGAGGAGGAGAGGGCAGTGGCACACAAGAAGGCGGGCGGCTCCTCGCGCAACGGCCGCGATTCGATCGGCCGGCGGCTGGGGGTGAAGCTCTCGGGCGGCAGTCGCGCCATTCCCGGCAACATCATCATCCGCCAGCGCGGCACCAGGTGGTGGCCGGGCGAGGGGGTCGGCATGGGCAGCGACCACACGATCTTTGCCATGACCGCGGGCCAGGTGACCTTCCACAAGGGCTTCAGGGGCCGGACCTTCGTCTCGGTGGTGGCCCCGGCGGCGGCAGGGTAGCCGGTCCCCGGCAGGGGCCGCGCAGGGGCAGGGCGGGGGGGACCGGTCGCAGCGGCCGGCCTCCCCCGGGTCTTGGCGAAGGTGCCGGGCCGCCCCCGGCCGCGGCCAGTCACACTCCGGCTACCAGTTGCGGCTATATCCCGACCCGGGCCCCGCCGCCGCCGGCGGCGGCCAGACGCCACGCAGGAGGAGGATCATGCGGATCGAGACCATCGCCGCCCAGCCCGTGATCGAGGCTGGCCGCGTCCTCCTCCGGCCGCCGCGGCGGTCGGACGCGGGGCTGCTGGCGCTCTACACCGGCGACCGGCGGGTGGCCGAGGGCACGCGCTCGATCCCCCATCCCCTGCCCCCCGGGGCGACCGAGGCCTACGTCGCCCGCGCCCTCGCGGACGGCCGGCGCGAGGACGTGTGGGTGATGGACGGCTCGGCCCAGGGCACGGGCGAGGTCCTCGGCGTCATCAGCCTGACGCGCATCGGCGGCAGCCAGAGCCAGATCGGCTACTGGGTGGCGCCGGCCTTCTGGAACGCGGGCTTCGCCTCCGAGGCGGTGCGGGCGCTGATCGCCGCCGATCCCCACGACGCGCGGACGCTTTTCGCCGAGGTCTTCCAGGACAACCCGGTCTCGGCGCGGGTTCTCACCAACGCCGGTTTCGAGTATCTGGGCGATGCCGAGGCCTTCTCCGTGGCCCGCGGCCGCGCCGTCGCGACCTGGACCTACCTGCGCAAGCGCCGCTGAGGGGCCCCGCCGCCCGCGCCCCTGGGAGTGACCGCATGAAGTTCCTCGACCTCGCCCGCGTCGAGATCCGCTCGGGGGCGGGGGGGGCGGGCTGCGCGAGTTTCCGGCGCGAGAAGTTCATCGAGTTCGGCGGCCCCGACGGCGGCGACGGGGGCCGCGGCGGCGATGTCTGGGTCGAGGCGGTGGCGGGGCTGAACACGCTCATCGACTTCCGCTATCGCCAGCACTTCTTCGCCCAGAACGGGCGGCCCGGGATGGGCGCCCAGCGGACCGGGCGCGACGGCGCCGACGTCGTCCTCCGGGTGCCGGCCGGAACCGAGATCCTCGAGGAGGACGGCGAGACGCTCGTCGCCGACCTCGTCCGCGCCGGCGAGCGCGTCTGTCTCGCCCGGGGCGGCAACGGCGGCTGGGGCAACCTCCGCTTCGCCTCGTCGACCAACCGCGCCCCCCGCCACGCCAACCCCGGCCAGCCGGGGGTCGAGCGGCGGCTCCGGCTGCGGCTCAAGCTCATCGCCGACGCGGGCCTCGTCGGCCTGCCCAACGCCGGCAAGTCGACCTTCCTCGCCCGGACCACGAACGCGCGGCCGAAGATCGCCGACTATCCCTTCACGACGCTCGCCCCGGGGCTTGGCGTCGTCGCGGTCGACGGGCAGGAGTTCGTGCTCGCCGACATCCCCGGGCTGATCGCGGGGGCGAGCGAGGGGCGCGGCCTCGGCGACCAGTTCCTCGGCCATGTCGAGCGCTGCGCCGTCCTCCTCCATCTCGTCGACGGCACCTCGGCGACGGTGGCGCAGGATTACCGCACGGTCGCGGCCGAGCTCCGCGCCTACAGCCCGGCGCTCGCGGCCAAGCCCCGGCTGGTGGCGCTGAACAAGATCGACGCGCTCGACGCGAGGACCCGCGCCGGCCGCCGCCGCTCGCTCGCCCGCGCCGCCGGCCAGCCCGTCCTCGCCCTCTCGGCGGCGACCGGCGAGGGCGTCACCGCCGTCCTGCGGGCGCTCGTCGCGGCGATCGCCGCCGCGCGCGCGCCCGCGGCCGGGGCCGCGGAGGCCGGCGCATGGCAGCCCTGAGCGAGACCGCGGGGGCGGCGCCGCGGCTCGAGGCGGCGCGGCGGCTCGTCGTCAAGATCGGCTCGGCCCTCCTCGTCGAGGGCCTCTCGGGACAGCTCCGCGAGGGCTGGCTCGCGGCCCTTGCCGAGGATGTGGCGGCGGCGCGGGGGCGCGGCGCCGACGTCATCCTCGTCTCCTCGGGGGCGATCGCGCTCGGCCGCGGCGTCCTCGGCTTCCCCGCCGGCACGCTCGCCCTCGAACAGAGCCAGGCCGCCGCCGCCGTCGGCCAGATCCGCCTCGCCCGCGCCTACGAGGCGGCGCTTGCCCCCCACGGCATCACCGCCGCCCAGATCCTCGTCACCCTCGAGGATACCGCCGACCGCCGCCGCTACCTCAACGCCCGGGCGACCTTCGCCACCCTCCTCGGGCGCGGCGCGGTGCCGATCGTGAACGAGAACGACACCGTCGCGACCGACGAGATCCGCTTTGGCGACAACGACCGGCTGGCGGCCCAGATCGCCGTCACGGTCGGCGCCGACCAGCTCGTGCTGCTGTCGGACGTCGACGGCCTCTATACCGCCAACCCGCGGACCGACCCCGCCGCCCGCCGGCTCGACGTCGTCACGAGGATCGGCCCCGAGATCGAGGCGATGGCCGGCGATGCCGTCTCGGGGTTCTCGAAGGGGGGGATGAAGACCAAGCTCATGGCCGCCAGGACCGCCGTTGCCGGCGGCTGCGCCATGGCGATCGCCGCGGGCGGGGGGCTGCGCCCGCTGGCGGCGCTGATCGCGGGCGCGCCCTCGACCTGGTTCCTGCCCGAGCACGACCCCCAGGCCGCGCGCAAGCTCTGGATCGGCTCGATGAAGGAGAAGGGCGCGGTCAGGATCGACGCCGGCGCCGCCCGCGCGCTCGGCGAGGGAAAGTCGCTCCTGCCGGCGGGCGTCGTCGCCGTCGAGGGCGCCTTCGGCCGCGGCGAGCCTGTGGCGATCCTCGGCCCCGGCGGGGTCGCGCTCGGCCGCGGGCTGATCCGCTACACCGCCGAGGAGGCGCGCATCATCGCCGGCCGCCGCTCGGGCGAGATCGCGGGGCTTCTCGGCTACCCCGGCCGGGCGGCGCTGATCCACCGCGACGACATGGCGATCTGACCCCCGCGGGCGGGCAGCGCCCGGCGCGCGCGCCCTCCGTCCCTCAGGGGCCGGCGGCGACCCGCGTCCAGCCCGCCATGGCGTTGCGGAACCAGGTCCGCTGGCGCTTGGCGTAGGCCCGCGTCGCCTGCTGGCCAAGGGCGACGGCGGCGGCGAGCGGGAGCGTGCCCCCGAGGTGGGCGACGAGCGCCGCCGCCCCGAGGGCCCGCGCGTAGGGGCGGGCGGGATCCCAGTGCGGCAGTTCGGCCGCCACCTCGGCGAGCGCGCCGCCCGCCACCATGGCGGCAAAACGCTCGTCGATGCGCCGGTTCAGCCAGTCGCGCCCGGCCTCGAGGACGAAGGCCGCGGCCGCGGCCGCGGGCAAGAGCGGCGGCCCCGTCGCCGCCTGCCAGTCGGCAAGGCCGCGGCCGGTCCCGCGCAGGACCTCCCAGGCGCGGAGCACGCGGGCGGGGTTGGCAGCGTCGATACGGACGCGGGTGGGGGCATCGAGTTCGGCCGCCAGCGCCGCGAGCCCCCGGGCGGCAAGCCGCGCCCCGGCCTCGGCCCGGACGTCCGCGGGGATCGCCGGGATCGCCGCGAGCCCCTGCGTCAGGGCCCGGAAGTAGAGCCCGGTGCCGCCGACGACGACCGGCCGGCGCCCCTCGGCGAGGACGTCCGCGACGGCCGCGAGCCAGTGGCCGACCGACCACGGGCCCTCGCGCCCGACATGGCCGTAGAGGCGGTGGGGCACGGCCGCCTCCTCGACCGCCGAGGGGCGCGCGGTCAGGATCCGCCAGGGAGCATAGACCTGGAGCGCATCGGCGTTGACGATCACCCCGCCCTCGCGGGCGACGAGGGCAAGCGCGAGGGCCGACTTGCCGCAGGCGGTGGGCCCTGCGATCAGCACCGGCCGGTCGGCCGGGAGGGCCGCGAGCCAGCCCGGGAGCGCCCCCGTCACGGGCCCGCCCGGAATGGCCGGGCGGGGAACCGTTTGGCGTTGAACCGGCCGCGGTTTTCGGACATGGGTGGGCGCGATCCGCCACCCGCCCGCCGTCCCCGGCCGTGCCCGGGCGCGGGCCCTGCCGAAAGCCCGAGACGATGCCGGACCCCGCCCGCCCCGTCGCCCCGCCCGCGCCGGCCCCGCGGCCCGCGCCCCTTCCCGCCGGCGGCTCGCCGCACGCCGCTCCGCCGGCGGCCGCGGCCGCCCCCGCTGCCGTGCCGGCCCCGGCGCCGCTCCGCTACCGCCGGGTCATGCTCAAGATCTCGGGCGAGGCGCTGATGGGCCCCCAGGGCTACGGCCTCCATCCGCCGACGGTGCAGCGCATCGCGCTCGAGGTGAAGGCGGTCCACGAGCTCGGGGCCGAGCTCTGCATGGTCATCGGCGGCGGCAACATCTTCCGCGGCCTCCAGGGCTCGGCCCAGGGGATGGAGCGGACGACGGCCGACTACATGGGGATGCTGGCGACGGTGATGAACGCGCTCGCCATGCAGTCGGCGCTCGAGGGCATGGGCGTCTTCACCCGCGTCATCTCGGCCATCCCCATGGACCAGATCTGCGAGCCCTACATCCGCCGCCGCGCCGTCCGCCATCTCGAGAAGGGGCGCGTCTGCATCTTTGCCGCCGGCACCGGCAACCCCTACTTCACCACCGACACGGCGGCGACGCTCCGCGCCTCGGAGATGGCCTGCGAGGCGATCTTCAAGGGCACCAAGGTCGATGGCGTCTACGACCGCGACCCCGCCCGCCACCCCGATGCCCGCCGCTACGACCGTATCACCTACGACGAGGTGCTGGCGCGCGACCTCAAGGTGATGGACGCGAGCGCGATCGCGCTCGCCCGCGACAACGACCTTCCGATCGTCGTCTTCGCGCTCGACGAGCCGGGCGGCTTCCGCGGCATCCTGCGCGGCGAGGGGCGCTACACGCTCGTCCATGGGCAGGGCTATACCCAAGCGGCGCGGCCGGTGCTATAGCGCAACCAGCGGCGCGCCCGGCGCGGGCGGGCCGCGCCGCATGAGGGGTCCGGGGATCTGCCCATGAGCGCCAACGACCGCGACATCGACTTCGACGGCCTCCAGCGGCGGATGGACGGGGCGCTCGCGGCGCTCCGGCACGAGTTCGCGAGCCTGCGCACCGGCCGCGCCTCGGCCGGCATGCTCGAGCCGATCCATGTCGAGGCCTACGGCCAGATGACGCCGATCAACCAGCTCGGCACCATCAACGTGCCCGAGCCGCGGATGGTCGCGATCAACGTCTGGGACCGCTCGATGGTCGCCAAGGTCGAGAAGGCGATCCGCGATTCCGGTCTCGGCATCAACCCGGTGACCGACGGGCCGATCATCCGCCTGCCGATCCCCGAACTCAGCGAGGAGCGCCGCCGCGACCTGACCAAGGTCGCCGCCCAGTATGCCGAGCACGCCCGCGTCGCCGTCCGCAACATCCGCCGCGACGGCATGGACCAGCTGAAGCGCGCGAAGTCCCACGGCATGAGCGAGGACGACGCCAAGCTGTGGGCCGACGAGGTCCAGGCGATCACCGACAAGGCCATCGCCACGGTCGACAAGATGCTGGACACCAAGCAGCACGAGATCATGCAGGTCTGAGGTCGCCGGCGCCATCGGGGCGGCGGGCGGGAAGGGGGCAGGGACGTGGCAGGCATCGAACTCACGGGCGGCGCTGGCGCGCAGCCCGCCGGTCCGCCGGAACCGGCGCCGGCGGCGGCGCGACCGGCGGCCGGGGCCCCGGCGGGGCGCGTCCCCGCCCATGTCGCCATCATCATGGACGGCAACGGCCGCTGGGCGACCGGCAAGGGCTGGCCGCGGCTCGTCGGCCACCGCCGGGGGGCCGAGCGGGTCAAGGAGATCGTCGCCGCCGCCCCCGACCTCGGCATCCGCTGGCTGACCCTCTATGCCTTCTCGACCGAGAACTGGAAGCGGAGCGTCGAGGAGGTCATCGGACTCATGCGGCTCTTCTCGCGCTACATCGAGAAGGAGGCCGACCGGCTGGCCGAGGAGGGGGTCCGGATGCGCTTCGTCGGTGACCGCGGGCCGCTCGAATCGCGGCTGCGGACGCTGATGGAGGGGATCGAGGCGCGCACCGCCCCCAACACCCGGCTGAACCTGACGGTCGCGATCAACTACGGCGGCCGCGACGAGATCCTGCGCGCCACCCGCGCCCTCGCCGTCGCGGCGGTCGCGGGCGAGGTCGCGCCGGCGGCGATCGACGAGGCCGGGCTCGCCGCCCGCCTCGACAGCGCCGGCCTGCCCGACCCCGACCTCGTCATCCGCACCTCGGGCGAGACGCGGATCTCGAACTTCCTGCTCTGGCAGTCGGCCTATGCCGAATACGAGTTCACGCCCACGCTCTGGCCCGACTTCACGACCGCCGAACTCGCGGCGATCGTCGCCCGCTACGGCGAGCGCAAGCGTCGCTTCGGGGCGGCGGCGGGCTGACCCGGGGGAGGGGCCGGCAGGATGGCGCCCGCCCCCGGCCGCTTTGCCGACCTCGGCCCCCGCGTCCTCTCGGGGCTCGCGCTGGCCGCGATCGGCTTTCTTGCGCTCTGGCTCGGGGGGGTGGCCTTCCTTGTCCTCGTCGCCCTGGTCGTCGGCCTGATGACGTGGGAAATCGCCCGCCTCACCCTGCCCGGGGACGCGAGGGCCGGGAGGGACGCGATCCTCGGCGTGGCCGCCGCGGCCGCGGTGGCCCTCGCACAGGTGCTGCCGGGTGGGATCGCGCTCGCCGCGGCGCTCGTCCCGGCGCTCGCGGGCCTCGCGCTCGCCCGCGGGGGGGCCGGGCTCTTCGCCCTCGTGGCGGCGCTCGTCGTCCTCGCCGGGCTCGCCCTCCTCCGCCTGCGCGCGGGTCCCGGCCTCGTCTGGACCCTCTGGCTCGTCCTCCTCGTCATCGCCACCGACGTCCTCGGCTATTTCGCCGGCCGGGCCCTCGCGGGTCCGAAGCTCTGGCCGCGCGTCAGCCCCAAGAAGACGTGGTCGGGCACGCTCGCAGGCTGGGCCGGGGCGGCGGCGGTCGGCCTCGGCTTCGCGACGGCCACGGGTGCGGGTGCGGGGCTCGTCCTCGTCTCGGTCGCCGCCGCCATCGCTGCCCAGGCCGGCGACATCGCCGAGAGCGCGATCAAGCGGCGGGCGGGCGTCAAGGACGCCTCGCACCTCATCCCCGGGCACGGCGGGCTTGCGGACCGCTTCGACGGGCTCTTCGGGGCCGCGCTCTTCGTCCTGGTCGCCGAGCGCCTGCTCGCCCTGCCGCCCGCGGCGGCGGCGGGCTAGCCCGGGGCCGCGGGCGGCATGGCAGGGAGCCTGGCGCAGCCCGGGCGCGCGGGCGGGCGGCTCGCCCCCGCCGCGGCCGGGGCGGGGGCAGGGGCGGTGCGACGCATCAGCATCTTCGGCGCCACGGGCTCGATCGGCGAAAGCACGCTCGACCTTCTCGCCCGCGACCCCGGCGCCTGGCAGGTCGTGGCCCTGACCGGAAGGGAGAACGTGGGTCGCCTTGCGGCCCTGGCGCGGGCTTTCGGCGCCGAACTCGCGGTGACGGCCGACCCCGCCCGCGAGGGCGAGCTTCGCGACCGTCTCGCGGACAGCGGGGTCGAGGCGGCGGCGGGCCCCGCGGCCCTTCTCGAGGCCGCCGAACGGCCGGCCGACGTCACCGTCGCCGCGATCGTCGGGGCCGCGGGGCTCGCGCCGGGGTTCCGGGCCCTCGCCCAGGGCGGCCGGCTCGCGCTTGCGAACAAGGAAAGCCTCGTCGCCGCGGGCCCCCTCCTTCTCGCCGAGGCGGCACGCCACGGCGCCACCATCCTGCCCGTCGACAGCGAGCATTCGGCCGTCTTCCAGGCGCTCGCGGGCGAGGACATGGGGGCGGTCGAGCGCATCGTCATCACCGCCTCGGGCGGGCCCTTCCGGACCTGGCCGGCCGCGCGGCTCGCCGCCGCCACCGTCGCCGAGGCCGCCGCCCACCCCAACTGGTCGATGGGCCGGCGGATCTCGATCGACAGCGCCTCGCTCTTCAACAAGGCGCTCGAACTGATCGAGGCGCGGGAGTTCTTCGGCATCGCGCCCGAACGGCTCGAGGTCGTCGTCCATCCCCAGTCGATCGTCCATGCCCTCGTCGGCTTCAGCGACGGGGCGCTCATCGCCCATCTCGGCGCCCCCGACATGCGCCATGCCATCGGCTATGCCCTCAACTGGCCGCGGCGGCGGCCGCTGCCGGTGCGCCGGCTCGACCTTGCGGCGCTCGGCACGCTCGCCTTCGAGGCCCCCGACGAGGCGCGCTTTCCCGCCCTCCGGCTGGCGCGGGCGGTGATGGCGACGGGCGGGCTGGCCGGGGCGGCCTTCAATGCCGCCAAGGAGATCGCGCTCGACGGCTTCATCGCCGGGCGGCTTCGCTTTCCTGCCATGGCGGCACTCGTCGAGGCGACGCTGGACCGGCTTTCGGCCGGGGGCGGCCTCACAATCGCCCCATCCCGGCTTGATGACGTGCTGGCGATGGACCATCTGGCACGCCAGACGGCCGCGGCCATTGTGCAGGCGGGCAGGATCTAGGGCAGGGGAGATACGGTGGACATCGGCGGACTGATTCCCTCCTTCGGCGGCTTCTTCTGGACCGTCGTCGCCTTCGCGCTGGCGCTCTCGATCATCGTCGCCGTGCACGAGTTCGGCCACTACATCGCCGCCCGCTGGAGCGGCATCCACGCCGAGGTCTTCTCGATCGGCTTCGGGCCGCGCCTCCTCGCCCTCACCGACCGCCGCGGCACCCGCTGGCAGCTCGCCCTCCTGCCGCTCGGAGGCTACGTCCGCTTCCTCGGCGACGGCGATGCGGCCTCGGTGACGGCGGCCGCCGGGGGCGAGGCGCTCGATGCGCGGACGCGGCGGGCGACGATGCAGGGGGCGCCGCTCTGGGCGCGGGCGGTGACGGTGGCGGCGGGGCCGGCGGCGAACTTCCTGCTCGCGATCGTCGTCTTCGCGGCGGCGCTGATGGCCGAGGGGGTGGCGACCGAGACCCCGGTGGTGGGGCACCTCCGGCCCCTGCCGCAGGCGGTTGACACCCTCCGCCCGGGCGACCGCATCCTTGCCCTCGGCGGCATCGCCACCCCCGACAACGCGGCCCTCGGGCTGGCGATCGAGGGGCTCGCGCCGGCTGCGACCGTGACCTACCGCCTCCTGCGCGACGGGGCCGAGATCGAGGTCACGGGTCCCTTCCCCTTCCCCCCGCTCGCCGAGTCGGTGCAGCCCGATTCGGCCGCCCAGGACGCCGGGCTGCGGCCGGGCGACGTCATCCTGGCCGTCGACGACGCCCCGATCGCGGCCTTCGCCGAGCTTCGCGCCAGGGTCGGCGACTCGGGCGGCAAGCCCCTCGGCCTCGAGGTCTGGCGTGCCGGCACGACGCTGTCCGTCACCCTTACCCCGCGCCGGGCCGACCTGCCGCTGCCGGACGGCGGCTTCGAGACGCGCTGGCTGATCGGGCTGACCGGCGGGCTTGCCTTCGCGCCCCTGACGCGCACCCCCGACCCCCTCGAGGCGCTCGCGCTCGGCGCCGGCCAGACCCTCCATGTCGCGACCACGAGCCTCTCGGCGCTCGCCCACATGGTCACCGGCGCCATCAGCGCCTGCAACCTCCAGGGCCCGATCGGCATTGCCGAGACCTCGGGGGCGGCGGCGGCGCAGGGGCTCGCGAGCTTCGTCTGGTTCCTCGCCGTGCTCTCGACCGCGGTCGGGCTCCTCAACCTCTTTCCGGTGCCGGTGCTCGACGGCGGCCATCTCGTCTTCCAGGCCTGGGAGGCGCTGACCGGCCGCGTCCCCGGCGAGCGGGCCCTGCGCATCCTGACCTCGGTCGGGCTCGTCCTCCTGCTCGGGCTCATGGCCTTCGCCCTCGCCAACGACCTCCTCTGTCCGTGACCCCCTTGCCCTGATCCCGTTCCCGCCCCGATGCGGCCGCATTGCCGCCGCATTCGGGCGCGAGGCTCGCCCCATCGCTCGATGAATGGGGTGCCCCCATGGAAATGATCCACAACGGCTATCGCGGCCTCTCCCTGATCGTCTATCTCAACCGTGACAGCCTCTTCTCCGTGGGAACGATCGTGGTGGGACTGCTTGCGGGGGCCTTCCTCGGCCACGCCCTGCTGGCCGCGCTGCAGGTGCCCGCCGGCTTCTGAGTCCCGCCCCGGGGCACCCCCGGTACCAGTGTCGCGACCGCGCGTGGCCAGCCGCCGCGCGCGGTCGCAGCTTTTGACAAGCCTCGCAGGAGCCGCTACCAACTCCCCCTGTCGGAACGAAAATGGCAGGGCTGGAAGATGGCGGCACCGACGGCGAACCGGACTGCGCCCGTGCCCGCCCGGGGGCCCCGCCACTGGCTTGTGGCTGTCATATTTTTCCTCGCCATGACAATGGGATGGACGGCGAACTTGAGACCTGCCTCGGGGCAGGACTTCAACTTCACCGCGGTCCGGATCGAGGGCAACGTGCGGATCGAGGCGGCGACCATCCTCGCCTATGCCGGAATCGCCCGCGGGCGCGCGGTCAGCGCCGCCGAGCTCAACGAAGCCTATCAGCGGATCCTTGCCTCGGGCCTCTTCGAGGAGGTCGAGCTGGTTCCCGCCGGCGCCACCCTCGTCATCCGCGTCCGCGAGTGGCCGACGATCTCGGTCGTGGCCTTCGAGGGCAACCGGCGCATCGACGACGAGGCCCTCGCCCGGGTCGTGCGCTCGCAGTCGCGCCACGTCTACTCGCCCTCGCAGGCCGAGGCCGACGCCGCCGCGATCGTCGATGCCTACCGCCAGGCCGGCCGCTACGCCGCCATCGTGACGCCGAAGATCATCCCGCGGTCCGACAACCGCATCGATCTCGTGTTCGAGATCCGCGAGGGCGCGGTGGTCGAGATCGAGCGCATCAGCTTCGTCGGCAACCGCGCCTTCTCCAACGCCCGCCTGCGGCGCGTGCTCGAGACCAAGCAGGCGGGGTTCCTGCGCACGCTCATCTCGTCGGACACCTTCAACGCCGACCGCATCGAGTTCGACAAGCAGCTCCTGACCGACTTCTACCGCTCGCGCGGCTTCGTCGACTTCGAGGTGCTGTCGGTCGCGACCGAGATCGCCCGCGAGCGCGACGCCTTCTTCATCACCTACACCCTCCGCGAGGGCCAGCCCTTCCGGGTCGGGGCGGTGACGACGACGAGCGAGGTCGCGGAGGCCGACCCGGCCGAGTTCGAGCGCCTGCTGCGGCTGCGCCCGGGCGAGACCTACTCGCCGATGCTGATCGAGACCAACATCGCCCGGCTCGAGAACCACGCCACCCGCGCGGGCCTGTCCTTCGTCCGCGTCGAGCCGCGCATCACCCGCCACGACCGCGAGCTGACGCTCGACGTCGAGTTCGCGATCATCCGCGGCCCCCGCATCTTCGTCGAGCGCATCGACATCGAGGGCAACTCGCGCACCCTCGACCAGGTCATCCGGCGGCAGTTCCGCACCGTCGAGGGCGACCCCTTCAACCCCCGCGAGATCCGCGAGGCGGCCGAGCGCATCCGCGCGCTCGGCCATTTCACCAACGCCGCCGTCGAGGGCCGGCAGGGCTCGACCGCCGACCAGGTCATCATCGACGTCGACGTCGAGGAGGCGCAGACCGGCTCGCTCACCCTCGGCGCGAGCTACTCGATCACCACCGGCGCGGGCTTCGTCGTCAGCTTCAGCGAATCGAACTTCCTCGGCCGCGGCCAGTATCTCGGCCTCTCGCTCGGCAGCGGCGTGCGCAACACCAACTCGCAGCTCACCTTCGTCGAGCCCGCCTTCCTCGACCGCGACCTGCGCTTCCGCTTCTCGGCCTACCGCAACCTCTACGAGCCGGAGGGCGCGCGCTACAGCATTTCGAACCTCGGCTTCAACCCCTCGATCGAGTTCCCGGTGCGCGAGAACACCCGCCTCGAGCTCCGCTACCGGCTGTCGGAGGACCGCATCTACGACGTCGACCGCGGCGATCCCGACAACACGCTCGACAATGGCTCCTCGGCCATCCTCCGCCGCGAGGAAGGGGCCAAGGTCACGAGCGCCCTCGGCTACACCCTGAGCTTCGACAACCGGACGACCGGCATCGACCCCTACGGCGGCGTCCTGCTGCGCTTCTCGCAGGATTTCGCGGGCCTCGGCGGCGAGATGCAGTTCATCTCGACGACCGCCCTCCTCGCCTTCGAGCGGCGGATCATGCGCGAGGAGGTGACGCTCCGGGCCGAGCTCGAGGGGGGCGCGCTCTTCATGGCCTCGGGCAACAGCCGCCTCACCGACCGCTTCACCATGACCGGCAAGATCCGCGGCTTCGAGCCGAACGGGATCGGCCCCCGCGACCTCACGGCGAGCAACCGCGACGCGCTCGGCGGCAACTACTTCTTCGTCGCCCGCCTCGAGGCCGAGTTCCCGCTCGGCCTGCCCGAGGAATACGGGCTGACGGGCGGGCTTTTCGTCGATGTCGGCTCGCTCTGGGGGCTCGACGACACCGCCGGCACCTCGGGCCCGGTCGATGATTCGATGCGGATGCGGGCGGCGGCGGGCTTCTCGCTCTTCTGGAAGACGCCGATCGGCCCCCTGCGGATGAACTTCGCGACCCCGCTCGTCAAGGAGCCCTACGACCGCGAGCAGTTCTTCGACCTGACGATCTCGACCCGGTTCTGAGGATGGGCGGGCGCGGGGGCGGCATGCTGCGCCTGGCCCTCGCGCTTCTCGCGGCGGCGCCCGCCTTCTCCCCTCCGGCCGCGGCCGAGGGGGGCGGGGAGGGAGAGCTTGCGGTCGGGGTGCCGGTCGGTCCCGGCCTCCTGACGATCGACCCCGAACGGCTCTTCACGGGCTCGAAGCTCGGCCGCCGGATGACGGCGGAGCTCGAGACCGCGCTGCGCGATCTCGGGGCCGAGAACCGCCGCATCGAGGCGGCGCTGGCGGCCGAGGAGCGCGACCTGACCGAACGGAGGAAGACGCTCTCGCCCGAGGAGTTCCGGCCCCTCGCCGAGGAGTTCGACCGCCGCGTCGAAGGGATCCGCGCGGCCCAGGACGCCAAGAGCCGGGCCCTGAACCGCCGCCGCGACGAGGATCGCCAGCGCTTTCTCGAGACCGCGCTGCCGGTCCTCGCCCAGATCCTCGGCGAGGCCGGCGCGAGCGTCATCCTCGACCGGCGGGCGGTGTTCCTGTCCTTCGACGAGATCGACATCACCGACCGCGCCATCGAGCGGCTCGACGCCACCCTCCCCGACCCGCCCTGACCCGCCCTGACGCCCGCGCCCGGCCCTCCGCCCTCTCAGGACTCGCGGGCGAGCGCGCTCGCATGCCAGCGGCGCAGGAGCAGGTGGGCGAGGAGGCCGACGGCGAGGTGGATCGCGACCCCCGTCAGCACGATCAATACCAGGGCCGCGAACATGCGCGCGGTCTCGAGCCGGTAGCTCGCCTCGAGGATGCGGAAGGCGAGCCCGGCCGCCGCCCCGCCCGATCCCATGGCGAACTCGGCCACGACGGCGCCGACGAGGCTGAGCCCGCCCGCGATCCTGACCCCGGCGAGGAAATGGGGAAGGGCGGAGGGAAGCTCGAGCAGCCACAGCCGCTGCCAGCCGCGGGCGCGGTGGATCGTCATCAGGTCGCCGAGATGCTCGTCGGCCGACCGGAGCCCGAGGACGGTGTTGGCGAGGACGGGAAAGAAGGCGACGAGCCAGGCGCAGAACAGCACCCGGGCGAGATGGCCGTCGATGTAGATGAAGATCAGCGGTGCGATGGCGATGATCGGCGTCACCTGCAGCACCACCATCCAGGGCAGGAACGACATCTCGAGCCAGCGCCGGCGGGTGAGAAGGACCGCGAGCCCCGCCCCGCTCGCCGCGGCGAGCGCGAGCGCCATCAGCGCGACCTTGAGTGTCATCCACCAGCTGAGGGCGAGGGCGGGAAACCCGGCCGCGAGCGCCTGGGCGACGCGGCCGGGCGAGGGCAGGATGTAGTGGGGGATGGCGAGGGCGGAAACGAGGGCCTGCCAGGCAACGAGGGCGAGGGCGAGGACCGCCGCCGGCAGGAGCCAGCGGTCGCGCCGCTGCCGCCGCGCCGCCTCGCCGTCCCCGGCCGCCTCGCCCCTAGAGATCATCGCCCGCCCCCTCCATCGCCGCCGCGAGCGCCGCCGACACTTCCCGGCAACGGGCGGCAAAGGCCGGGCTCTGGCGGAAGGCGGCCGTCCGCGGGTGGGGGGCGGCGACGGCGATCTCGCGGAAGGCCCGTCCCGGGCGCGGTGTCATGACGACGATGCGGTCGGCAAGGAAGACCGCCTCGAAGACCGAATGGGTGACGAAGACGATGGTGGCGCCGCGGCGGGCGCGGATGGCAAGGAGATCGTCGTTGAGGCGGAAGCGGGTGATCTCGTCGAGGGCGGCGAAGGGTTCGTCCATGAGGAGGAGGGCCGGCCGGGTGACGAGCGCGCGGGCGATCGACACCCGCATCCGCATCCCCCCCGACAGTTCGCGCGGATAGGCGTCGGCGCGCGCCGAAAGCCCGACGCTCGCGAGGGCCTCGGCGACCGCGGGCCGGGCGTCGCGGCGCGCGATGCCGGCCAGCCGGAGCGGCAGGCGGACGTTGGCCTCGACCGTGGCCCAGGGCATGAGCGTGGGGTCCTGGAAGACGACGCCGGGGGGGCCGGCGGCGGTGGCGGCCGGGCCCCAGGCGATGCGGCCGCGGCCGGGCCGGGCAAGCCCCGCGATCAGCCGCAGGACCGTCGACTTGCCGCAGCCCGAGGGGCCGAGAAGGGCCACGAGTTCGCCCTCGCGGGCCTCGAGCGTGAAGTCGGCAAGGGCGAGGAGGTCGCCGAAGCGCTTCTCGACACCGTCGAGGGCGACGAGCGCCGCCGGCCCCGCCCCGGCCGCCACGGCTGCCGCCCGCGGGCTCACCGGCCACGCAGCCGGGCCACGACCGGCAGGGCCGCGCCCGATCCCGCGAAGTCGAGGGTCACCGCCCGCCGCCAGTCGAGACCCTCGGGGACGACGCCGGCGGGCCCCAGGGTGCCAAGGATCGCCTCCCAGCGCGCCGCCGTCATGACCCCGATGCCGGCCGTCGCGGCGTCGCCCGAATCGACGATGCCGTGGCGGCGCAGGGCCTCGAGCGAATAGTCGAGCTGGGCCCCGGAGAGGTCGGGGTTGGCCGCCCGGATCGCCGCCAGCGCCTGCGTGTTGTCGCCGTAAAGGAAGTTCGCCCAGCCGATGGCGGTTGCCTCGACAAAGCAGCGCACGACCTCGGGGCGGCGCGCGATCGTCTCCCGCATGGTGACGACGAGTTGCGAGTAGGCGGGATAGCCCGCGTCGGCGAGCAGCCAGACGTCGGGGACGAAGCCCCCCTCGCGGGCGACCGCGAAGGGTTCCGAGGTGACATAGCCCTGCTGGGCCGAATCGGGGTCGGCGATGAAGGGGGCCGGGCTGAAGGCGTAGGGCACGCGGCGGGCGGGATCGAAGCCCTTCGCGGCCTCGAGCCAGCGGAAGAAGGTCGCGAAGCCCTCGTTGCCGATGTAGTAGCGCGAGAGTCCGGCGATGGCGTCGAAGCCCGCGACGCGGCCGGGGTGGGTCATGAGGATCTGGGGATCCTTCTGGAAGTCGGCGGCGACGGCGACCATGGGGATGCCCTCGGCCGCGGCCGCCAGCACCCCGACCGGCCCGCCCATGTAGAAGTCGATCTGCCCGGCGACGAGGAGGGCGCGGTTGTTGACCTGCGGCCCGCCGGGCAGGATCGTGACCTCGAGCCCGCAGGCGGCATAGCTGCCGTCGGCGACGGCCTGGTAGTAGCCGCCGTGCTCGGCCTGGGCGACCCAGTTGGTGCCGAAGGTCACGGGCGTTGCGGCCGCGGCCGGGACGGCGGCAAGGGCGGCAACGGCGGCAAGGGCGGCAACGGCGGAAAGGACGGGGGACGGGGTTCGGGGCGACATCGGGGCCTCCTCGCAGCGTCGCGGGCAGGGGACGGTCCCGGCGGCGGGAGGCTGGCGGACAGCATCGGGGCCGCCTCGGCCTTCCGCACCGCGGCTTCGTGCCATCATCGGTGGCACCGCTGCCGGGGGCGGCGCGACTATAGCCCGCGCCCGCGCCAAGGCAAGGCCGCGACGATCTCTGTCTCTCCCTTCGCGCGATCCCGGAGGGAAGGCCGGATCCCCCCCGGGGGCGCAAGGCCGCATCCGGGGCGCGCCCGCCGCCCCCCGCGCCCGTTGCGGTTGCCCGGGCGTCGGGTGCGCGCGGGGGCCCCCCGCCGCGGGCGCTCCGCCGCCCCTCGCGGTCCGGTGCGCGGGCCCGTGCGCGGTCCCACGCGCCCGCCCGCCCACGCGGCCGATGTCGCCGACGCCGGCGCGCGGCCCCGCCCGCCCGCCGCCCGCGCCCGCGCGCGCGCGCCCCGCGACCGGGCCCGCCGTGCCTGCGGGCGTTCCATTCGCCTTCGCCCTCGACCTTGATGGCGGTGCCGTCGGCGAGAAGGTGCAAGGGGCCGTCCGATCCGCGGCAGGGGATGTTGACCTTCAGGCTCTTCTGGCGCCGGCCGAGCGTGCCGATGCCGGGCACCGCCCGGTCCGGGCCGATCAGCCCCGGCAGGCTCCCGGCGAACCCGGTCGATTGCCGGAGCGCCATGCCGAACCCTCCCGGGGCTCCGCCCGTTCAGGGCTGAAAACCGTCCGCCGGACTGTCTTCCGCGCGCCCTTCACCCTTCATCGTCAGCCAGGTCCGGATCGCCGCGTCACCGTAGTCGGGCTGTCGGCCTCGCTTGCCCGCGGGCGCGGCCTCCCAGGTCATGCAGGGATCGAACCCGATCGTCAGCGAACCTCGGCGCTTGAGCGCCTTGTTGTAGCTCGGCCAGTTCCGGGTCTTGCAGGTCGGGGGTGTCGGTCTGCTCATGCAGTCCAGCTACCACGCTGGATTCACGAGATGAATCCCCTCAGGCGATTTATGCAACAGAGCCCTCTGAAAGCATTGACGAGACGGAAAACTGCGGAGTCGCCGAGATCATGGCGTCTGGGAGATCGGGTTCTGGGTGC
>JADLCV010000063.1 GCA_020846995.1 Paracoccaceae bacterium
CTCGAGGATTCGGTCGCCGCGGCCGAGAAGGACGTCGCGCGCGCCAATGCCGTCGCCGCCACCCGCGAGGTGGATTGGGGGCAGAAGACGCTCTCGGTGCGGATCAACGGCCTCGACACCCCCTGGTGGTATCAGGATCTGGTGGCGCTGGTCGAGAAGGGCGGCGAGCGGCTCGATCTCGTCATGATCCCCAAGGTCGGCTGCGCCGCCGACCTCTACGCCGTCGATGCCCTCGTGACGGCGGCCGAGAAGGTCGCCGGCCGGCGGCGGCCGCTCGGCCTCGAGGTCATCATCGAGACCGCGGCCGGCATCACCCATGTCGCCGAGATCGCCGCCGCCTCGCCCCGCCTCCAGGCGATGAGCCTCGGGGCGGCCGACTTCGCGGCCTCGATGGGGATGCAGACGACCGGCATCGGCGGCACCCAGGAGAACTACTACATGCTGCGCGAGGGGGCCCGCTTCTGGCCCGATCCCTGGCACTGGGCGAGTGCCGCGATCGTCGCCGCCTGCCGCACCCACGGGGTCCTGCCGGTCGACGGCCCCTTCGGCGACTTCTCCGACGACGAGGGCTTCCGCGCCCAGGCGCGGCGGGCGGCCACCCTCGGGATGGTCGGCAAGTGGGCGATCCATCCCCGCCAGGTCGGGCTCGCCAACGAGGTCTTCTCGCCCTCGCCGGCGGCGCTGGCCGAGGCCCGCGAGATCCTCGCCGCGATGGCGGCCGCCCGCGCCGCGGGCCAGGGTGCGGCCACCTGGCGCGGCCGCCTCATCGACATCGCCTCGGTCCGCCAGGCCGAGGGCATCGTCCGCCAGGCCGACCTCATCGCCGCCGGCTGACGCGGCGCCGGCCCTGCCGCGACGAGGCCCACCCCACCGTCCCGCCGCGCCGCCCCGCCCGCCTTCGCGCCGACCCGCAGCGCGGCCCGCCCGCCGCCCCGGCCCGGGCGGGGTGGGCGGGCGGGAGCCTCGGGCCGGGGCGGCGGGCGGGCCCGGGCCCGGCGGCGGGCGGGCGCGCGTCCTCAGCCGCGGGGGTGGAAGAAATCGTGGATCGCCTGCGCGAGCCCGTCCGAGATCCCCGGCACCGCCCGGAGGTCGGCAAGGCCGGCGCGGGCGACCGCCTTGGCCGAGCCGAAATGGGCGAGGAGCGCCCGCTTGCGCGCCGCCCCGACGCCCGGGATCTCGTCGAGGGGCGTGGCCCCCGCCGCCCGCGCCCGCCGCGCCCGGTGGGCGCCGATCGCGAAGCGGTGGGCCTCGTCGCGCAGGCGCTGGACGAAGTAGAGGACGGGGTCGTTCATGGCGAGCGCGAAGGCGGCCCGGCCGGGGCGGTGGAACTCCTCCTTGCCGGCGTCGCGGTCGACGCCCTTGGCCACGCCCGCGACCGCGACCTCGCCCGCCCCGAGATCGGCAAGGACGGCCGCCGCTGCCGCGACCTGCCCGGCGCCGCCGTCGATGAGGAGAAGGTCGGGCCAGGCCCCGGCCGCGTTGTCGGGATCCTCCCGGCGCAGCCGCTCGAAGCGCCGCGTCAGGACCTCGCTCATCATCGAGAGATCGTCGCCCCCCGCCCCGCCGCCGCCGCCGCGGATGGCGAACTTGCGGTATTGCGACCGCAGGAAGCCCTCGGGTCCGGCGACAACCATCGCCCCCATCGCGTTCGTGCCCTGGATGTGGCTGTTGTCGTAGACCTCGATCCGCCGCGGCGGGGCGGCAAGGTCGAGCGCCGCCGCCAGCCCCTCGATCAGCCGCCGCTGGGTCGCGCTCTCGGCCAGCCGGCGGGCGAGGCTCTCGCGGGCGTTGCGGCGGGCGTTCTCGACCAGCTCGGCCTTCTCGCCGCGCTGCGGCACCGCGAGCTCGACCCTGCGCCCCACCCGCCCGGCCAGGAGGTCGGCGACGAGGTCGGCGTTCTCGATCGCGTGCGACATGAGGATCAGCCGCGGCGGCGGGGTGGCGTCGTAGAACTGGGCGAGGAAGGCCTCGAGGATCTCGGCCGCCTCGGCCCCCGCCCCGGTGCGGGGATAGAAGTCGCGGTTGCCCCAGCTCTGGTGGGCGCGGATGAAGAAGACCTGGACGCAGGCCTGGCCGCCCTCGGCGTGGACGGCGACGACGTCGGCCTCGGCGACGCCCCGGGGGTTGATGCCCTGGGCCGACTGCACCGCCGTCAGTGCCCGGATGCGGTCGCGGAGGGCAGCGGCGCGCTCGAACTCCATCGCCGCCGCCGCCGCCTGCATCTCGCGGGCGAGATCCTCCTGGACCCGGCTCGAGCGCCCGGAGAGGAAGCGGGCGGCATCGTCGACGAGCCCGGCATAGGCCTTCTCGTCGATCAGCCCGACGCAGGGCGCCGAGCAGCGCCGGATCTGGTAGAGGAGGCAGGGCCGGGTCCGGTTGGCGAAGGTGGAATCGGGGCAGGAGCGCAGCAGGAACACCTTCTGGAGCTGGTTCAGCGTCCGGTTGACGGCGCCGGCCGAGGCGAAGGGGCCGAAGTAGTCGCCGGCCTCGGTGCGGCGGCCGCGGTGCTTGCGGATCTGGGGAAAGGGGTGGGCGCGGGCGATGAGGATGTCGGGAAAGCTCTTGTCGTCGCGCAGGAGCACGTTGTAGCGGGGACGGAGCTGCTTGATGAGGTTCTGCTCGAGCAGGAGCGCCTCAGTTTCGGTCCGGGTGGTGAGGACGGCAAGCGCCGCCGTCTCGCCGATCATGCGCAGTATGCGCGGCGAGTGGCCCGCGGGACGGGCGTAGTTCGCGACCCGCGCCCGGAGGTTGCGGGCCTTGCCGACGTAGAGGACGCGGGCCTCGGCATCGAGCATCCGGTAGACCCCGGGCGAGGCGTCGAGCGTCCTGACGAAGGCCTGGATGACGGCGAGCCCGGCCGCGGCCGGCCCTCCGTCCGTGGCCCCGCTGTCCTCCTCCATCGCCCCTCCCCCTCCTGCCCCGAGCGGGCTGCCACCGGCGCCGCCCCGAGGCAAGCCCGAAGTGATCCCCCGATCCTGTGGACAACTCTGTCGGGAAGTCCCCCGCGGCGGGGAATCCCCCTTGTTTCCGGCCCCCTTCACCCCCTTGCCCAAGTTTTGGGCTGTCCCCGTAACAGCCTGAAATCCAACGAGTAAATGATTGCGGCCGGCAACAGTCTGGAATCCATGGCAGAATCATGACGGCGGCGTGAACGGAAGGGCGACGGTGGACAAGTCAACCCCGCCGGGGCCGCGGACGGGTGCGCGCACTGGTCGCGGCCCCCCGGGGGGCCCCGCCCGCGGCGACGGCGCCGCGGACGGCTGCCCCGAGGCCCTTCCCCGGGGCCGGCGGGCCTATCCGGGGCCGAGGATGTCGGGGGTCTTCCAGCCGAGGTGCTGGCCGCCGTCGACGCAGAGAAGCTCGCCCGTGACCGCCCGGGCGTCGATCAGGTAGCCGAGGGCGGCGGTGATGTCGGCGGGCCCGGCCCCGCGGCCGAGGATGGTGGCGGCGCGCTGGCGGGCGAAATGGGCCGCACTCTCGCGGACGCCGCGAAGCGTCGGGCCGGGCCCGATCGCGTTCACCCGCACATGCGGGGCCAGTCCCTGGGCGGCGGTGCGGGTGAAGGCCCAGAGCCCCATCTTGGCGATCGTGTAGCTGGCGAAGGCGGGGGTGAGCTTGCGCACCCTCTGGTCGATGAGGTTGACGACGAGGGCGCGGGCGCAGGGCTCGCCCTCCTCGTCGGGCACGGCCGCCGGGGCCTGGGCGGCGAAGTGCTGGGTCAGGAGGACCGGAGCCCGGAGGTTGGTCTCGATCGCCCGGTCCCAGCTTTCGCGCGTCATGGTGGCGAGGGTGTCGTGCTCGAAGATCGAGGCGTTGTTGACGAGGAGCGTGAGGGGCCCGCCGAGGGCCGCGGCGGCGCGGGCGACGAGGGTCGCGGTCTCGGCCTCGACGAGGAGGTCGGCGCCGAGCGCGGCCGCCCGCCGCCCGCCCGCCGCGATCGCCGCCACGACCTCGCGGGCCTCGGCCCCGGCGGTCGCGTGATTGACGGCGACGTCGAAGCCGCGCCCGCCGAGGTAGAGCGCCATCGCCCGCCCGAGCCTCCGCCCCGCCCCGGTGACCAGCGCCCGTCCCTCCATCGCTCCCTCCTCCTCCGTCACCCCGGCGCCCGCGGACGCCCACCGTCCCCCGTGATCGGTCCCGACGCGGGACGCCCGCCGGCCCCCGCGCGGACGGCTGTCTTGACGATGCCGGCCGATGGCGCCGGCCGAGCACCGGCCCCCCGCACGCGGACGGCCGCCGCGGCCCGCCGCCGCCCGGGGCCTAGCCCCGGCGCGGCGGGCTGCCCGCTCCCGGCCCGTCGCCGCCGCAGTCGCAGGGCTCGGGGCCGACGAGGAGCCGGTGGCAGCGGGAGCAGAGGCGGGCCCGGGCGAGGCGGGCGGGCGGCGCCTTTCGTCCCGCCCGCGGCCGCCCGGCCCGGAACCGCCCGAAGATCGCGAGCGCGGCGATGCCGACGAGGAAGAGGGCGACGATCTTGACCAGCATTCAGCGGCCGTAGCGGGCGAAGGCCGCCCGCTCCTCGACCGCCGCGAGGGCCTCGGCGGCGAGCCCGGCGCCGAGGCGGGCGAGCCATCCCCGGGGCCGGCCGTAGGCGCGGAGCACGACCCGGCGGCCGTAGAGGTCCTGCAGCCGCGGCACGAGATGGGCGACGCCGTCGGCGAGGCCCAGCTCGACGGCGTGGGTGCCGGTGAAGACCTCGCCCGTGAAGAGGTCGGGGTGGTCGGCGAGCCGCCCCCCGCGGCGGGCGCGGACATGGGCGATGAAGGCGGCGTGGATGGGCTCGATCAGCGCCCTCAGGCGGGCCACGTCCCCGGCCGTCTCGGGCAGGAAGGGATCGAGGAGCGCCTTCGCGCGGCCGGCGGTGTGGAGCCGCCGCTCGACCCCGGCCTTGCCGAGGAGCCCGGCGAGGCCGAAGCCCGCCGAGACGACGCCGATCGAGCCGACGAGCGAGGTCGCGTCGACGAAGATGTCGTCGCCCGCGGTCGCGAGCCAGTAGCCGCCCGAGGCGGCGACGTCCTCGACGAAGGCGTGGACGGGAAGGCCGCGCTCTCCCGCCAGCCGCCGGATGCGGGCGGCGATGAGCGAGGACTGCACCGGCGAGCCGCCCGGCGAGTTGACGACGATCGCGACCGCGCGCGGCCCGCCGCTGCGGAAGGCGCGCTCGATCAGGGGGGCGAGGGCGGCATCGGTCATGCCCGACCCGAAGCGCCCGCCGCTGCCGATCACGCCCTGGAGGCGCAGCACGTTGACGCGCGGGGCAAGCCCGAGGAGGGGAAACCGCGACAGGAACCGGCGCATGGCGACGAAGGTAGGCGGGCGCCGCCGCCGCGGCAAGGCCGGGAACGACAAAACCGCCCCCCGGGGCGCGCGGCCGCCCCCCGGGGGGGCCGCGCGCACCCCGCCGCGCCCGGCCCGCTCCCGGAGGGGAGGGCGGCGCGCATTCCGGCGCGGAGGGCCGCCCCCCGGGGGGAAGGGTCGGACGCATTCCGCCGCGGAGGGCCGCCCCTGGGGGGGCCGCGCGCACCCCGCCGCGGAGGGCCGCTCCCGGGGGAAGGCCTTGCCCACCTCGCCGCGGCCGGCGCCGGCCCCGGGGGGCGGCCCCCCGGGGCCGGCACCGGGCCGCGGCCCTCGCGCGGGCGCCCGTGGCGGCGCGGATCGCGGAGAAGTGGTCGCCCGCGGGGCATCGGCGGGCGGGGCGGATTGATTATCCTCACCCGGCGGCGCATCAACGAAGGGCAGAGTCGGAGGAGCCATGCCGTCCACATCCGCCTTCAGCGGCGCCCGCGTGCGCGCCATCGTCGCCGAGCACGCCGGGCTCGAGGGGCCGCTCCTGCCGATCCTGCACGCCGTGCAGGTCGAATGGGGCTATCTGCCGCGTGAGGCACTGCCGGTCATCGCCGACGCCCTGAACCTCGGGCGGGCCGAGGTCCACGGGGTCGCGAGCTTCTATCACGACTTCCGCGAGCGGCCGCCGGGCCGCCACGTCCTGCGGCTGTGCCGGGCCGAGGCCTGCCAGGCGGTGGGCGGGCGGGACCTGGCCGAGCGGGCGCAGGAGCGTCTCGGCATCGGCTGGGGCGAGACGACCGCCGACGGGGCGGTGACGCTCGACGCGGTCTTCTGCCTCGGCCTCTGCGCCTGCGGACCGGCGGCGATGGTCGACGGGCGGCTCGTCGGGCGGCTCGACGCCGAGGGGCTCGACGCCATCCTCGCGGAGACGGTCTGATGCGGGTCTGGCTGTCGCAGGACGCCGCGGCGCGGGCGCTCGGGGCCGAGCGGGTGGCGGCGGCGCTCCGGCGCGAGGCGCGCGCGCGCGGCGTGACGCTCGACCTCGTCCGCACCGGCTCGCGCGGGATGGTCTGGCTCGAGCCCCTGGTCGAGATCGCGGGCCCCGCCGGCCGGCTTGCCTTCGGGCCGATGACCGAGGCCGACGTGCCCGCGCTTTTCGGCCCGCCCGGCGCCCACCCCAAGGCGCAGGGCGAGACCGAGGCCATCGCCTGGATGGCGCGCCAGACGCGGCTGACCTTCGCCCGCTCCGGGATCGCCGACCCCCTCGACCTGGGCGCCTACGAGGCCGCGGGCGGGCTTCGGGGCCTGCGCCGGGCGCTCGCCATGGCGCCCGCCGAGGTCGTCGGGACGGTGACGCGGTCGGGCCTGCGCGGCCGCGGCGGAGCGGGCTTTCCCACCGGCATCAAGTGGGCGGGCGCGGCGGCCGCGCCGGGGGCGCCGAAGCACGTCGTCTGCAACGCCGACGAGGGCGACTCGGGCAACTTCGCCGACCGCATGCTGATCGAGGGCGATCCCTTCTGCCTGATCGAGGGCATGGCCATCGCCGGCCACGCCGTGGGCGCCTCGCGCGGCCATGTCTACCTGCGCTCCGAATACCCCGATGCGATCGCGATCCTGGCCCGGGCCCTCGCCGTCGCCCGGGCCGAAGGGCTGCTCGGCCCGCGGGCACTCGGCCCGGGGGCGCCCTTCGACATCGAGCTCCGGGTCGGCGCCGGGGCCTACATCTGCGGCGAGGAGACCTCGCTCCTGAACTCGATCGAGGGGCTGCGCCCGGTCGTGCGGGCCAAGCCGCCGCTGCCGGTGCACGAGGGCCTCTTCGGCCGGCCGACGGTCGTCAACAACGTCATCACGCTCGCCTCGGTGCCGGTGATCCTCGCCGACGGGGCCGAGTCCTGGCGCGACCTCGGGATCGGCCGCTCGCGCGGGACGATCCCCCTCCAGATCGCCGGCAACGTCCGCCGCGGGGGGCTCTTCGAGGCCGCCTTCGGGCTCACGCTCGCCGAGATCGTCGACGACCTTGCCGGCGGCACCCTCTCGGGCCGGCCGGTGAAGGCGGTGCAGGTCGGCGGCCCGCTCGGCGCCTACTTCCCGCGGGCGCTCTTCGACACCCCCTTCGGCTACGAGGAATACGCCGGCCGGGACGGACTCATCGGCCATGCCGGCGTCACCGTCTTCGACGACCGCGCCGACATGTGCGCCCAGGCGCGCTTCGCCATGGAGTTCTGCGCCATCGAATCCTGCGGCAAGTGCACGCCCTGCCGGATCGGCTCGGTTCGCGGGGTCGAGACGATCGACCGCATCGCCCGGGGCGATGCCGCCGCCCGCGACCTCCTCGCCGATCTCTGCGAGACGATGCGGCTGGGATCGCTCTGCGCCCTCGGCGGCTTCACGCCCTATCCGGTGCAAAGCGCGCTCGCCCATTTCCCCGAGGATTTCGACCGCAGGCGGGAGACCCGGCCATGAAGGACTTCGTCATTCCCGAAAGCCGCGACCTCGGCACCCCGGCGGTGCCCTCCGGGACCATGGTGCGGCTGACCGTCGACGGGGCCGAGATCCGGGTCCCGGCCGGGACCTCGGTCATGCGCGCCGCCGCCCTCGCCGGAATCCCGATCCCGCGGCTCTGCGCCACCGATTCGCTCGCCGCCTTCGGCTCCTGCCGGCTCTGCCTCGTCGAGATCGAGGGGCGGGCGGGAACGCCTGCCTCGTGCACGACGCCGGTTGCCGAGGGCATGGTCGTGCACAGCCAGACCGAGCGGCTGCGGACCCTGCGCCGGGGCGTGATGGAGCTTTATGTCTCCGACCACCCGCTCGACTGCATGACCTGCGCCGCGAACGGGGACTGCGAGCTTCAGGACATGGCCGGCGTCGTCGGCCTCCGCGCGATGCGCTTCGCGCCCGGCACCAACCACGTCTCCCCCCGCGGCCCCGAGGGGGCGAACCCGCAGTGGACGCCGGCCGACCCCTCGAACCCCTATTTCCTCTTCGATCCCGCGAAATGCATCGTCTGCTCGCGCTGCGTGCGGGCCTGCGACGACATCCAGGGCACCTTCGCCCTGACGATCGGCGGCCGCGGCTGGGACAGCGTCGTCTCGCCTGGCATCCACGAGAGCTTCTTCGCCTCGGACTGCGTCTCCTGCGGGGCCTGCGTGCAGGCCTGCCCGACGGCGGCCCTGATCGAGAAGTCGGTGATCGCCGACGGCACCCCCGACCGGGTCGTCAAGACCACCTGCGCCTACTGCGGCGTCGGCTGCTCGTTCGATGCCGAGATGCAGGGCGACCGGCTGGTGCGGATGGTGCCCTCGCGCGAGGGCAAGGCCAACCACGGCCATTCCTGCGTCAAGGGCCGCTTCGCCTGGGGCTACGCCCAGCACCGCGACCGCATCCTGAAGCCCATGGTGCGCGAGAGGATCAGCGATCCCTGGCGCGAGGTCTCGTGGGAGGACGCGATCGGCGAGGCCGCCCGCCGCTTCCGCGACATCCAGGCCCGCCACGGCGCCGGCGCCATCGGCGGCATCACCTCGTCGCGCTGCACCAACGAGGAGACCTATCTCGTCCAGAAACTCGTCCGCCAGGTCTTTGCCAACAACAACGTCGACACCTGCGCCCGCGTCTGCCACGCCCCGACCGGCTACGGGCTGAAGGCGACCTTCGGCACCTCGGCCGGCACCCAGGACTTCGATTCGGTCGAGGCCGCCGACGTCGTCATGGTCATCGGCGCCAATCCCACCGACGCCCATCCCGTCTTCGCAAGCCGCCTGAAGCAGCGGCTGCGCAAGGGGGCGCGGCTGATTGTCGTCGATCCCCGCCGCATCGACCTCGTGCGCACCCATCACGTCAAGGCCGACCACCACCTCCAGCTTCGCCCCGGCACCAACGTCGCCGTCCTGACGGCGATGGCCCACGTCATCGTCACCGAGAGCCTCGTCGATGCCGCCTTCGTCCGGGACCGCTGCGAGGCCGACGCCTACCAGGACTTCCTCGAGTTCGTCGCCGACCCCCGCCACTCGCCCGAGGCGACCGCGGCCCAGACCCTCGTGCCGGCGGCGTCGCTGCGGGCGGCGGCGCGGCTCTACGCCCGGGGCGGCAACGCCGCGATCTACTATGGCCTCGGCGTCACCGAGCATTCGCAGGGCTCGACCGCGGTCATCGCCATCGCCAACCTCGCCATGCTGACCGGCAACATCGGCCGCCCGGGGGTGGGGGTGAACCCGCTCCGGGGCCAGAACAACGTCCAGGGCTCCTGCGACATGGGCTCCTTCCCCCACGAGCTTCCGGGCTACCGCCACATCAGCGATCCCGCGACGCGGGCCGTCTACGAGGCGATGTGGGGGGTCCCGGTCTCGCCCGAGCCGGGGCTGCGCATCCCCAACATGTTCGATGCCGCCGTCGAGGGCAGCTTCCGCGGCCTCTACGTCCAGGGCGAGGACATCATGCAGTCCGACCCCAACACCGCCCATGTCGCCGCCGGGCTCGCGGCCATGGAGTGCGTCGTCGTCCACGACCTCTTCCTCAACGAGACGGCGAGCTACGCCCACATCTTCCTGCCCGGCTCGACCTTCCTCGAGAAGGACGGGACCTTCACCAACGCCGAGCGCCGCATCAACCGCGTCCGCAAGGCGATGGCACCCCGGAACGGATACGCCGACTGGGAGGTGACGCAGATGCTCGCCCGCGCCATGGGGGCCAACTGGACGGTCGCCGATCCCGCCGGGGTCATGGACGAGATCGCCGCCACCACCCCCTCCTTCGCCGGCGTCTCCTTCGCGCTCCTCGACCGCGAGGGCTCGGTCCAGTGGCCCTGCAACGCCGCCGCCCCGCTCGGCACGCCGGTCATGCACGAGGCCGGCTTCGTGCGCGGGCGCGGCCGCTTCATCCGCACCGAATACGTCGCCACCGACGAGCGCGCCGGGCCGCGCTTCCCCCTCCTCCTGACGACCGGGCGCATCCTCAGCCAGTACAACGTCGGCGCCCAGACGCGGCGGACCGACAACCGCCGCTGGCACGGCGAGGACCGCCTCGAGATCCATCCCCATGACGCCGAGGAGCGCGGCGTCCGCGACGGCCAGTGGGTGCGCCTCGCCTCGCGCACGGGCGAGACGACGCTCCGGGCCGAGGTCACCGACCGGGTGGCGCCGGGGGTCGTCTTCACCACGTTCCACCACCCCGACACCCAGGCCAACGTCGTCACGACCGAGTTCTCGGACTGGGCGACGAGCTGCCCCGAGTACAAGGTGACGGCGGTGCAGGTCGCGCCCTCGAACGGGCCGACCGACTGGCAGCGCGCCCAGACGGCGCACAACAAGGCCGCGCGCCGCATCCGGCCGGCGGCGGAATGACCGCCCCCGCCCCGCTCCTGCCGGCCGAGGCGCGGGCGCGGGCGTCGTTCCGCGCCGGCCGCTGGGTCGCGGCGGAACGCCCGCTCGCCGCCGAGAAGGCGGTGGCGATCAGCGTCAACGCCGTCACCCAGGGGGTGATGATGGCCAGCCCGGCCGATCTCGAGGACTTCGCCACCGGCTTCGCGCTGACCGAGGGACTGGTGGCGCCGGCCGAGATCGAGGGCATCGAGGTCGAGGCCCGGGGGGCGGGGATCGAGGTCCGGCTCTGGGTCGCCGCCGCCGCCGCCGCCCGCCTCGCCGCCCGCCGGCGCCGCCTTGCCGGGCCGGTCGGCTGCGGCCTCTGCGGGATCGAGAGCATCGAGGCGGCGCTCCGCCCGCTCGCCCCCCTTCCCCCCGGCGGCCCGAGCCTTGCGGCCGCGGCGATCCCGGCCGCCATGGCTGCGCTCCCCGCCGCCCAGCCCCTGCACGGTGCCACCCGCGCCGCCCATGCCGCGGGCTTCCTGCGGCCGGGCGAGGGGCTTGTCCTCGTGCGCGAGGACATCGGCCGGCACAACGCGCTCGACAAGCTCGCCGGCGCCCTCCTCCGCGGCAACACCGATCCCGCCGGCGGCGTCGTCGTGATGACAAGCCGGGTCTCGCTCGATCTCGTCCAGAAATGCGCGGCGATGGGGGCCCGCATCCTCGTCGCCGCCGCCGCCCCGACCGCCGATGCCGTGACCGCGGCCGAGGCCGCGGGCCTCACGCTCGCCGCCAATGCCCGCGGCGGGATCTTCGACCTCTTCTGCCATCCCGACCGCATCGCCGCCGCCGACCCCCGTCCCGATCCCGTCCCCGCCCCCGCCGAGGCCCTGCCCCATGTCCCCTGAGCGCATCGTCTACATGGCCAACCAGATCGCGACCTTCTTCGAATCCGCGGCCCGGGGCGCCGAGGCCGCGGGCGTCGCCGGCCACATCAACGATTTCTGGGAGCCGCGGCTGCGGGCCGTGCTTCTCGCCCATGCCGCGGCCGGGGGCGCCGGGCTGCGGGCCGCGGGCATGGCCGCGATCGCGGCCGTCCGCCCGCCCGCCGGCCCCTGAGGCACGGGCCCCGGCCGGAGGCCGGGCCCCCCGGCCACCCGCCCGCGGGGCTCCCGCGGCCCGCCCGGGGAAGCCCGTGCCGCGACGGGCGCCCCGCGGCCGGGCTCATCCCGGCCCCCGTGCCGGTCTCCGTCAGGGCGCCGGCCCTTCCCTCGCGGTGCCGGCCCCACCGGGCGCCGCCCCTTCCCTCGCGGTGCCGGCCCCACCGGGCCCCGCCCCGCTGTCCCTCGCGGCGCCGCGCCCGCCGGGCCCCGCCCCGCCCCACCCGCCCGGAGTGCCGCCGATGTCCCGCCCCGCCCTTCCCGCCTTCCTCGGCCTCCTCGCCCTCCTCGCCTGCGGCCCCGCCCCGGCCGCGGCGCGCGAGCTGGCGGGCGAACTCTACTACCTGCCGCGCATCGCCCTCCCGGCCACGGCCGAGGTTCGCGTCCGCGCCCGCGACGGCGCCGGCGTCATCGTCGCCGAGGCGCGCGCCCCGACCGCCGGCCGCCAGGTGCCGCTGCCCTTTGCCCTGTCGGTCCCGGCAGGGCTCGCGCTGACGCTCGAGGCCGCGGTCCTCGTCGCCGGCGAGGCGGGCTGGACGGCACTCTCCCTGCCGGTCGCGGCGGGCGCCGCCCCCCGCCGCCTCGCCCCCCTGCGGCTTGACCCCGCGCCGTCGGCGGCGCGGCTCTCGCACCTGCGCTGCGGCGACGAGGAGGTGACCTTCGGCCTGACGCGGAGCGGCGGCTTCCTCGCCCTCGCCGGGCGCGAGATCGACCTCCACATCGAGGAGACGGCCGCCGGCGCCCGTCACGTCGCCGGCGACGACCCCGCGACCTGGATCGAGGCCAGGGGAAGCGGGGCGGTCCTCTCGCTCGACGGCACGGCCCGGCGCTGCCACGCCATCACCCCGCCCGCGGCCTTCCCGCTGCGCGCCGCCGGGCAGGAGCCCTTCTGGCACCTCGAGGCCGCCCTGGGCACCGTCTCCTTCCTCCCCGCCGGGGGCGCGCCGGTGGCCGGGCCCGTCGCCACCGCCGAGCGCACGGTCGCGGGCGAGCGCTACACCGTCGAGGGCAGCGGGCTCGCCTTCACCCTCGCCCGCCGCATCTGCCGCGACGCCATGACCGGCATGCCCCATCCGTTCGCCGTCACCGTCGCCGGGGCGGGGGCGACGGGGACGCTCGCGGGCTGCGGCGGCGATCCCGCGGGGCTGGTCGAGGGCGTCGAGTGGCGGCTGCGCTCGCTCGAGGGCGAGGGGATCGCGCCGGCCCTCGGGGTGACGCTCCGCATCGACGCCGGCCGGGCGAGCGGCAGCACCGGCTGCAACCGCTTCGCGGGAGCCGTCACCTTCGGCGGCGAGGGCCTCGCCTTCGCCCCCGCGGCGATGACGATGATGGCCTGCGAGCCCGGGCGGATCGAGGTCGAGCGGCGCTATCTCGACGCGCTCGCCCGGGTGACGCGCTTCGACCTTGCCGCCGACGGCGCGCTCGTCCTCTACGCGGGCGACCTCCCCCTCCTCGCGGCCGACCGCGGCGACCCCCGCTAGGGCGACCTCCCCGCGGCCGGTCCGGTGCGCCCGGGCGGGCGGGGAGGGCGCAGTCTTCCGGCGGCCGCACGGAAGGATTTCGCCTGGCGCGCGCCGCCGGGGGCAGCGTGCCGCTCCCTGCGGGCGGGGGGGGGCGCATCCGGATCGCCCCGGGGCCGCCTTCCCTCCGTCCGCGCCGCGCCGCGACGCGGCCGGGCCGGGAGCGTCCCTCCCTCCCCTTCCGCCCTGTCCCCCGGCCCTCGCAAGGGGGCGGGGGCGAAGCCGCCCCGCGGCGCGACCCGCTCCCCCGGGCCCCGGGCTTGACGGCGGTGGCGCGGGGCCCGAGAAGGCGCCGGTCGCATCCGGCACGGGAGGGGCCCCATGTCCCGCATCGTCCACGTCGACGGCGCCTTCCTGCCCGAGGAGGCGGCGCGGGTCTCGGTCTTCGACCGCGGCTTTCTCTTTGCCGACGCCGTCTACGAGGTGACGAGCGTGCTCGGCGGCCGCCTCGTCGACTTCGCCGGCCATGCCCGCCGCCTCGCCCGCTCGCTCGCCGAACTCGCCATGACGAACCCCCATCCCGAGGCCGGCTGGCTCACCCTCCACCGCGAGATGGTGGCGCGCAACGGGCTCGCCGACGGGCTCGTCTACCTCCAGGTGACGCGCGGCAACCCCGGCGACCGCAACTTTGCCTATCCCCCCGCCGAGGTCGCGCCGACGGTCGTGATGTTCACCCAGGCGATCCCGGAGCTTGCCTTTCCCCCCGCGGCCGCGAGCGGCTGGAAGGTCATCGCCATTCCCGACCGGCGCTGGGGCCGGCGCGACATCAAGACCGTCCAGCTTCTCTATTCCTCGATGGGCAAGATGATGGCGCGGGCGGCGGGCGCCGACGACGCCTGGCTGGTCGAGGACGGGATGGTGACCGAGGGCACCTCGAACAACGCCTGGATCGTCACCGGCGGCCGCATCGTCACCCGCCCGACGGGCGAGGCGATCCTCCACGGCATCACCCGCGCCGCCGTGCTGCGGCTTGCCCGCGAGGCCCAGCTTGCGGTCGAGGAGCGGCCCTTCACCCTCGCCGAGGCCCGGGCGGCCGACGAGGCCTTCGCGACCTCGGCCTCGGCCTTCGTGATGCCGGTGGTGGCGATCGACGGGGTCGCCGTCGGCCGTGGCACCCCGGGGCCGCTGACGCGGCGGCTGCGCGAGCTCTACCTCGAGGAGATGCGGAAGGCGGCGATCTGAGGCCGCCCGCCCGTGCGCGCGCCTACACCCGTGCACGCACCCGTGCCTGCGGCCCTCGTCGCGGGGCCATCGCCGCCCGAGAGCCGGCGGCCGCGCCCCGCGAAGGGACGCCGTGACCGGGCCGCTGCCCTGCGTCCGCCGCCGTGGACGTCCGCGGCCGGCCGGCGGGAGGGCCGGGGCGCCGCCGCCCGCCTTCCCGCGGCGGCGCCCCGGAGGGTGAGGCGCCGCGGGGCCCTCGGCGCGGCCCGCGTGCGCGGGGCGCGACGACGGCGCCCGGGGCGGGGCGGGAAGGCCGCCGACGGCAGCGCGAGGAAGGCGGATGTCCCGGCACGGGAGGCTTGCTCTTCCGGCCGCCATGTCCCTTCCTGCCCGGGCCGGAGGGAACCGGCAGGAGGACCGCCCGTGCCGCGCCGCATCGTCGACATCTCCGCCCCGCTCCGGGCCGGGATCGCCTCGGACCCCGGGGGCTACGAGCCCGCGATCCTCTACCGCGACCACGCCGACACGGTGCCCGCGATCCTCGGCTTCTTTCCCGGGCTGAGGCGCGAGGATCTCCCGGGCGGCGAGGGCTGGGCCATCGAGGAGTTGCGGCTCACGACCCACAACGGCACCCATCTCGACGCGCCCTACCACTTCCACTCGACCATGGACGGCGGCCGGCCGGCGGCGACGATCGACGAGATCCCGCTCGAATGGTGCTTCGGCCCCGGGGTCAAGCTCGACTTCCGCCATCTCGCCGACGGCTGTGTCGCCTCGGCCGCCGATGTCGCGGAGGAACTCGCGCGCATCGGCCACACCCTCGCGGCGGGCGACATCGTGCTCGTCAACACCAGGGCGGGGGTCCGCTACGGGCAGGACGACTACGTCGCCGCGGGCTGCGGGATGGGCCGCGAGGCGACGCTCTACCTGCTCGACCGGGGCGTGCGGGTGACGGGGACGGATGCGTGGAGCTGGGACGCGCCCTTCGTCCACACCGCCCGGCGCTACGCCGCGACGGGCGACGCGAGCCTGATCTGGGAGGGGCACCGCGCCGGCATGGAGCGGGGCTACTGCCACATCGAGAAGCTCCACAACCTCGAGGCGCTGCCGGCCACGGGCTACATGGTCGCCTGCTTTCCCTTCGCGATCCACCGGGCCTCGGCCGGCTTCACCCGCGCGGTGGCGATCTTCGATGGCTGAGAGACCGTTGGGAAGAGCCTCCCTGACCGCTCCTTCGGACGGGGACCGCGGCCATGGTGATCCGGGCATGGCCTCCCCGGGGCCGAGGCGGGTCCCGACGCCGCGCCCGGGCCGCCACGCGCCGGCAGATCCACCCGCTCCGCGCCCGCCGTCCACCGGGGGCAGCGGGGATCGCGCAGCGGCCCCGGACGGGATCCCCCATTCGCGAGCGGTCTCCGGGGCGGGCCGCCGCCGGCCGGCGGCGCAGGCGAGGGGCAGGGCGCGGCCCCCCCCGGGGTTGAGGGGGCGGTGGACGGCAGGGACCGGTGGCGCGAGGGGGCGGTGTCCCCGGCGTTCGCGGCCGGTCGATCCGGCC
>JADLCV010000064.1 GCA_020846995.1 Paracoccaceae bacterium
GACTTCGACCTCATCGTCATCGGCGCCGGCCCCGGCGGCTATGTCTGCGCCCTCCGCGCTGCCCAGCTCGGCCTCCGCGTCGCCTGCGTCGAGGGCCGCGCGACCCTCGGCGGCACCTGCCTCAACGTCGGCTGCATCCCCTCGAAGGCGCTCCTCCACGCCACCCACATGCTGCACGAGGCCGGGCACAACTTTGCCCGCATGGGGCTCATGGGCGCGGCCCCGGCGGTCGACTGGGCGGCGATGGGCGCCTACCGCGACGAGGTCGTCGCCCAGAACACCCGCGGCATCGAGTTCCTGTTCAGGAAGAACAAGGTCGCCTGGCTGAAGGGCTGGGCCACGATCCCCGCCCCGGGGCGGGTGCAGGTCGGCGAGGCGGTCCACGAGGCCCCCGCGATCGTCATCGCCACCGGCTCCGAGCCCATGCCCCTGAAGGGGGTGGAGGTCGACGAGGAGCGCATCGTCACCTCGACCGGGGCGCTCGCGCTCGCCGCCATCCCGGCGAGCCTCGCGGTGATCGGCGGCGGCGTCATCGGGCTCGAGCTCGGCTCGGTCTACGCCCGGCTCGGGGCCAGGGTGACGGTCGTCGAATACCTCGACCGCATCCTTCCCGGCCAGGACGGCGAGGTGGCCAGGACCTTTCAGCGCCTGCTCGGCCGCCAGGGGATGACCTTCGCGCTCGGGGCCGGGGTGACGGCGGCGACGCGCGCGGGCGACCGCGTGAGCCTTGCCTACACGACGCGGAAGGACGGCCGCGACCGGACGCTCGAGGCCGATGTCGTGCTCCTCGCGACCGGCCGGCGGCCCTTCGTCGCCGGGCTCGGGCTCGAGGCCCTCGGCGTCGCGAGGGGCCCGCGGGAGACGATCGCGACCGACGCCCGCTATGGCACGAACGTTCCCGGCCTCTACGCCATCGGCGATGCCATCGCCGGCCCCATGGTGGCCCACAGGGCCGAGGACGAGGGCATCGCGCTGGCCGAGATCCTCGCCGGCCGCGCCGGGCATGTGAACTACGCCGTGATCCCCGCCGTCGTCTACACCCATCCCGAGGTCGCCTCCGTGGGCGAGACCGAGGAGACGCTCAAGGCCGCCGGCCGCGCCTTCCGCGCCGGCAGGTTCGCCTTCATGGCCAATGGTCGCGCCCGGGCCATGTTCGCCGGCGACGGCTTCGTCAAGATCCTCGCCGATGCCGCGACCGACCGCATCCTCGGCGCCCACATCATCGGCCCCGGCGCCGGCGAGATGATCCACGAGATCTGCGTGGCGATGGAGTTCGGGGCGGCGGCCGAGGATCTCGCCCGCACCTGCCACGCCCATCCGACCTGCTCGGAGGCGGTGCGCGAGGCGGCCCTCGCCTGCGGCGACGGCCCGATCCACGCCTGAGGCCGCGGAAGGGAGGGATGGCGATGCATGAGGTCTATCTCTGCGGCGGCGCCCGGACGGCGATCGGCCGCTACGGCGGGGCGCTTGCCGGGGTGCGCCCCGACGACCTCCTCGCCCACGCCGTCGGCGCCGCCCTCGCCCGCGCCCCGGGGCTCGACCCCGCCGCCGTCGACGAGGTCTATGCCGGCTGCGCCAACCAGGCCGGCGAGGACAACCGCAACGTCGCCCGCATGGCCGCCCTCCTTGCCGGCCTGCCCGCGACGGTGCCGGCGGCGACCGTCAACCGGCTCTGCGGCTCGGGGCTCGAGGCCGTCGGCCAGGCCATGCGGGCGATCCGCGCCGGCGAGGCCGAGGTCGTCGTCGCCGGCGGCGTCGAGAGCATGAGCCGCGCCCCTTTCGTCATCCCCAAGGCCGAGACGGCCTTCGCCCGCGCGGCGACGATCCACGACACGACCCTCGGCTGGCGCTTCGTCAACCCCGCCCTCGCCGCCCGCTGGGGCACCGATTCGATGCCCGAGACGGCCGAGAACCTCGCCGCGCTGAAGGGCATCGGCCGCGCCGACCAGGACCGCTTCGCGCTCCGCAGCCAGGAGCGGGCGCTGGCGGCGGCGGCCGCCGGGCGCCTCGCGGCCGAGATCGCGCCCCTCGCGGTGCCCGGGCGCAAGGGTCCGGGCGTCGTCGTCGATGCCGACGAGCACCCGCGCGCGACGTCGCTTGACCGCCTTGCCGCCCTGCCCGCGCCCTTCCGCCCGGAGGGCACCGTCACCGCGGGGAACGCGAGCGGCGTCAGCGACGGCGCCGCCGCCATCATCGTCGCCTCGGCCGCCGGGGTCGCCCGCCACGGGCTTATGCCCATGGCCCGCATCGCCGGCATGGCGACGGCGGGGGTCGAGCCGCGCCTCATGGGCATCGGGCCGGTGCCGGCCGTCGGCCGCCTCCTGGCCCGCCACGAGATCGCCCCGGGCGACATCGACCTCTGGGAGGTCAACGAGGCCTTCGCCGCCCAGGCGCTGGCCGTCCTGCGCGACCTCGGCCTTGAGGACGACGCGGGGCACGTCAACCCCAACGGCGGCGCCATCGCCCTCGGCCATCCCCTCGGCATGTCGGGGACGCGGCTCGCCCTCACGGCCGCCCACGAGATGGCGCGGCGGGGGGCGGCGCGGGCCGTCTGCACGATGTGCATCGGCGTCGGCCAGGGCATCGCCCTCCTCCTCCTCGCGCCCTGAGGGGCCCCGTCAGGCCGGGCTGGGGCCGGCCTGCGCGAGGATGTGGCGCGCCGTCATGAGGTCGAGGTGGGCGCCGCCGCCGTTCTTGCAGATGGTGATCTCGTCGGCCGAAAGGCGGCCGAACCCGCCCCCGGCGATGTCGTAGAAGTCGCCGAGGACGTCGGCGCGGGCGATCACCCCGGCGGCGAGCGGGATCGCGAGTTCGCCGATATGGTCGAGCGTCGTCGCGCGCGAATCGACGAAGAGCCGCGCCCGTCGCAGGGCCGCATCGTCGACCTCGCGCATGGTCGCGGTGTAGGCGCCGATGAGGTCGAGGTGCTGGCCGGGGCGCAGCCAGGCGCCGCGGATCAGGGGCTCGCGCGTCATCGTCGCGGTGGCGATGACGTCGGCGGCGCGCACCCAGCCCTCGAGGTCGGGGGCGACCGTCACCCCGGGGAAGGCCGCGGCGAGCGCCGCGGCGCCGGCCGGGCTGCGGGTCCAGACGGCCACGGCGGCGGCCGGAAAGAGGCTGCGGTAGGCCGCGACCATCGACCGCGCCACCGCCCCTGCGCCGACGACGAGCACGCGGGCGCTGTCCCGGCGGGCGAGGTGGCGGGCGGCGAGGAGGCTGTCGGCCGCCGTCTTCCAGCCGGTGACGAGGTGGAAGTCGATGACCGCCTCGAGCCGGCCGGTCCGGTCGTCGTAGAGGCTGACGCCGCCGTTGACGGCGGCGAGGCCGCGGTCGCGGTTGGCGGGAAAGACCGTCGCCGTCTTGACGGCGAGCCCGAGGCCCTCGATCCAGGCCGAGCGGGTCAGCATCACGCGCTCGCCCGCGGTGAGGAAGCTGTCGGCGATCGCCGCCCGCGGCCGGCGGTGGCCGGCCTCGAGCGCGTCCATGAGGCCCGCCCAGGTCAGCCGCCCCTCGACCTCGGGCCCGATGATGCGCGGGGTCACGGGCCGGCCTCGGCGGGGGCGAGGAGGCCCGTGGCGAGAAGGGCCGCGGCCCAGCCCCCGGGCCCCTCGAAAAGATGCCCCTGCCAGCCGCGGGCACGGGCGGCGGCGATGTTGTCGGGGCGGTCGTCGACGAAGAGGAGCCGGCCGGGCGGGACCCCGGTCGCGCGCTCGAGGGCCGCGTAGATCGCCGGGTCGGGCTTCATGAGGCCGAGCCGGGCCGAGATGAAGCAGGCGTCGAAGGCGTCGAGGAAGGGGTAGTGAGCGCGCCCGAGCTCGAAGCTTCCATCGCCGAAGTTCGAGAGCGCGAAGACCGGCACGCCGCGGGCCCGGAGGGCATGGAGAAGCGCAACCGAGCGCGGGATCGCGGGGCTGGCCATCTCGATCCAGCGGTCGTGCCAGAGAAGGATCTCGGCCGCCCAGCGGGGATGGCGCGCGGCCGTCGCCCTGACCGTCTCGCCGAACGGGGCGCCGAGGTCGATGGAACGGTTCATGCCGTCGAGATCGACCTCGGCGAAAAGCCGCGCCCGCCCCTCGGGCCCGAGCAGGGGGTCGTAGAGCTTGGCCGGATCCCATTCGATGAGGACGTTGCCGATGTCCCAGACGACGGCGGCGGGGGGTTCGGGTGGCGCCATGGCTTGCTCCTGAGGTCCCCGGGAGAGGGCCGTGCCGAAGGGCTCTCCCGCCCCCGGGGGGCCGCCCGGCCGGGGCGGCATCGCGCGCGCGACCCCGGGGGGCCACCCCCCCCGGGGGGCCCTCGCGGTCAGCGGCTCACGCTTTCCTTCAGGGTCTTGGCGGGGGCGATCTTGACCACGCGGTCGGCCGGCTTGGTGATCGCCTCGCCGGTCGCGGGGTTGCGGACCACGCGCTCGGGCCGGTTGCGGCAGGCGATCTTGCCGATCCCCGGCAGGTTGACCGTGCCGCCGTCGAGGACGGCCCGCGTCACCACCGGGCCGAGGGCCGCGAGCGCGGCCCCGGCCGTCTTCTTGTCCGATTCCATCTCGGCGGCGAGCGCGGCCACGAGCTGGGCCTTGGTCATCGGTTTCGACATGTCCCCCTCTCCTTCTGGTCGCCCCGGCGCGGCTGAAGCGCGACGGCCCGGGGATCTGGCCCGGCCCGCGGGGGCCGCCCGCGGCACTTTCCACGGGCGGGGGCCCAGATCAAGCCCGTTCGTCGTCCGGGCGGGGGAGGTCAGAGGAAGGCCGTCTCCTCGAAACTGCGCAGCTTGCGCGAATGGATGCGCTCGAGCGGCATGTCGCGCAGCCGTTCCATGGCGCGGATGCCGATGCGCAGGTGGCGGCCGACCTGGGTGCGGTAGAATTCGGTCGCCATGCCCGGCAGCTTGAGTTCGCCGTGGAGCGGCTTGTCGGAGACGCAGAGGAGCGTGCCGTAGGGCACGCGGAAGCGGAAGCCGTTGGCGGCGATGGTCGCCGATTCCATGTCGAGCGCGATCGCGCGCGACTGCGAGAGGCGTCGCACCGGGCCCGACTGGTCGCGCAGCTCCCAGTTGCGGTTGTCGATCGTCGCCACGGTGCCGGTGCGCATGATGCGCTTGAGCTCGTAGCCCTCGAGGCGGGTGACCTCGGCCACCGCCTCCTGGAGCGCGATCTGGATCTCGGCCAGGGCCGGGATCGGCACCCACACCGGCAGGTCGGCATCGAGGACGTGATCCTCGCGCAGGTAGGCATGGGCCAGCACGAAGTCCCCGAGCGACTGGGTGTTGCGCAGGCCCGCGCAATGGCCGACCATGAGCCAGGCATGCGGCCGCAGGACGGCGATGTGGTCGGTCGCGGTCTTGGCGTTCGAGGGGCCGACGCCGATGTTGACGAGGGTGATGCCCTGCCCGTCGGCACGCTTGAGGTGGTAGGAGGGCATCTGCGGCAGCTTGGCCGGTGCCGGCAGGGTCTCGTCCGGGGCGGTGATGACGCCGTTGCCGGGCCCGACGAAGGCCGTGTAGCCCGACGCCCCCCGGGCGAGGACGGCCCGCGCGTAGGCCTCGAACTCCTCGACGTAGAACTGGTAGTTGGTGAAGAGGACGTGGTTCTGGAAATGCTCGGCCGCGGTCGCGGTGTAGTGGGAGAGGCGGGCGAGCGAATAGTCGATGCGCTGGGCGGTGAAGGGGGCGAGCGGCACCGAGCCGTCGGGGTTCTGCGGCTTGATCCCGTTGACGATGTCGTCGTTGGTGGTGGCAAGGTCGGGGACGTCGAAGACGTCGCGGATGGCGAAGGCGAGCACCCCCTCCTGGGGGACGGCGAGGGCCGGGGCCTCGGCGACAGCGAAGTGCACGGGCATGGGCGTCGCCGAGGCGCAGACCGTGACCGGCACGCCGTGGTTGCGCATCAGGAGCCCGATCTGCTGGACGAGGTAGCTGCGGAAGAGGTCGGGGCGGGTGACGGTGGTCGCGAAGGTTCCCGGGGTCGTGACATGGCCGAAGGAGAGGCGGGTGTCGACCTTGGCAAAGCTCGTCACCGTGAACCGGATCTCGGGGTAGAAGGCGCGCAGGCGGCAGGGCGGCCGGCCCTCGGTCAGGGCGGCGCGGAAGCGCCCGACGAGGAAGGAGCAGGCGATGGCGTAAAGCTCCTCGAGGCGGGCGACGGCGGCGGCGGGATCGGCGAAGGCCTCGGGCGGCGGCACCGCCGGGCTGACGATCGCCGCGGCCAGGGCCTCGGCCGGCGGCCCGGGGGCGTTCACGCGCCCGCCTCGATAAGGTCGGTGAGGGCAAAGCGGGTCACGTCGACGAGCCCGCGGTCGGAGATGCGCAGTTCGGGGATGACGACGAGGGCGAGGAGCGAGTGCTGCATGAAGGCGTTGTTGAGCCGGCAGCCGACCGCGGCCATGGCCGCGACAAGGCCGGCCGCGGCCGCCGCCCCCTCGGCCGCCGGGCGGTCGGACATGAGGCCCGCGATCGGCAGGGGGACGCAGGCGATCTCGGCCCCGTCGCGGAAGACCGTCGCCCCGCCGCCGATCGCGGCCAGGCGGTTCGCGGCCGCCGCCATGTCGCCGCGCGAGGTGCCGACGACGATCATGTGGTGGCTGTCGTGGGCCACGGTGCTGGCCACGGCGCAGGGCACGTTGAAGCCGAAGCCGCCGACGAAGCCGTTGACCACGCCGCCCGTCGCCCGGTGGCGCTCCACCAGGGCGATGCGACAAATATCCTGAGCCGCGTGGGGTTGGATCAGTCCGTGAACCACAGGCAGCGTCGCCTCTAGCGCCTTAGTCGGGGCCTGATTCTCGATGACACCAATAACC
>JADLCV010000065.1 GCA_020846995.1 Paracoccaceae bacterium
CGAGCGCCCGGTGGCCGTCGTCGGCCACCCCCCAGCCCTGGCCGCGGTCGACCCGCCCCGACAGGCTGTAGATCATCGTGTCGATGTCGGGCGAGACCCAGAGGCCGTGGAACTCCTCGTCGTCGGCGACGTTGCCGATCACGGTCAGCGCCACATCCCCGAGGCCGGCGAGCCCCTCGGCCATCTTGGCGCCGCCGACGCCGCCGGCGAGGAGCGTGATTCGCAGGGGCTGTCCCATGGCGGGCACGCTAGTCGCGGGCGCGGGCGGGGTCGACCGCGAACTTCCCCGGGCGGGGCGCGCGCGCGCCCCGTCCGCCCCGCGTCCGGCCGCCCCCGCGGGGCCCGCCTCAGCGCCCCCGGGGCGTCCCCCCGGGGGCCGGGACGACCCGCCCGGGGTTCAGGATCCAGCCGGGGTCGAACGCCGCCTTGAGCCGCGCCATGGCCGAAAGCTCCTCCGCCCCCCGGCAGAGCGGAAGGTAGGCGACCTTGTCGAGGCCGACCCCGTGCTCGGCCGTGATCACGCCGCCGTGGCGGGCGAGGATCGTGAAGAGCGGGGCGAGCGTCGCCGGCCCGTGGCGGCCGGGAAGCACGAAGTGGAGGTTGCCGTCGCCGAGATGGCCGAAGACGAGGGGCCCTGCCCCCTCGCCGAGGAAGGCCGCGGCGGCGGCGAGGAAGGGGGGGATCGCGGCCAGGGGCAGGGCGATGTCGAGCCCGGTGGTCCCGCCGAGCTGCATCAGGTGGTGGCTGCAACCCTCGCGCAGGGCCCAGAGCCGGCGGCAGTCGGCCTCCGAGGCCGAGAGGACGGCATCGCGGATGAGCCCGTCGCCGAGCGCCCCGGCGAGCATCTCCTCGAGCCGCACTCCCGCCGCGCCGGGCCCCGTCTCGGCCACCTCGACAAGCAGGGCCGCACCGGCCGGGGCGGCGAAGGGGGGGGCGAGCCTCTGGCTGCGGCAGGTCGCGCCGAGGAGGGGCTCGAGGATCAGTTCGCAGGCCTGCAGCGCCGGCCCGAGCCCGGCCCGCAGGAGCGCCAGCAGCGCCAGCGCCGCCCCGACATCGGCCAGCGCGCAGAGCGCCACCCGGCGCGCCGCCGGGGCGGGATGGAGCCGGAGGACGAGGGCGGTGACGATGCCGAGCGTCCCCTCGCTGCCGATCAGGAGCTGGCCGAGGTCGTAGCCGCTGTTGTCCTTCATCATCCCGCCCAGGCGCCGGACGATGGTGCCGTCGGCGAGCACGCCCTCGAGCCCGAGGATCTGGTGGCGGAAGGTGCCGAAGCGCAGCGCAAGCGGCCCCCCGGCGTTGGTCGCGGCCATGCCGCCGAGGGTCGCGCTGCCGCGCGCGCCAAGGTCGGCCGCGAGGAAGAGGCCCGCCTCCCCCGCCGCCGCTTGGGCCGCGGCGAGCGTCACCCCGGCCCCGGCCGTGAGCGTCGCGGCGAGCGGATCGATGCGCGCCGGCGCGTCCAGCCGCTCGGTCGAGACCACGATCTCGCCCGGGGCGACGCGCGCGCCCCCCGAAAGGCCGGTGCGCCCGCCCTGGACGACGCAGGCGAGCCCGTGCGCCCCGAGATGGGCGAGGATCTCGGCGCAGTCTCCGGCCGACCGCGGCGCGAGGACCGCGCGGGGCGCGGCCCCGGGCCGGCCGCAGGCGTCGTCGCGATAGCGCGGCGCCGGCGGAACGCGGTGGCGGGCCAGCGCGGCGGGCAGGTCGGGGGCGGCGTCGGTCGGGGTCACAGGCGGCGGGGCTCCCGGAGCTGGGCCGCGGGCGAGGGCACGGGCCGGGCCCGCCGCCGGCCGCCGGGGCCGGGCACGGGCGCCCCCCGCATTCTAGGCCCGCCGCGCTGCCCGGCCAACCCGTGATCGCGCGAGCGGGCGCGAAGGGAGGGATGGCGCCCTGGGCAGACCCGGCGACGACCGCAGGGGCCGGACGCGGGCGCCCGCGGCCGGCCGTGATCGCGCGGCCGGGGGCGGGACGCCGGCGCCCCGCAGACGCCGGGCCGGACGGCGGCCGCAGGCCGCCGGCATCTATGTGCAGCGAATTGCCGACAAGACCGTAGGACTTCATACAACATCCTGTTTTTACGCTGAAACCCATGAATTTCGATTTGCAACCAGTTGCAGAAATCAGAGAATGCCATTGACGGGACGGGGCGGCCGTGCGATGCCCGGGCGGGGTGGGCGCTCGGGGACGGGTGCCCGGACCGGCGGCGGGAGGGCGCCGATGGTGGCTGGCCGGCACGGCCCATGCGGGCGGCGGCGATGAGCGGAGAGGCCGAGGCCTTCGCCGGCAGCGGGCGCATGCGCCTGCTCTACCGGCTGCGGGTGGCGACGCGCGAGCCGACGACGCTCGTCGGCCTCGCCATGGCCGCGCTCTTTGCCTATCTGATCGTCGTCCCGATCGCCGCCATCCTTCTTGACGCCGTCACCACCCAGTTCGGCGACGAGCGCCGCACCGGCACCGCGGCCGGGGGCTGGACGCTCTACTACCTCCACCGCAGCCTCGTCTCCCCGATCGCCGGGGTCATGTTCTGGCAGCCGCTGTGGAACACGCTCTCGGTCGCGGCGACGACGATCGGCCTCGCGGTGATCCTCGGGACGCCGATGGCCTGGCTGGTCAGCCGCACCGACATGCTCGGCCGGCGCTGGTTCGCGACCGCCCTCATCGTGCCATACATGCTGCCGGCCTGGACCTTCGCGCTGGCCTGGACGACGCTCTTCAAGAACCGCACCGTCGGCGGCCAGCAGGGCTGGATCGAGGCCCTGGGCTTCAGCCCGCCCGACTGGCTCGCCTACGGGCGGCTGCCGATCACCGTCATCCTCGCCCTCCACTACACCCCCTTCATCATCCTCCTCTTCGGCAACGCCCTCCGCCGCTTCGACAGCCAGCTCGAGGATTCGGCGCGCATCCTCGGGGCCTCGCGGGCCCGCATCGCCCGCTCGATCGTGCTGCCCCTGATGAAGCCCGCGCTGATCTCGGCGATCGTGCTCATCTTCGCCAAGTGCCTGGGCGAGTTCGGGGTCGCCTACGTCCTCGGCCTGCCGGTGAAGTTCGAGGTGCTGGCGACCTCGCTCTACCGCAACATCGGCTCGCGCCAGACCGGGGTCGCGGGGGTGCTGGCGGGGGCGATCATGCTGCTGGGCATCCTCACCCTCCTCGTCGACGCCTGGCTCCTGCGCGAGGCCCGCCGCTTCGTTACCGTCGGCTCCAAGGGCGCGATGGACCGGCTGACCCGCCTCGGGGCCCTGCGGCTGCCCGCGACCGGGCTTGCCGGGCTCATGTTTGCCGCCTCGGTCGGGCTGCCGGTCCTGACGCTCGTCCTCTCGACCGTCATGCACGTTCCCGCCCGCTTCACGGCCGCGAACTTCACCCTCGACTACTGGATCGGGCGCGATCTCGACACCGTGGCGCTGCGGCAGGGAATCCTCCTCACCCCCGACTTCTGGCGGGCGGCGTGGAACACGCTCTGGATCGTCGGCAGCGCCTCGATCACCTCGGGCCTCCTCGGCCTCCTTGTCGGCTACACGGTCGTGCGCACCCCGGTCCGGCCGCTCGCGGTGTTCCTGCGGCAGGTGACGTTCTTTCCCTACCTCGTGCCCGGCATCGCCTTCGCCGCCGCCTATCTCTCGCTCTTCGCGGTCGCCCGCGGCCCGCTGCCGGCGCTTTACGGGACCATGGCGATCCTCATCCTCGCGCTCATCGCCGACCAGATGCCCTATGCCTCGCGGGCCGGGATCGCGGCCATGATGCAGCTCGGCAAGGAGCCCGAGGAGGCGGCGCAGGTCGCGGGCTCGGGCTGGCTGCACCGCATGGTGCGGATCGTCGTGCCGATCCAGAAGGGCTCGCTCGTCACCGGCGTGCTCCTGCCCTTCATCTCCGGGATCAAGGGCCTGAGCCTCTTCGTCATCCTCGCCGTGCCCTCGACCGACGTGCTGACCACCTGGTCGCTCCGGCTCGTCGACTACGACTACACCCAGGCGGCCAACGCCGTCGTGCTGATGATCGCCGGCCTCGCCTATGGCGGCACGCTGGTGGCGCAGCGCCTGACCAGGACCAACCTCGCCGAAGGGCTCGGGGGCTGAGATGCCGGGAATCGAACTCCGCAAGGTGCAGAAGACCTACGGCGCCTACCGCGCCGTCAGCGGCCTCGATCTCGCGGTGCGGGATGGCGAGTTCCTCTGCCTCCTCGGCCCCTCGGGCTGCGGCAAGACGACGACCCTGCGCATGATCGCCGGGCTCGAAAACCTCTCGGGCGGCGCCCTCACGGTCGGCGGGCGGGTGATGGACGCCCCCGCCCAGGCGGTCTTCGTTCCCCCCGAGCGGCGCGGCATGGGCCTCGTCTTCCAGAGCTACGCCCTCTGGCCGCACCTGACGGTGGCCCAGAACACCGAGTTCGGCCTCCGCCTGCGCGGGGTGGCGAGGCCCGAGCGCCAGCGCCGCACCACCGAGGTGATGCAGGCGCTGGGGATCGAGGCCCTGCGCGACCGCTACCCCTCGCAGCTCTCGGGCGGCCAGCAGCAGCGGGTGGCGCTGGCGCGGATGCTGGTCGTGAACCCCGAGGTGCTCCTTCTCGACGAGCCCCTGTCGAACCTCGACGCCCGCCTCCGGCTCGAGATGCGGGCCGAGCTCAAGCGGCTGCACCAGGCCTTCCAGACCACCATCGTCTTCGTCACCCATGACCAGTGGGAGGCGATGACGCTCGCCGACACGATCGCCGTGATGAACGCCGGCACGCTCCAGCAGACCGGCACCCCCGACGAGATCTACGACCGCCCCGCCAACCGCTTCGTGGCCGAGTTCGTGGGCAGCCCGCCGATCAACATCCTCGAGTTCGCGGGCAGCGACGCGCTCGCCGCCGCCGCCCGCCGCCATCTCGCCGACCGCCACCCCGGCATCACCGGCATCGGCTCGCTCGGCATCCGCCCCGAGAGCATCGCCCTCGGCCCGGGCGAGGCGCCGGCGGGCGCGGAGGGCGCCTTCACCGCCCCGGCGCGGGTGACGGGCATCCTGCCCACGGGGGGAAGCTGGATCGTCGAGCTCGATGCCCTCGGGCGGACGCTCTTTCTCAACACCCATGTGGCCCCGCAGGCGCGCATCGGCGAGCCGCTGCACCTTGCCGTGCCCGACCGGGCCCTGAACGTCTTCGATGCCCGCGGCGACCGCATCGCCGCCGCGGATGCGGCCCTCGCGCGGGCCGCGGCATGACCCACCAACAAGGGAGGAAAAGGATGCGAACGGACCACTTCGCCGCCACCGCCATCGGGCTTCTGATGGGCGCGACCGCGGCGCTCGCAGAGGATGCGCCCTTCGATCTCGACGCGCTGGTGGCGGCGGCGAAGGCCGAGCCGCCGGTCTCGGTCTTCGACAGCACCGGCAAGATCGTCGAGATGGCCGAGAACTTCACCGCCAGGTACGGCGTCGCGGCCGTGGGCCAGAAGGTCAAGGCCGAGGAGCAGATCGAGATCATGGCCCGCGAGGCCCAGGCCGGCAACGTCCAGGGCGACGTCTCGATCATCTCCGACGCCCCGGCGGCGCTCGCCCAGCTTCTCCCGCGCGGCTATGCGACCAGCTGGGTGCCACCCGACCTTGCCGCAAGGATCCCCGAGGGCTACCGCGACCCCCTCGTCGTCGTCACCTCGGCCAACGTCTGGACCTACAACACCGAGGTCTACACGGCCTGCCCGGTGACCAACGTCTGGCAGCTGACGCTGCCGGAATGGAAGGGCCGGGTGGCGATGCAGGATCCGCTCGGCAAGTCGGTCTTCACCGACTGGTTCAACCAGATGGAGACCCACGGCGACGCCGCCATGGCGGCGGCCTACCAGGCCCAGTTCGGCAAGCCGATCGACACCGCGACCGAATCGGCGACCCTGCAGTGGGTCAAGGCGCTGGCCGCCAACGGGCCGCTCGTCGGCAGTTCCGACAGCAACGCCTCCGAGACCGTCGGCGCGCCCGGCCAGACCACGGGCTTCATGGGGCTGATGTCGTCGGCCAAGTATCGCGACAACGCCGACGACGGCTTCAAGCTCGGGCTCTGCCGCGACATCCAGCCCTGGCCGGGCTTCACCACCGTCGGCGTCGGGCTCATCACCGCGGGCTCCGACAGCCCCAATGCCGCGAAGCTTTTCATGCACTACGCCCTGACCGCCGAGGGCATCGCCCCGCAGGCCGTGGACGGCAAGAAATCCTCCAACATGGACGTGGGCCTGCCGGCGGACGAACCCTCGGGCGTGGGGGCGGTCTGGGACCGGCTCCTGGCCTATGACATGACGACCGCCCTCGACGACTGGGACACCCGCCAGGACTGGCAGGATGTCTGGCGGCTGAACTACACGCGCTGAGGCCGGCCGGGCCGCGCCCGCCGCGGCCCGGACCACCAACCCGACCGGGAGGATGAGAATGACGCTGCCACACCGCGCAGGGCCGGGGCTTGCCGCCGCCGTGCTCGCCCTCGCACCGGCGCTACCGGCCACGGCCGAGGGCGCCTTCGACCTCGACGCCCTGGTCGCGGCGGCCAGGGCCGAGCCGCCGATGACCGCCTACGCCGTCACCGGCAAGATCGTCGAGACGGCCGAGGCCTTCAGCGCCCTCTACGGGCTGGCCGTGACCGGCAAGAAGGTCAACGAGGAGACCCAGATCGACCTTCTCATCCGCGAGCATCAGGCGGGCGCGGTGACGGGGTCGGTCTCGCTTGCCTCGGACGTCGCCGTGATCGTCGCCGAACTGATGGCCAAGGGCATCGTCGAGAGCTGGGTGCCCCCCGACATCGCCCCCCATCTCGCTCCCTCGGCCCTCGATCCCCTGGTCGTGGTCAGCGACCCCCATGTCTGGGTCTACAACTCCGAGGTCCACGACCGCTGCCCGGTGACGAACGTCTGGGAACTGACCGAACCCGAGTGGGCGCAGCGGGTGGCGATGATGGACCCCCTCGAGAAGGCCCCCTACGCCGACTGGTTCAACCAGCTCGCCTCGGGCCACGACGCGGCCATGGCCGCGGCCTATGCGGCCCATTTCGGCAAGCCCTTCGAGGGGGCGAGCGCGACCGAGGCGTGGGTCGCGGCCTTCGCCGCCAACGGGCCGCTCATCACCGACAGCGCCGGCGTGGCCGAGGCGATCGGCGCCCCGGGCCAGGAGAAGCCCTTCTTCGGCATGAACTCGACGGCCAAGTTCCGCGACAACGCCGGCAAGGGCTACAAGCTCGCCTTCTGCTCGGGCGTCGCGCCCTTTGCCGGCTGGCTCTATCCCGGGGTCGGGGTCATCGCCACCGGGACGGCCTCGCCCAACACCGCAAGGCTCTTCGTCCGCTACCTGATGACGGCCGAGGGCATCGCCCCCCAGAGCATCGACGGCAAGGTGCCGTCCGACCCGCGCGTCGGCCTGCCGGCCGAGGAAGCCTCGGGGATCGGCGCCCATCTCGACGAACTGATGGTGTGGGACACCGCCAATTCGGCGAGCGACCTCGACCGCCGGCAGGACTGGCAGGACCTCTGGCGGATGAACTACCGCCGCTGAGCCGCCGGGAAGGACGGGGCGCGCGCACGCGCGCGCCCCGGGGCCGGCCCTCGCCCGGGGGGCATGCGCGCCGTTGCAGGGAGCCCGTATGATGACCGCCACCGCCGCCGACGCCGCCACCGCCGACCTCGGTCCGCTCGCCACCCGCCTGCGTCGTCTTGCCGAGGCGGCGGCGCGGGAGGCCGCGCCCGCCCTTGGCGCGGCCTTCCGCGGCGGCATGGAGATCGGCTACAAGGCCGACCTCCACGATCCCGTCACCGAACACTACCGCCGTGCCGAGGCCGTCCTGCGCGCCCGCCTCCTCGCCGAGGCGCCGGGATCGGCCTTCCTCGGCGAGGAGGCGGGCCTTTCCGGCGAGGGGCCCCTGAACTGGATCGTCGATCCCATCGACGGCACCGCCAACTTCGCCGCCGGCCTCGCCTTCTGGTGCATCTCGATCGCCGCCGTGCAGGAGGGGCGGATCCTCGCCGGGGTCGTCCTCGATCCCGTCGCCGGGACCCTCTTCGCCGCCGACCTCGCGGGCGCCTGGCTGAACGGCGTCCCCCTCCGCCCACGCCCGGGGCGCGAGGAGGCGAGCGCCCTCCTCCTCACGGGCTACCCGGCCGCGCGCGACCTCCGCCGGGAGGGGCCCGCGGCGCTCGACGACTTCGGCGATCTCGTCGCCGCCTTCTCGACCCTGCGCCGCCCGGGGAGTGCCGCCCTCGGCCTCTGCCACCTCGCCGCCGGCTGGGCCGACGCGGCGCTCGGGGTCGGCGTCAATGCCTGGGACGTGGCGGCGGCGATCCTCATCCTGCGCCAGTCGGGCGGCCTCTACCGGCCGCTCGCGCCCGGGGCCGGTGGCACCGGCGCCCCCGACCATCACCTGCCCGGCTACATCGCGCATCGGGCCGGGGCCCTCTATCCGACCCTCGTCCGCGTCGGCGAGCGGATCGAGGCCCGCCGCCGCGAGGAGCGCCCGCCGGCGCCCTGACGGCCCGCCCCTCCCCGAAGGGGGATGCGCCCCGGCCGCGCCCTGCCGCGGGGCCGGGCGATGCCTGCCCAGTCCCTACGGAGCCCGAGGATGACCCCATTCCCCTCCCCTGCCGGCGACCCCGGCCTTGAGGCCCGCGCCGAGTTCTGCCGCCGCGCCGCCGTCGCCGCCGGCGCGCTGGCGCGCGCGGGCTTCCGCCGCCGCGACGCCGCCGAGATCGGCCGCAAGGGGGCGCAGGATTTCCTGACCGAGACCGATGCCGCGGTCGAGGCCCATCTGCGGGCCGCGATCGCCGCCGCCTTTCCCCAGGACGCGATCCTCGGCGAGGAAGGCGGCGCGGGCGGCGGCGCGGGCGGCATCCTCTGGGTCGTCGATCCCATCGACGGCACCGCCAACTTCGCCCGCGGCATCGCCCATTTCTGCGTCTCGATCGCCGTCCTGCGCGGTGGCGTGACCGAGATCGGCTGCATCCACGCCCCCGTCTCGGGCGAGACCTGGCTTGCCCGCCGCGGCGGCGGCTGCACGCTCGACGGCCTCGCCGTGCGCGTCGCCGCCACCGACAGCTTCGCCGCCGCCTGCCTCGAGATGGGCTGGAGCAACCGCCGCCCCCAGCAGGACTATCTCGACGCCATGGCGCGCCTCCTGACCTCGGGCGCCAACGTCCGCCGCGGCGCCTCGGGGGCGCTCGGGCTCGCCTATGTCGCCGACGGGCGCTCGGACGGCTATGCCGAGCTGCACATGAACCCCTGGGACTGCCTCGCCGGGCTGCTCATGGTCGCCGAGGCGGGCGGGCGCACCGGCCGCGTCGGGGCGGCGATGCTGACCGAGGGCGGGCCGGTCCTCGCCGTGGTGCCCGCGCTCGCCGAGGCGGTCAGCACCGCAACCGGGATCGCGCTCGCCCCGGCGCGGCCGGCGGCGGCGCCGGGGGCGAGGGTCCCGGCATGAACGAGGACGACGACGCCCCCCGCTACGACCGCCCCGACCTCAGCCTGATCGAGGAGGACCTGCCGCCCTATGGCGCGGCCCTCTACATCGGCGGGCGCGAGGGCGCCTCGAACCTCGCGCTCCTGCGCCGCATGGGCATCGGCACGGTCGTCAACTGCGCCGTCAACTTCGACCTCAACCTGGTCGAGACCCCCGACCCCGAGGCCCTTCCGGGCAGCCTGCCCTGGGGGCAGGGGGCGCTGCGCTACTACAAGCTCGGGCTCGTCGACGGGGCGGGCAACGCCGCGACGATGATGCTCGCGGGCTACTACCTCCTGCGCGGGGCGCTGTCGCAGATCCTGCCCGGCCGGGCGAGCTACCGGCTGCCGGCGCGCGGCAACATCCTCGTCAACTGCCGCGGCGGGCGCAGCCGGTCGGTGGCGCTGGTTGCGCTCCTTCTCCACCATCTCCGCCCCGACCGCTATCCCTCGCTCGACGCGGCCCTCCTGCATGTGCGCACGCGCCGCGAACTCAGGCCCGACGAATGGCACACGGCCCCGAAGCCCGTCCTCGTCGAGGCGGCGCGGCAGGCCTCGGCCTGGATCGACCGCATCGGGCACGAGGATCCGCCCCCGCCGGGGGCCGAACCCACGCCCGGGCCATGATCAGGCTTGCGGTCCTCGCCGACATCCACCTCCACGACCCCGCCTTCGGCCGCGGCGCCGCGGCCACGCCGCTCCTGCGCTCGCTCGCCGACACCTCCGCATCGACGCGCGTCTTCACCGAGAGCGGCGCCGCCCTCGACGCGGCCCTGCGGGGGATCGCGGCCGAGAGCCTCCCGCTCTGCCTGATCGCGGGCGACCTGACCGACGACGGCCAGCCCGCCAACTGGCGCGCCGTCGCCCGCCGTCTCGCCGACCACTCCCGCCGGCACGGCACGCGCTTCTTCGCCTGCCCCGGCAACCACGACCAGTTCGCCCTGGCCGGCAGGCCGCTCGCCAAGGGCTTCGTCGATGGCGAGGGCCGGGTGCAGGTGCTGGCGGGCGGCACCCGCGCCGGGGACCTCACCTGCCCGGGGATGCGCATGGCCGGGGCGGAGAAGGCGCTCGACCTCGCCCGCGGCCTCGGCTACCGCCGCGATCCCCGCGACCTCCACTACGAGACACCCTTCGGCCCTGCCGACGACCCCCGGGCACGGCTCGGGCGCGTGACCTCGCCCGCAGGCGAGGGGGCCCTCATCCCCGATGCCTCCTACCTCGTCGAGCCCGTGGCCGGGCTCTGGCTCCTGTCGCTCGACGCCACCGTCTGGCTCCCCGACGGGGCGGGCGGGTTTCTCGACCTGAGCGGCGAGGGCTGGACGGCGGCGCGGCGCCACAAGCCCTGGCTCCTGCCCTGGATCGCCGACGTCGTGGCCCGCGCCGGGCGCGCCGGCAAGGCCCTCGTCGCCTTCTCGCACTATCCCGTCACCGACATCTTCTCGGGCACACTCGCCGACCTTCTCCGCCTCGGGGGCCCGCGGGCCGGGCAGCGGCGCATGCCCGACAGGGAGGACAGCCGCGCCATCGCCGCGACCTGCCTCGGGCTGCATTTCAGCGGCCACTGGCATGTCGATGCGGTGGCGGCGGTCGCCGGCGGGCCGACCGTGAACGTCGCCCTGCCCTCGACGGTCGGCTTCCCCGCGGGCTGGAAGGTCGTCGAGATCGGCGCGGGTGCGGTCCGCATCCGCGACCGCTGGCTCGGCTACGTCCCCGGCTTCGATCTCGCGCTCGCCCGCTACCGGGCCGAGGTGGCGCGGGGCGGGGGGGATGCCTCCCTCGGGCATGCTGCGGACTACGCGGCCTTCCTCGGGTGCCATTTCCGCACTCTCGTCCTGACCCGGCGGCTGGCCGAGGACTGGCCCCCGGCCATGCGGCCTCTGGTCGGGAAAAGGCTCGGCGACCTCCTCGGGGAGGAAGTGGCCGGCGCCGACGCGGGCCTCGCCCTCGCCGACCTCTTCGTCGACTGGTATCGCCTGCGCGAGGCCGGCGGCGGCGCGGCGGCGATCCCCGCGGCGCGGCGGCGGCAGTATCGCGCTCTCGTCGGACGTCTCGTCGGGCGCCTCGCCGCCCGCCCCCCGCCCGAGCCCCTCGCCACCTTCCTTGCCACCCTCGGCCGCCACCTTCAGGCCGATGCCGCGCGACGGGCGACGCTGGCGAGGATCGCCCCGCGCGCCGCCGCCGAGACCGAAGCCGAGACCGGGGCCGAGGCGGGCGGCTAGCCCATCCGCACCGTCGCGCGCCAGACCGGATGGGCCTCGATGACCTCCGACCGGCCGCCGCCGCCCTCGACGATGGCAAGGGCGATGCGCTCGGCGATCTCGTCCACC
>JADLCV010000066.1 GCA_020846995.1 Paracoccaceae bacterium
CGGCGCGGAGCGCCCGCAGGATCGTGGCCGCGCGGGCGATGACCTGGATTCCCGTCCGCGCCGCCCCCCGCCCGTCGCCACCCACGGTCCCGCCCCGCCCGCTCCACCTCGCGCCATCCTAGGCCCCGGGACTCTGCTCCGCAATGCGATACGCGCCGACCGCGATGCGCCGGAGCGTCGGAGCACGGGCGCCGCGATGCGGCGTGCCGGCGGGGCCCGCAGGCGCCGCAGGGAGCGGGGGAACGCCTCCCTCGGGCCGCAAGGGCAGGGGAAAGGCCGCGGCCGGGCGGCGCGGGCAGGACCGGGGCCGCCGCCCCCGCGACAGCATCCGCGCCCCCCGCCCGGCCGGCGGCGAGGCGCCCCGCGGAATGCCGCGGCGGCCCTCTCCCGGCAACCGCTGCCTCACCCCGACCGGGGATCGCAGCGATGCCGGAAAGGGCCGCGGGGACGGCGGCCGGAGCCGGGGGCGGCGACGTTCCCGCCCCGCCGCCGCCCGGCCTTCGGAAAAAAAGCGCCCCCCCATCGGAAAAACCGGCTGGCGCCCTGCCCGGCCATGGGCCACGATGCCCGCGGCCGGCGCCCGCACGGGGCCCGGCCCCGGCCGTCGGACCGCTTCAAGCACGGGGGAGCATCGCATGAGACGTCTTCTGTCAACCACCCTCTGCGGCATCGTCCTTGCCGCCCTCGCCCCGGCCGCCAGCCACGCCGAGGGCGGGGGGGTCGTCAACTTCCTGAGCTGGGGCGGCACCGTCCAGACCATGCTCGAGAAGGAGGGCTGGGCGCAGAAGTTCAACGAGGCGACCGGCTGCACCGTCACCCTCGTGCCCAAGGCGACCTCGGCCGAGATCATCGCCGCCGCCGTCGCCCAGAAGGACAGCCCCCAGGTCGACGTCGTCATGGCTGACCAGGCGGCCTTCCAGCTGGGCATCCAGCAGGGCATCTTCGCCGAACTCGGCGAGGCCGACATGCCGAATCTCGCCCGCATGTCCGCCAACGCCCGCATCGGCACGACCGGCATCTCGCCCTATGCCGACGTGCTCGCGATCGTCTACCACACCGAGGCCTTCACGCGGAACGGCTGGGAGCCGCCGACCGGCTGGATGGACCTCTTCCGCCCCGAACTCGCGGGCAAGGTGATCGTGCCGCCGGCAAGCAATACCTACGGCATGTACTACCTCGTCGAGATGGCGCGCGAGCATGGCGGCAGCCTCGAGAACATGGATCCGGGCTTTGCGGCGATGAAGGAACTCGCCCCGAGTGTCGTCGACTGGACGACGACCTTCGCCAAGATCATCGACCTCATGCAGCAGGAGACGGCGCTGATCGCGGTCTTCGGCAACGCCTCGGGCTGGGAGGTCGTCAAGCGCGGCGTCCCCGCCGCCGTCATCGTGCCCGAGGACAGCTACCTCAGCCCGACCGTGGCCGGGATCATGAACGGCGCCCCCAACCCCGAATGCGCCCACAAGTTCCTCAACTGGCTGATCAGCGCCGAGGTTCTGACCTACCGCGCCGAGCGCTTCGGGCAGGTGCCGATGAACCTCGACGTCGTCCTCACGGGCGAGGCGGCCGAGCGCGTCCTGACCGGCGACAAGCTCGCGTCGCTCCAGGTCATCGACTACGACTTTGTCTCGAAGGTCCGCGACAGCTGGAACGAGCGTTTCACCCGCGAGGTGCTGCCGATCCAGTAGCGGCTCCCGCCGCCCGGCCCGCGGCCCCTCCCCTCCGGGGGGGCGGGCGGGCCGGGTCACCGTCACGCCGAGGACCGCCGATGCTGCAGATCGAGGGCGTCACCAAGAGGTTCGGCAGCGTCGTCGCGGTCGCGGACGTCAGCGCCACGATCGAGAAGGGCGAGTTCTTCGCCCTTCTCGGCCCCTCGGGCTGCGGCAAGACGACACTCCTGCGCACGATCGCCGGCATCTACCGGGCCGAGGGCGGGACGATCGCGCTCGACGGGCAGGCGATCGGCGAGCGGCCGATCAGCGCCCGCGACATCGCGCTCGTGTTCCAGAACTACGCCCTCTTCCCCCATCTTTCGGTCTTCGAGAACGTGGCCTTCGGGCTGCGCATGCGGCGGCTGCCGCGGCGCGAGATCGCGACCCGCGTCGAGGAGGTGCTCGACCTCGTGCGCCTGCGCGACCTCGCGCGGCGACGGCCGGGCGAGCTTTCGGGCGGCCAGCAGCAGCGGGTCGCCCTCGCCCGCGCGATCGTCGTGCGCCCGCGCCTCCTGCTCCTCGACGAGCCCCTCTCGAACCTCGACGCCAAGCTACGCGACGAGATGCGCGACGAGATCCGGGCCCTCCAGCGGCGGCTCGCGCTGACGACCGTCCTTGTCACCCACGACCTCCGCGAGGCCTTCGCCGTCTCCGACCGCGTCGGGGTGATGCGCGACGGCCGGCTCGAGCAGGTCGGCACCCCCTGGGAGGTCTACGACGCCCCGCAGAGCCGCTTCGTCGCGGCCTTCGTCGGCCACGCCAACATCCTCTCGGGGGCGGTGACGGCCGTCGGCGACGGGGCGGTGACGATCCGCACCGACGCCGGCCTGACGCTGGTTGCCGTCCGCGGCGGGCTCGACTGGCGCCCGGGGGCGCGGGCCTGGGCGACGCTCCGGCCCGAGCGGCTGCGGCTCGACCCCGGGGCCGACGCCGCCAACCGCTTCGAGACGACCGTCGCCGACGTCACCTACCTCGGCAATGCCGTGACCCTGCGCCTCGAGGCCGGGGGCACCACGCTCCGCGCCCAGACGACCTATGTCGGGCAGGCGCTGCCCGCGGCAGGGGCGCGCGTGGCCGTCGGCTGCGGCAGCGGCGACCTCGTCGCCCGGCCGGACGAAGCCCGTGCGGACTGACGAGCAGGGCCGCGGCGGGCGCGTCGCGCTCCTCGTCCTGCCGCTCGTGGCGGTGCTCCTCGCCTTCTACCTCCTCCCCCTCGGGCGGGCGATCGTCAACAGCCTGCACGCCTTCGGCCCGGCCGGGATCGACAGCACGGTGTGGACGCTCGAGAACTACCGCCGCGCCTTCGACCCCCATTACGGCGCCGTCTTCCTGCGGACGCTCAGGATCAGCGTCATCATCACCGTCATCACCTGCCTCGCGGCCTACCCCGTGGGGCTCTGGATCGTGCGCCTGAGCGCCCGCGCGCAGGCGCTGGTCCTCCTCGTCTACATGGCGCCCTGGCTCGTCAACGTCGTCGTCAAGGCGCTGGGCTGGAGCCTGATCCTCGGCGGGGCCGGGATCATCAACCGCGTCCTCAAGGGGCTCGGCGTCATCGGCCCCCCGCTCCAGCTCATGTTCAACGAGACCGGCATCGTCATCGGCCTCGTGCACGGCCATTTCATGTTCGTCCTCCTGCCGCTCTGGGCGGCGCTCAGCGCCCTCGACCCCAACCTGCGCTGGGCGGCGGCCAACCTCGGCGCCGGGCCGCGCCAGATCTTCCTGCGGGTGACGCTGCCGCTGACGCTGCCGGCCCTTCTCGCCGGCGGGCTCATCAACTTCATCATGAACATGGGGGCCTTCGCGACCCCGGCGCTGCTCGGGGGGTCGCGGACGCGCGTCATTTCCTACGTTGCCTACGAGGTCAACCTCGTCGCCCTCAACTGGCCGCTCGGCGGGGCGCTCGCGGTCGTCCTCTTCCTGATCGTCCTCGTGCCGATCTGGCTCGCCGGCCGGCTCGGCCGGTCCCGCGGCGCGGGCTGAGGGAGGCGTCCGGTGCTGCGCGTCTTCAACATCGTCATGCTCGCCTTCATGCTCGCGCCGCTCGTCATGGTGGTGTGGATGTCGTTCACGCCGGGCATGCTCATGGTCCCGCCGCTGGGCGAGTTCTCGCTGCGCTGGTATGCCGCCGCCTTCGCCTATCCGGGCTTCGTCAACGCCTTCTGGCTCAGCGCCCGGCTCGCGCTCGTGTCGGGGCTCGCGGCCACGCTCCTCTCCTTCGTCGCCGCCTACGGGCTCGTGCGCGGGCGGCGGTTCCGCGGCGTCGATGCCGTCGCCGGCCTCTTCCTGTCGCCCCTGATCGTGCCGGCGGTGGTCTTCGGGATCGCCATGCTCCAGTTCGTCAACGCCGCCGGCCTCTACAACTCCTTCCTCGGCCTCGCGCTGGCCCATGTCGTCATCGTCACCCCCTTCGCGGTCAGGACGCTGATGTCGGCGCTCGCCGCGGTGCCGATCGAGGTCGAGTGGGCGGCGATGAACCTCGGCGCCTCGCGCGCGGCCGTGCTGTTCCTGATCGTGCTCCCGGTCACGGCCCGGGCGATGCTCGCGGCCTTCCTGCTCACCTTCCTGATCTCGTTCTCGGAGGTCACGGTCACCGTCTTCATGACCGGGCCGTCCTACCAGACGCTGCCGGTGCGCATCTACAACTACCTGACCGACCAGGTCGATCCGACCGTGGCCGCGGTCTCGGCGATGCTGATCGGGCTCTCGCTCGTGCTGATCTTCATCCTCGACCGCCTCGGCGGGCTCGCCAACATCAAGAAATGAGGCAGTGGAGCACGGGATGTACGAGAACCTGACCCTCGAGTGCGCGGACGGCATCGCCCGCCTGACCTTCAACCGCCCGCCCTTGAATCTCTTCACGCACCCCATGCTCGAGGACATCCGCGCCGCCCTCGACGAGGTCGAGGCCCGCGGCGACATCCGCGTCGTCGTCCTCGCCGGCAGCGGCACGCGCGCCTTCTCGGCCGGCGCCGACCTTGGCGACGAGGCCCGCCATTCGCCCGAGGCCGGCCGCAGCTTCCGCGAGCTTGGCCGCTTCCTCGTCCGCCGGCTCGAGACCTTCCCGGCGGCGGTGGTCTCGGCGGTGCGCGGCTGGTGCATCGGCGGCGGCACCGGGCTCGCCTGGGTCGCCGACATCCGCATCGCCGCCGAGAGCGCGCGCTTCCGCGCCGGCGACGTCTACCTCGGCATCATCCCGACCTGGAGCATCGGCATGGTGCGCCTTGTCCACTACCTCGGGAGGAACCGCACCCTCGACCTCCTCCTCCTCGGCGAGGACATCGACGGCCGCGAGGCCCAGCGCATCGGGCTTGTCACCCGCTGCGTGCCCGATGCCGAGTTCGAGGCCGAGGTCGAGCGCGTCGTCCGGCGGCTGGCGGGCGGCGCCCCCCTGCCCGTCCGCGCGATCAAGGAGGCGGTGCGGGCGCAGTACGTGGACGGCCCCGCCCGCGCCGCCGAACTCGAGGAGGAATGGGCGCAGCGCATCCTCGCCAGCCGCGACGCGCGCGAGGGGATGGCGGCCTTCCGCGAGAAGCGCAGGGCGGGCTTCACGGGAGAGTAGGCGATGAGGTTCGCGCTTCCCCCCGCCCCGCGCCCGCCGGGCCCGGCCCGGCCCGCCGCCGCCGGCGCCGCCCGCGCGCCCGCCCTCGTCTGACCGCCCCCATCCTCCTGCCGGGAGCCCCGCCCATGTCCGCTGCCAAGCCCCGCCTGAGCGTGCGGGACCTCCTCCACCCGCGTTCGGTCGCGGTCTTCGGCGCCTCCGAGGATCGCGGCAAGTTCGGCGGCCGCATCCTCCATTACCTCGCGAGCCACGGCTTCCCGGGCCGGATCGTGCCGATCAACCCCCGAAGGGCGACGATCGCGGGGCTTCCCTGCCATCCCGGGATCGAGGCGGCGGGGGGGCCGATCGACCTTGCCATCCTGGCCGTTCCGGCCGGCGCGATCCTGTCCTCGATCACCGCCTGCGCGGCCGCGGGGGTCGGCGCCTGCGTCATCGTCTCGACGGGCTTCGCCGAGGCCGGCGAGGAGGGCGCCCGCGTCCAGGCCGACCTGCAGGCGATCTCGCGCCGCACCGGCATGCGGATCGTCGGGCCGAACTGCATGGGGCTGATCAACACCCATCACCGCCTCGCGCTCTCCTCCTCGCTCGTCCTCGACGTGCCGGAACTGCCGCGCGGCCCGATCGGGCTTATCAGCCAGAGCGGGGCGCTGATGGTCGCGATCTTCGACCGCGCCCGCGATGCCGGGGTCGGCTTCTCGACCTGCGTCTCGCTCGGCAACCAGGCCGACGTCGAGATCTGCGACATCCTCGAATACATGATCGACGATCCCGCGACCGACGCGATCTGCATGTACATCGAGGGGCTGCGCGACGGGCTGCGCTTCCAGGCCCTCGCCCGGCGCGCGCGCGACCGCGGCAAGCCCGTCTTCGCGGTCAAGACCGGGCGCACCGCGGCCGGCGTCCGCGCCGCCCGCTCGCACACGGCAAGCCTCGCCGGCAGTTACCGCGCCTTTGCCGCCGTCTGCCGCGAGGCCGGCGTCGTGCTCATGGACGATGCCGACGCGATGGTGCTTGCCGCCGCCATGCGCGTCCGCTTCGGGCCGGCGCGGGCGGGCGGGATCGGGGTCTTCTCGCCCTCGGGCGGGGGGGCCGGGATCGGCGTCGACCGCGTCACCGAGGCCGGCCTCGAGGTCGCCGTCCTCGGCGAGGCGACGCGGGCGCGGCTGCGCGAACTCCTCCTGCCGCCGCAGGCCGACAACCCCATCGACCTCGGCGGGCGTCTGGCCCCCGACGTCCCCGGCACGGCGGCCGCGATCATGGCCGTCTTCGCCGCCGATCCCGGCGTCGGCACGGTCTTCGTGCCCCTGACGACGACACCGCGCTACGAGGCCGCGAGCCGCGAGATCGGCGAGGCCCTCCTTGCCGCCGGCAAGCCCTTCGTCATCGCCGTCATGCCCGGGGGGGCGGCCGATGGCGTCCGGGCGGCGCTGCGGGCGATCGGCTGCCCCTTCACCGACCGCATCGACGACGCGATCCGCATCCTTGTCCACCACGCCGAGCAGGGGCGGCTTGCCGCGCCGGCGGCGGGGGCGCCGCGGCGGCCCGACGGCCTGCCCGACCCCGCGGCCCTCGCCCCCCGCCTTGCGGCCGGGGCGCTGGCCGAGCACGAGGTCAAGGCGATCCTCGCCGACTACGGCATCCCGGTCGCCCGCGAGGCCTTCGCGGCCGATGTCGAGGCCGCGGTCGCGGCCGCCCGCGCGATCGGCTTTCCGGTCGTCCTCAAGGCGGTGGCGCGGGCGCTCGTCCACAAGAGCGACATCGGCGCGGTCCGCCTCGGCCTTGCCGACGAGGCCGCCGTCCGCGCCGCCTGGGCGGCGATCGCCCGGGCCCTCGGGCAGGCGCTGCCCGGGGCCCGCCTCGAGGGCTGCCTCGTCGCCGAGATGGTGCGCGCCGGGGACGAACTCATCCTCGGGCTGAAGCGGGACGACCAGTTCGGGCCGATGATCCTTGCGGGCTTCGGCGGCACCGAGGTCGAGCTTGACCCCGACACCGCCCTCGCCCCCGCCCCGATCGGGGCGGAGGCCGCCCTGCGCCTGCTCCGCGGCCTGCGCCGCTTCCCGCTCCTCGAGGGCTGGCGCGGGCGCCGTCCGGCCGACCTTGCCGCCATCGTCGATGCCGTCGTCCGCCTCTCCTGGCTCGGCGCCGACGCCGGCGGGGCGCTCGCGGAACTCGACATCAACCCCCTCATCCTGCGCGCCGGGGATGGCCGCCCGGTGGCCGTGGACGCACGCGCCGCGACCCGCGGCCCGGGGGCGGCGGCGGCCGAGCCGCCCCCGCCCTAGATGTGCAGCGCCCGGCCCCAGGCGTCGAGCACCGATTCGTGCATCATCTCCGAGAGCGTCGGGTGGGGGAAGACGGTGTGCATGAGGTCGGCCTCGGTCGTCTCGAGGGCCTTGCCGACGGTGTAGCCCTGGATGAGTTCGGTCACCTCGGCGCCGATCATGTGGGCGCCGAGAAGCTCGCCCGTCGCCGCGTCGAAGACCGTCTTGACCATCCCCTCGGGCTCGCCGAGCGCGATCGCCTTGCCGTTGCCGACGAAGGGGAAGCGGCCGACCTTCACCTCGTGGCCGCGGGCCCTCGCCTTCTCCTCGGTCAGGCCGACGCTCGCCACCTGTGGCTGGCAGTAGGTGCAGCCGGGGATGTCCTCGGGGCGCACCGGGTGGGGGTGGAGCCCGGCCGCGAGTTCGGCCACCATCACCCCCTCGTGGCTCGCCTTGTGGGCAAGCCAGGGGCCGGCGACGAGATCGCCGATGGCGTAGACGCCGGGAACGCCGGTCCGGCAGTGGGCGTCGGTGACGACATGGGTGCGCTCGATGCGCACCCCGGCCTCCTCGAGCCCGAGGCCCTCGGTGTTGCCGACGATGCCCACGGCCGAGATGACGGTGTCGAAGCGGCGCGTCTCGGTCTTGCCGGCGGCCTCGATCGTCGCCGTCACGCCCTCCGCACCGCGGTCGAGGGCCTTGACCGTCGCCCCCGCGAGGATCGTCATGCCCTGCTTCTTCAGCGCCCTCGTGGCCATGGCCGAGATCTCGGCATCCTCGACGGGAAGGATCCGGTCGAGCACCTCGACGACCGTGGTCCTGGCGCCAAGGGTGTTGAAGAAGCTCGCGAACTCGATGCCGATGGCGCCCGAGCCGATGACGAGGAGATCCTTGGGCATGTGCCGGGGCTGGAGCGCGTGGCGGTAGCTCCAGACGCGCTCGCCGTCGGCCTGGAGCCCGGGCAGGTCGCGCGCCCGGGCCCCGGTCGCGAGCACGATCGAGGTCGCGGCGAGCCCCTCCTCGCCGCCCCTGGCGGCCTTGACCTGGACGCGCCCGGGGCCGGCGAGCCGTCCCTCGCCCATCACCACCGTGACCTTGTTCTTCTTGAGGAGATGCCCGACCCCCTGGGAGAGCCGCCCCGCGACCGTCCGCGACCGCTTCACGACCGCCTCGAGGTCGAAGCCGACCGTCCCGGCCGCGAGCCCGAAGTCGCCCGCGCGCTGCATGAGGTGGAAGACCTCGGCCGAGCGGAGGAGCGCCTTGGTCGGGATGCAGCCCCAGTTCAGGCAGATGCCGCCGAGGTTCTCGCGCTCGACCACCGCCACCCGGAGGCCGAGCTGGGCGCCGCGGATGGCGGCGACATAGCCCCCCGGCCCGGCGCCGATCACCACCATGTCGAAGGTCCTGTCCGCCACGCCTGCCTCCCTGCCCTGGCCCGATGCCTCCGGCCTAGACGATTCCGCCGCTCCCGGCAACGCGCCGGCGCGTGGCCGCCCGGCCCTCAGACGAGCGCCTCGAGGCGGGCGACCTCGCGGCGGATGCCGGCGGCAAGGAGGGCGGCGAAGCGGTTCAGCCGCTCGACCCGGCGGTCGTCGGCATGGCGGACGAGATGGAAGCTCCGCGTCAGCCGCACCTCGCCCGAAAGGACGCGGACGAGCCCGGGCAGGAACGGCAGCGCGAACTCGTGGACGACGCCGATCCCCGCCCCCTCGCGCAGAAGCGCGAGCTGGACCGGCATCGCGTTCGAGGCGAGGGCGGGAAGCGGCAGCCCGGTGTCGGCGCGGTAGTCGAGCTCGCGGTCGAAGATCATGTCGGGGATGTAGCCGACGGCGCGGTGGCGGGCGAGGTCGGCGCGGCCCTCGAGGGGGGGGCGGGCGGCGAGATAGCCCCGCGCCGCGGCCAGCGACAGGTGATAGTCGGTGATCTTCTGGACCACGAGCCGCCCCGCGCTCGGCCGGCTGACCGCGATGGCCATGTCGGCCTCGCGCTTGGAGAGGTTGAAGACCCGCGGCTGGGCGACGATCTGGACCTCGAGCGCGGGATGGAGGTCGGCGATCGCCGCCAGCACCTGGGGCAGGACGTAGGTCGCGCAGCCGTCGGGAGCCCCCACCCGCACCTGCCCGGAAAGCCCGGCCTCGGTCCCGCGCAGCGCCGCCTGGGCCTCGGCCATCGTCACCTCGGCCCCGACCGCGTGCTCGAGCAGCCGCTGGCCCTCGGCGGTCAGCGCATAGCCCTGGGGCGAGCGGGTGAAGAGGCGCGCGCCGGTGCGCTCCTCGAAGCGGGCGATGCGGCGGCCGACGGTCGCGGGGTCAAGCCGGACCGCCCTGCCGGCCCCGGCAAGGCTCTCGGCGCGGGCCACGGCGAGAAACAGCCGGAGGTCGTCCCAGTCGAAGCCGTCCATCGCCGCCCCCTTGCGGAATTGCAGGACGCAACCGGAAAGATGCCCCTTTGCCGGGCAATCGCGCAAGGCTATCCTGCCCCCGGCAATGAAGGAGGATGGCATGCGGGAGATCGGCCACTGGATCGGCGGCCGCCGGGTGGCGGGCGCGTCGGGGCGCTTTGCCGAGGTCTGGAATCCGGCCACGGGCGAGGTGCAGGCGCGCGTGGCGCTGGCCTCGAAGGCCGAGCTTGACGCCGCCGTGGCCGCCGCCGCCGCGGCCCAGACGAAATGGGCCGCGACCAACCCCCAGCGGCGGGCGCGGGTGATGATGGAGGCGGTGCGGCTGCTCAACCGCGACATGGACAAGATCGCCGAGGCGATCTCGCGCGAGCACGGCAAGACCTTCCCCGACGCCCGCGGCGACGTCCAGCGCGGGCTCGAGGTGATCGAGTTCTGCATCGGCGCCCCGCACCTCCTCAAGGGCGAGTTCACCGACGCCGCCGGCCCCGGCATCGACATGTACTCGATGCGCCAGCCGCTCGGCGTCGTCGCCGGGATCACGCCCTTCAACTTCCCCGCCATGATTCCCTTGTGGAAGATCGGCCCCGCGCTGGCCGCCGGCAACGCGATGATCCTCAAGCCCTCCGAGCGCGACCCCTCGGCCCCGCTCCTGATCGCCGAGGTCTTTGCCGAGGCGGGCCTGCCCGAGGGCATCCTCCAGGTCGTCAACGGCGACCGCGAGGCGGTCGATGCCATCCTCGACAACGCCGTCGTCCAGGCCGTGGGCTTCGTCGGCTCGACCCCCATCGCCCAGTACATCTATTCCCGCGCCGCCGCTGCCGGCAAGCGCGCGCAGTGCTTCGGCGGCGCCAAGAACCACATGATCGTCATGCCCGACGCCGACATGGACCAGGCCGCCGACGCGCTCGTCGGCGCCGGCTACGGGGCGGCGGGCGAGCGCTGCATGGCGATCTCGGTCGCCGTGCCGGTCGGCGAGCGGACCGCCGACCGCCTGATCGAGAAGCTCGTGCCGCGGATCGAGAAGCTCAAGGTCGGCCCGTGGACGGCCGGCAACGACGTCGATTTCGGCCCGCTGGTGACGGCCGAGGCGCGGGCCCGCGTGCTCGGTCTGGTCGAGAGCGGCATCGCAGAGGGCGCGAGGCTTGTCGTCGACGGGCGCCGCTTCGTCCTCCAGGGCTACGAGAAGGGCTTCTTCGTCGGCCCCCACCTCTTCGACCGCGTCACCCCGGCGATGGAAATCTATCGCACCGAGATCTTCGGCCCGGTCCTCTCCACCGTCCGGGCGGCGAGCTACGAGGAGGCGCTCGGGCTCGCCATGAGCCACGAATACGGCAACGGCACGGCGATCTTCACCCGCGACGGCGACACCGCCCGCGACTTCGCGAGCCGCATCAACATCGGCATGGTCGGCATCAACGTGCCGATCCCGGTGCCGCTCGCCTACCACACCTTCGGGGGCTGGAAACGGTCGGGGTTCGGCGATCTCAACCAGCACGGGCCGGATGCCTTCCGCTTCTACACCCGCACCAAGACGGTGACGGCGCGCTGGCCCTCGGGGCTGAAGGAAGGCGGCGAGTTCCACTTCCGGGCCATGGAGTGAGCCCGCCCGCCGCCCGCTGGCCGGCGACGCGGGTCGCGCGGCTCTTCGGCATCGAGCTTCCGATCCTCCAGGCGCCGATGGCGCGGGCGGCGACGCCGGCGCTGGCTGCGGCGGTGGCGAACGCGGGCGGGCTCGGCGGGCTCGGCTCGGCGACGCTGTCGCTCGCCGCGCTCGCGACCGAGGTCGCGGCCGTCCGCGCCGCGACCAACGGCGGCCTCAACCTCAACTTCTTCTGCCACGCCCCGCCCCGCGCCGACGCCGCCACGGCGGCGGCCGCGGCCGCGGCCCTCGCCCCCCACCACGCGGCCCTCGGCCTCGCCCCTCCCGAAGCGGCGGCCCTGCCCGCGGTGCCGCCCCCCTTCGATGCGGCCCGCCTCGACTGGCTTCTCGCCCATCCCCCGCGGGTCGCGAGCTTCCACTTCGGCCTGCCGCCGGCGGCGGCCATCGCCCGGCTGCGGGCCGCCGGCGTGCGCGTCCTCGCGACCGCGACCACGCTCGCCGAGGCCCGCGCCGTCGAGGACGCGGGCTGCGATGCCGTCATCGCCCAGGGCTGGGAGGCGGGCGGCCACCGCGGCGCCTTCCTCCCCGAGGCCGCCGACCGCGGGGTCGGCCTCTTCGCGCTCCTGCCGCAGGTCGTGGACGGGGTGGCGATCCCGGTCATCGCCGCCGGCGGCATCGCCGACGGCCGCGCCATCGCCGCGGCGCTCATGCTCGGGGCCGAGGGGGTGCAGATCGGGACCGGCTTCCTTCTCTGCCCCGAGGCCGCGACAAGCCCCGCCGCCCGTGCCGCCCTCGCCGCCGCGACCGACGCCGACACCCACCTGACGGCGGCCTATTCGGGGCGGCCGGCGCGGGCGCGCGCGACGGCCTTCGGCGCCGCCTTCCAGAGCGCGCCCTTCGCCGACTACCCCCTGCCGCGGGCCGTGACGGGGCCGCTTCTCGCCGCCGCCGCGGCCGCGGGTCGGGAGGACTACGCCTCCTTCCACCTCCAGGGCCAGGCCGCCGCGCTCGCCCGGACCCTGCCCGCGGCCGACCTTGTCGCCCGTCTCGCGGCCGAGGCGCGCGTCGCCCTCACGCGGAGCTGAGCCATGGACTTCGCGCTTTCGGAGGAACAGGAGGCGATCCTCGCCACCGCCCGCGCCTTCGGCGAGCGGCACATCGCCCCCCACGCCCGCGCCTGGGAGCGCGCCGGCACGATCCCGCGGGACCTCTGGCCGAAGCTCGCCGAACTCGGCTTCGGCGGGCTCTGCGTGTCCGAGGCGGCGGGCGGGGCGGGGCTCGGGCGGCTCGACGCGACCCTCGTCTTCGAGGGGCTCGCCCGTGCCTGCCCCTCGGTCGCCTCGTTCCTGTCGATCCACAACATGTGCGCGACCATGCTCGACCGCCACGGGTCGGAGGCGCTCAAGGCCCGCGTCCTCCCCGGCGTCGTCACGATGGAGACGGTCTTCTCCTACTGCCTGACCGAGCCCGGCTCGGGGTCGGACGCCGCGGCCCTCGCCACCCGGGCCGAAAGGGCCGCCGGCGGCTGGCGGCTTTCGGGGACCAAGGCCTTCATCTCCGGCGGCGGCTATTCGGATGCCTACATCGTCATGGCCCGGACCGGCGGCAGCGGCGCCCGCGGCATCTCGGCCTTCGTCGTCGAGGCCGGCACGCCCGGCCTCTCTTTCGGCGGGCTCGAGGACAAGATGGGCTGGCGAAGCCAGCCCACCCGCCAGGTCCGGCTGGACGAGTGCACGATCCCGGCCGGCAACCTGCTCGGCGAGGAGGGGCGCGGGTTCACCTATGCGATGATGGGCCTCGACGGCGGCCGGCTCAACATCGCCGCCGGGGCCCTCGGCGCGGCCGAGGGCGCGCTCGCGGCGACGCTCGCCTACATGGGCACGCGGCGCGCCTTCGGCCGCCGCCTCGACGAGTTCCAGGCCCTCCAGTTCCGCCTTGCCGACATGGAGATCGCGCTCCAGGCGGCGCGCGTCTTCCTGCGCCAGGCGGCCTGGAAGCTCGATGCCGGCGCCGCCGACGCGACCGCGGCCTGCGCCATGGCCAAGGCCTTCGTCACCGAGGCCGCGAGCCGCGTCGCCGACGGCTGCCTGCAACTTCACGGCGGCTACGGCTATCTCGCCGACTACGGCATCGAGAAGACGGTGCGCGACCTCCGCGTCCACCAGATCCTCGAGGGGACCAACGAGATCATGCGCCTGATCGTCGCCCGCGAACTCCTCGCCCGGCGGCCATGAGCGACCTCCGCATCCGCATCGAGGGCCGGGCCGGCCGCATCACGCTGGCCCGGCCGGGCGCGCTCAACGCGCTGACCCCGGGCATGGCCGAGGCGATCGACGCGACCCTCGCCGGCTGGGCCGGCGAGGACGCCGTCGCCCTCGTCATCCTCGATGCCGAGGGCCCGCGCGCCTTCTCGGCGGGGGGCGACGTCACCCTTCTCTGGACGGCGGCGCGGGACGGCGATCCCGGCCTCGTGCGGGCCTTCTGGCGCACCGAATACCGCCTCAACGCCCGCCTCGCCCTCTCGCCGAAGCCCGTCGTCGCCTTCCTCCACGGCTTCGTCATGGGCGGCGGGGTCGGGCTCGGCTGCCACGCCGCCCACCGCATCGCCGGCGAGAGCGTGCAGGTCGCCATGCCCGAATGCGCGATCGGGCTCGTCCCCGACGCCGGCGGCAGCCATCTCCTCGCCCGCGCGCCGGGGCGGATGGGTGAATGGCTGGGGCTCACGGGGGCGCGGATGGGGCCCGCGCTCGCCCTCCGGGCGGGCTTTGCCGACCGCTTCGTGCCCGAGGCGGGATGGCCCGCGCTGATCGGACGGCTCGCGGCAACGGGCGACCCGGCGGCGATCGCGGCCGCGGCCGCGGCCCCGCCCGACCCCCTGCCCGACCTCGCCTGGGTCGGGCGCGCCTTCGGTGCGGCCGAGGTCCCCGCCATCCGCGCCGCCCTCGCCGCCGAGACGGCGCCCGCGGCGGCCGCCGCCGCGGCGGCGATCGACGCGGCCTCGCCGCTCGCGCTCGCCGTCGCCCTCCGCCTCGTGCGGGCCGCCCGCGCCGCGCCCGGGCTCCGGCCGGCGCTCACACGCGAATACCGCGCCACCGCCCACGCGCTCGAGGAAGGGGACTTCCTCGAAGGCGTGCGGGCGCGCATCATCGACCGCGACCGCCGCCCGCGCTGGCGCGACGCGAGCCCGGCCGCGGTGCCCGCGGCCGCCGTCGCCGCCGCCCTCGCGCCCCGGCCCGACGATCTCGACTGGGAGGAGACGCCATGAAGGTGGGCTTCATCGGGCTCGGCAACATGGGCGCGCCGATGGCCGCGAACCTCGCCCGCGCCGGCCACGAGGTCGTCGGCCACGACATCGCCGCCCCCTGCCCCGGGGGGGTCGCGCCCGCAGCCTCGGCGGCCGCGGCCGCGGCCGGGGCCGCGGTCGTCCTGACCATGCTTCCCGACGGCGCGATCCTGGCCCGCGTCGCCGCCGAGGTCATCCCGACCATGGCGCCGGGCGCCGTGCTCCTCGACTGCTCGACGGTCGATGTCGCCGCCGCCCGCACGGTCGCGGGCCTCGCCGCCGCCGCCGGCCTCGGCTTCGTCGATGCCCCGGTCTCGGGCGGCGTCGGCGGCGCCCGCGCCGGCACCCTCACCTTCATGGCCGGTGGCAGCGCGGAGGATTTCGCCCGCGTGGGGCCGCTCCTCGCCGCCATGGGCCGGCGCGCCGTCCACTGCGGGGCCGCGGGCGCCGGGCAGGCGGCCAAGATCTGCAACAACATGATCCTCGGCGCGACGATGATCGTGACCTGCGAGGCGATCGCGCTGGCCGACCGCCTCGGGCTCGACCGCCAGCGGCTCTACGACGTCGTCTCGACCTCCTCGGGCCAGTCCTGGTCGATGACCGCCTACTGCCCGGCCCCGGGCGTCGGGCCCGAAAGCCCGGCCGACCACGGCTACCGCCCGGGCTTCGCCGCCGAACTGATGCTGAAGGACCTCCGCCTCGCCCAGGCCGCGGCGGCGGCGGCCGATGCCGACACGCCCGTCGGCGCCCTCGCCCTCGACCTCTACCGCCGCTTCGTCGAGGAGGAGGACGGCCGCGGCAAGGACTTCTCGGCCATGCTGCCGCGCCTTGCGGCCCGGCGCCGGGGCGGCTGAACGCGGCCGCGCCCGCCGCCCGCCGCCCGCGAAATCCGCGCGCCGCCGCCCGCGCCACTGGCAAAGGGGCCCGCGCATCCGTATCTGTGGAGGGTATTCCTCACCGCAAGGGAGCGGGCCATGTTCCGGACCAACGTCGGCGGCCTCGACCGCCTGCTGCGCATCGTCGTCGGCCTCGTGCTGATCGCGCTCTTCTTCCTCGATCCGGCGGCAAGCTGGCGCTGGTTCTACCTCCTCGGCATCCCGATCCTCGCGACCGGGCTCCTGTCGACGTGCCCGCTCTATTCGCTCCTCGGCCTCTCGACCTGCCCGATCCGGCGCGACTGACCGCGCGCCCTCCCCGGCCCGCGGCCGCGCCGGCGCCGGGGGGCGGGCGCCCCTCCCCGCCCGGGGGCCGCGGCAGCGCCGGCGGCGGGGGCGCGAGGCCCCCGCCGCCGGCCCCCCCGGGCGCGCCGTCCGCGGCCCGCTACTC
>JADLCV010000067.1 GCA_020846995.1 Paracoccaceae bacterium
GAGCCCGCCGCCGCCTTGACCGCCGCCGCCGCCTCCCCGCTCGGCGATCTCCCCGAGTGGGATCTCGCCGACCTCTACGCCGCCCCCGACGCCCCCGAGGTCGCCCGCGACCTCGCCGCCGTTTCGGAGAGGGCGCGGGCCTTCGCGGCCGACCACGAGGGCCGCCTTGCCACCCTCGACGCCGAGGGACTGCTGGCCGCGGTCCTCCGCTACGAGGAGATCGAGTCCCTCGCCGGCCGGCTCGGCTCCTACGCCGGACTGCGCCATTCCCAGGCGACGACCGACAGTGCCCGGGCCAAGTTCCGTTCCGACATCGATGACCGGCTCACCGACGCGACCGCGCCGCTCGTCTTCTTCGCCCTCGAGATCAACCGCATCGACGACGCGGCCCTCGAGGGGCAGTTCGCGGCCCTGCCCGCGCTCGCCCGCTACCGGCCGTTCTTCGGGCGCATTCGCGCCTTCCGGCCCCACCAGCTCTCCGACGAGCTCGAGCGCTTCCTCCACGACACCTCGGCGGTCGGGCCCGCGGCCTGGAACAAGCTCTTCGACGAGACCCTCGCGGCCATGACCTTCACCGTCGACGGCGCCGACCTCGCGCTCGAGCCGACGCTGAACCTCCTCACCGACCACGACCGCCCCCGGCGCGAGCGGGCGGCGCGGGCGCTGGCCGCGGGGCTCGGGGGCGAGATCCGGCTTTTCGCCCGCGTCCACAACACGCTCGCCAAGGAGAAGGAGATCGTCGACCGGTGGCGGCGGATGCCCTCGCCCGCCCACGGCCGTCACCTCGCGAACCAGGTCGAGCCCGCGGTCGTGGAGGCCCTCCGCGATGCCGTGGTCGCGGCCTATCCGCGGCTCTCGCACCGCTACTACCGGCTCAAGGCCCGCTGGATGGGGCTCGAGGCGCTCGAGGTCTGGGACCGCAACGCCCCCCTTCCGTTCGAGGCGCCGCGGCTTTTCGGCTGGGACGAGGCGCGGGCGATCGTGACCGACGCCTACGGGGGCTTTTCCCCGACCCTCGCCGAACTTGCCCGCCCCTTCTTCACCCGCGGCTGGATCGACGCCGCGCTCCGGCCCGGCAAGGCCCCGGGCGCCTTCGCCCACCCGACGGTCGCCGCCGTCCACCCCTACGTGCTCGTCAACTACCAGGGCAAGCCGCGCGACGTCATGACGCTCGCCCACGAGCTCGGCCACGGCGTCCACCAGCGCCTCGCCGCGGGCCAGGGCGAGCTTCTGTCGCAGACGCCCCTGACGCTCGCCGAGACGGCGAGCGTCTTCGGCGAGATGCTGACCTTCCGCGCCCTTCTCGCCGGCGCCGCGACCGCGACCGAGCGGCGCGTCCTCCTCGCCGGCAAGGTCGAGGACATGATCAACACCGTCGTCCGCCAGATTGCCTTCTACGACTTCGAGGGCCGCCTCCATGCCGCCCGCCGCGCGGGCGAGCTGACGCCTGACGACATCGGGCGGCTCTGGATCGAGGTCCAGACCGCGGCCCTCGGCCCCGCCTTCCGCCTCATGCCGGGCTACGAGACCTTCTGGGCCTACATCCCGCATTTCGTCCACGCGCCCTTCTACGTCTACGCCTACGCCTTTGGCGACGGGCTCGTGAACGCGCTCTATGCCGTCCACGAGGAGGGCGACCCCGAGTTCGTGGCCAAGTATCTCGACCTGCTGCGTGCCGGCGGCTCGCGCCACCACCGCGAACTGCTCGCCCCCTTCGGTCTCGACGCCGCCGACCCCGCCTTCTGGGACCGCGGCCTCGGGCTGATCGGCCGCATGATCGACGAACTCGAGGCCGGCTGAGGGAACCCGGGCGCCGGCCACGGAGGGGAGAGAGCGGTCGGGCGCTGCCCGTGCTGGCGCACGGGCGGGAGGGAGACGGCGGGGCGGTTCCGCATGCCAGGCGTCGGCCGGCGGAGAACGTGGACCCAGCCCCGGAACGGGCCATGGTTCGCCCGTCCTCGCCCCCGGGCCACGGGCGGCGCCCGGCCGCGGGCGGCGCGAAGCGCCCGCCCCGGGGGGAGGTCGGGCGCTGCCCGTGCTGGCGCACGGGCGGGGGTGAGGAGGAAGGGCGGTTCCCTGGGGCCGGGCGTCGCCATGACGGAAGCGTGGACCCGCGCGGGGAACGGGCCATGATTCATCCCTCCGCGCCCGCTGGCCCGCCGGCGCCGGCCGTGCCGGCTTCGGCGACTGGGGAATCCCCCCCGGTCGCGGGCGGTGCCGTGGCGACGTGGCCGGGGCTCGCCTCAACCTTTCGGCAACTCCGTTCTGGCAGGGTCGGCCGCGGCGGCGATGGCGGGGCGGAGGCGGGGATGGCGGCGCATGCGGTGCTCAGGCGCAAGGCGGGGGCCGTGCCGGGGACAGCCCGCGCCGCCCATGAGGCCGAGCGGGCGCTCCCGGTCGCGCTCGCCCGCGCCGCCCAGGACGGGATCGGCCTCGCCCTCGCGGTCAGCCGGCTCGAGGCCCGCCGCGGCACCCTCGCCGAACTCCTCGATCTGCCGCCGCCGGGGGCGCTCCTCGCGATCGTCGAGGGGCCGGGCGAGAGCCTCGGCCTCGTCGCCCTCGCCCCGGCCGTGCTCGCGGCCGTGATCGAGCGCCAGGCCATCGGCCGCGTCACCGCCGCCGCCCCCCCGGCGCGCCGGCCGACGCGCACCGATGCGGCGATGACGGCGCCCCTCGTCGACCGCCTGCTCGTCGAGTTTGCCGCCGGTCTCGGCCCCTCCCCCGACGCGGCCTGGGCCGGGGGCTACCGCTATGCCTCCTTCCTCGACGACCCCCGCCCCCTCGGCCTCCTCCTCGAGGACGGGGCCTACCGCCTCTTCGTGGCCGAAGTCGGGCTCGGCAGCCCGGTCCAGAAGCGGGGCGAGGTCGTGCTGGCGCTGCCGGCGGTGCCGCGGGCGGCGACGGCGCCGCGCCGGCGCGAGGCGCCGGCCGCGGCGGTCGCCGGGGAGGAGGCGGCCGACCCCGCCGCCCCCCGCGACCGCGCGACCGAGGCGGCGGCGGCGGCGGCGGCAACCGCCTGGGCGCGCGCGCTCGAGACGGTCGTGCTCGGGGCGCCGGCCGTCCTCGATGCCGTCCTCGACCGCGTCAGCCTGCCCATCGCCGCCGTCCTCGGCCTCCGCCCGGGGGCACTCCTCGCGCTCCCCTCGGCCGCCGTCGACCGGCTGGTCCTCGAGGGCCCGGGGGCGCGGCGGCTGGCCGAGGGCCGGCTCGGCCAGGCCCGCGGGCTTCGCGCCATCCGCATCACCCTGCCCGAGGACGGCGCCCCCCCCCACCGCCCCGACCCCGCCCGCGGCTGACGTCCGGGCCCCGGCGCGCGCAGACCGGGCGCCCGCCCCGGCGCCGGCGCCGCCCCGCCGGCCGTCACCCCGGCGCGGGCCCCGCCGTCTGCGGACGGAACCCTGCCCCGGGGAAGCGGCGGGGCAAGGGCGGCCGGGGCGGGGGCCGCATACCGGCGCGGTCCTCGCCCCTTGCCCGCGGCGTGCGCCCGCGGGGCGCCGGGACGGGCCCGCGGCCGGCGCCGCCGTGACACCGCGCCGGGCCGGCACCGGCGGGCCCGGCGCCC
>JADLCV010000068.1 GCA_020846995.1 Paracoccaceae bacterium
GGCGGGCTCCCTCGCGGCTGGCAGGACGGTCGAGCCTCTAGCGCAGTTTCGCCGTCATGGGAACCGTGCCCCCGCCCGGGCATGTGGCCGCGCGCCGCCCCGGGCCCCGGCGGTCCTCGCCCGCGGCAGAGGGAGGGCGGGGGTGCCTGAGCCTCCGGCCTTTGCCGCCGGGGCGCGGGTCGGGGTCCTGACGGTCGAGCCGGTCGGCCGGATCCTCGACTATCTCGCCCCGCCGGGGGGGGTGGAGGAGGGGGCCTTCGTCGTCGTGCCGCTCGGCCCGCGCCGCGTCCTCGGCGTCGTCTGGGGCCCGGGCGAGGGGGTGATCGAAGCCACCCGCCTGCGTCCCGTGGCAAGGCGTCTCGAGGCCCGGCCGCTGGGGGCGGCCTTCCGCGCCTTCCTTGCCCGCGCCGCCGACTACACGCTGACCCCGCTCGCGGCCATGCTGCGGCTGGCGACCCGCGCCCCGGGGCTCGATGAGCCGCCGGGGCCGCGCCGCCTCTACCGGACGGGCGAGGCCCTCCCCGAGCGGCCGACGGCGGCGCGGGCGCGCGTCCTCGCCGCCCTCGCCGAGCACGGCGGGGCGCCGCTCGCGCTGACCGAACTCTGCCGGCTGGCCGGGGTCGGGGCGGGGGTCGTGCGCGGCCTCGTCGCCCGGGGAGAGGTGGTCGAGGAGGCGGCGGCGCGCGACGGGCCCTATCCCCGCCTCGACCCCGCCCGCGCCGGCCCGGCGCTTTCGCCCGCCCAGGCGGCGGCGGCGGCGGCGCTGCGCGAGGGCGTCGCCGGGGGGCGCTACGCGACGACGCTCCTCAAGGGCGTCACCGGCGCGGGCAAGACCGAGGTCTATCTCGAGGCGGTGGCCGAATGCCTCGCCCGCGGCCGCCAGGCCCTCGTCCTCATGCCCGAGATCGCGCTCACGGGCGCCTTCCTCGAGCGCGTCGAGGCGCGCTTCGGGGCGCGGCCCGGAGAGTGGCATTCGGGCGTCGCCGCGGCCGAGCGGCGGCGGCTGTGGCAGATGGCCGCGGGCGGCGGCGTCGAGCTCGTCGTCGGGGCGCGCTCGGCCCTCTTCCTCCCTTTCGCCGACCTCGGCCTCGTCGTCGTCGACGAGGAGCACGACGCCTCCTTCAAGCAGGAGGACGGCGTCCTCTACCACGCCCGCGACATGGCCGTGCTGCGGGCCTCGATCGAGGGCGCGGCGGTCGTCCTCGCCTCGGCGACGCCGGCGCTCGAGACCTGGGTCAACGCCCGCGCCGGCCGCTACGGCCGGCTCGACCTGCCGGCCCGCTTCGGGGCGGCCGAACTGCCGGCGATCGCGGCCGTCGACCTCCGCCGCGAGGGGCCCCCGGCCGGGCGCTGGATCGCCCCGAGGCTGCTTGCGGAGACGGCGGCGCGGCTCGAGCGGGGCGAGCAGACGCTCCTCTTCCTCAACCGCCGCGGCTACGCGCCGGTCACGCTCTGCCGGGCCTGCGGCCATCAGCTCGGCTGCTCGGCCTGCGACGCGCGCCTCGTCGAGCACCGCTTCCGCGGCCGCCTCGTCTGCCACCAGTGCGGCGCGAGCGCGCCCGTCCCCGCGACCTGCCCCGCCTGCGGCGTCGCCGGGCGGATGGCGGCGGTCGGCCCGGGGGTCGAGCGGGTGGCCGAGGAGACGGCGGCGGCCTTCCCCGCGGCCCGCATCGCCGTCCTCTCCTCGGACCTCTTCGGCTCGGCCCGCGACCTGAAGGAGCGCCTCGCCGCCATCGCCGCCGGCGAGGCCGACATCGTCGTCGGCACCCAGCTGGTCGCCAAGGGCCACAACTTCCCGCTCCTGACCCTCGTCGGCGTCATCGACGCCGACCTCGGCCTCCAGGGGTCGGACCTGCGCGCGGCCGAGCGCAGCTTCCAGCTCATCGCCCAGGTTGCCGGGCGGGCGGGGCGGGCGGGGCGGCCGGGCCTCGCCCTCGTCCAGACCTACCAGCCCGACCATCCGGTGATCCGGGCGATCCTCGCCGGCGACGACGAGGGCTTCTGGGCCGAGGAGGCGGCGGCGCGGGCGGCCCTCGGCGTGCCGCCCTTCGGGCGGATGGCGGCGGTCGTCCTCTCCTCGACCGACCTCGCCCTCGCCTTCGACGCCGGCGGCGCGCTCGCCCGCGCGGCCGGGCCGCTCCGGGACGCAGGCGCCGACGTCTGGGGCCCGGCCCCGGCGCCCATCGCCCGCATCCGCGGCCGCCACCGGCTGAGAATGCTCGTCCGCGCCCCCCGCGCGCTCGCCCTCCAGCCCCTCGTCGCGGCCTGGATCGCCACCCTCAGGCCCTCGGCCCGGCTGCGCCTGACCGTCGACATCGACCCCCAGAGCTTTCTCTGAGACGCAGGGACATGGGGCCGGCTTTACCGGCGCCGGCGGAGGCGGCTAGGCTCGGGCGGGCGCGGCCGCCGCCGCCGGCGCGTCGAGCAGGGGCGGCGGGCGGGCGCGGGCGGGGAGGGCAGGGCGATGGGCGAGGGCGGCAGCCGCTACGGCGGGTCGGGGGCGCAGGGCGGCGGCGGCGGGCGCACGGGCTACGGCAGCCCCGGCTACGGCAGCCCCGGCTACGGCGGCGGGGCTGGCAGCGGCGGGGGAAGCGGCGGCGGGGGTTACGGCAGCGGCAGCAGGGGCGGCAGCGGCGGGTCGGGCTACGGCGGCGGCGGCTACGCCGGCACCGCGGCCCCGGCGGTCTCGACCCTGCCCGGGGCCCCGGGCAACGCCCGCCGCGGCACCGACCTCATCGCCGACTTCCTCATCCGCGAGAAGGTGCCCTACATCCTCGGCTATGCCGGCCACGGCGCCATCGGCCTGCTCGACGGGCTCCACGGCAAGACCGACCGGATCCGCCACATCTCGCCCCGGATCGAGCAGACCGCAGGCTTCATGGCCGACGTCTACTTCCGCCTCACCGGCCAGCCGCTCGCGGTCTACGCCTCGACCGGGCCGGGGCCGATGAACATGATGATCGCCGTCGCCAACGCCTACTACGACAACTCGGCCTTCATGCTCATCACCGGCCAGGTGCCGACGACCCAGTTCGGCACCGGCGCCCTCCAGGACGACTACCGCTACAACGGCGACATGTCCGACATCTTTGCCCCGGTGGTGAAGAAATCCTGGCGCGTGCGCAAGGTCGAGGACCTCGCCCGGGCCCTGCCCGGGGCCTTCCGGGCGATGCGCACCGGCCGCCCGGGGCCGGTCCACATCGACATGCCCTACGACCTCTACATCGAGCGGGCCGAGGTCGACCTGCCCTCGGCCGAGGCGTCGCTCAAGCCGCTCAACTGGCGCCCGCCGGCGGCCGAGGAGGGGGTCGAGCGGGCCCTCGACCTCCTCGTCTCGGCCCAGCGGCCGCTCATCCTCGCCGGCGGCGGCATCCGCGTCGCCGGTGCCTTCGAGGAACTGCGCGCCTTCGCCGAGGCGGTCAACGTGCCGGTCTACACCTCGTTCATGGGCAAGGGTGCCCTGCCCGCGGGCCACCGCCAGCACCTCGGCGTCGCCGGCGTCTGGGGAGAGTATCCCGCCACCGAGGCGGCGCGGTCGGCCGACGTCATCCTTGCCGTCGGCGCCCGCTTCAACGACCTCCACACCGGCAGCTGGATCCCGGGCTACGTCTACAACATCCCGCCGACGAGGCTCATCCAGGTCGACATCGACGCCGCCGAGATCGGCCGCAACTACCCCGTCGAGATCGGGCTCGTCGCCGATGCTCGCGCCTTCCTCGCCCAGGCGGCGCGGATCGCCCGCGCCCGCAGCCGCCGCCACCCCGAGGGCAGCGGCTGGTGGCGCGAGATCGAGGGCTGGCGGACCGACTGGCGCAACTATGTCGAGCCCTTCGAGCGGTCGGGCGAGTTCCCGATGGACCCCCGCCGGGTCCTTGCCGACATGCTGCGCGTCTCGCCGCCCGAGACGGTGATGGTCGACGACGTCGGCAACGTCCAGGCGTGGTCCGAGCAGTACTGGCAGCCGCGGCTTCCGAACACGCACCTGACCGCCGGCGGATTCGCGGCCATGGGCTTCGGGGTCTGCGGCGTCCTCGGGGCGCGGCTCGCGCGGCCGAACGCGCCCTGCGTCACGGTCTGCGGCGACGGCGGCTTCTCGATGACGCCGCACGCGGTCATCACCGCCGTCGAATACAACCTGCCGGCGGTCTGGGTGGTGATGAACAACTACGCCATCGGCACCATCCGCGACCTCCAGCGCTTCTACCTCGACGGCCGCGAGCTGGGCACGAGCTTCGTCAACGAGAAGACGGGCCAGTTCTGGAACCCCGACTTCGCGCGCATGGCCGAGGCGATGGGGGCGCGCGGCATCCGCATCACCCACGCCGACCAGTTCGCCGACGCCTTCCGCGAGGCGATCCGTTCCGACCAGCCGACGGTCATCGACGTCCCCATCGCTCGCGACACCTTCGTGCCCGTGACCGGCACCTGGCAGATGCCGCCGATCCCCGAGGCCAAGCCCACCTTCGGGGCGCGGAAGCTCCGCCGCTGAGGGGGTGCCCGTCCGGGGGGCGGCCGGTCAGGGCAGGCGGCGGACCTCCGCGCGGCCCGAGCGGCTGTCGTGGAAGGGCACGCCCTCGGGCGGGGGGCCGCCGCGGCGCAGGACCCCGGCCACCTCGGCGAGGACGACGGCGGTGATGCGGGGCAGGTCGAGCGCGCCCGCCCCCGCGACCGGCACCCAGCCGAGGCGCGTGAGTTCGCCCGAGGCGCCGGCGAAATGCACGTCATCCCCCGCCAGCGCGTCGGCGTCGACGAGGAAGAAGCGGGCGTCGAAGCGTCGCGGCCGGCCGGGCGGGGTGATGGCGCGGAAGACGAGCGTCAGGGCCCCGGCGGCGGGCCGGTGGCCGCCGGCGGCAAAACCCGCCCAGGCCGGCGGCGGGTCGGGCCAGGGGGCGGGGGCGGCAAGGCGCAGCCCCGCCTCCTCCCAGAGCTCGCGGATCGCGGCGGCGGCCAGGGCGGGGGCAAGGCCCGCCCGCGCCTCGAGCGCGAGGCGGGCGGCGCAGGCCGGCGCGAGCGGCGTCGCCAGGGCCACGCCGTGGTCGCCCGCATCCACCGCGCCCCCGGGAAAGACGATCTTCGAGGGCATGAAGACCGCCCCCGCACCGCGCTGGCCCATGAGCACCTCCGGCCCCCCGGGCCCGCGGCGGACGACGATCACGGTCGCGGCATCGCGGATCGGCGGCGCCGGGGGCCCCTCCATCGCCCTCACCCCGCCTCGCCGAAGCCGTGCATCCGCTGGGCCCACTGGATCGCCACCACGAGCCCCTTGAGCCGCGGCAGGAGGACAAGCGCGAGCCCGGCGCTGCCGGCGGCGAAGCCGAGCGCGAGGAGGGCGGGATCGGGCCGCCAGGCGAGGAAGGCGACGAGCAGCCCGACGGCGGAGAGCTTGCCCGTGAGAAGGACGGTGAGATAGGCCGGCCCGTCGTCGGCGCGGTGGTGGTGGAGGGCCTCGCCGCAGGCCGGGCAGCGGTCGGCGACGCGCAGATAGCCCGCGAGGAGCCGGCCGCGGGCGCAGGCGGGACAGCGGAGGGCAAGTCCCGCGAGGATCGCCCGGCCGAGCGGGCGGGCGGGGGGAGGGGGGGGCTCGGCAGCCAGCATCGGCTCACCTCGGGCGGGAAGGCTCCTCCATACCCCGCCCCCCGGCAGATGCAACCCCGCCGTCGGCGGGCGCCTGCGGACGCGCAGTCGGGCCC
>JADLCV010000069.1 GCA_020846995.1 Paracoccaceae bacterium
CGTGATCCCGCGGCGGTGGCCGAGGACGTCCGCCTCGGCCGCTACGACGCCGCCGAGGCCCGCCGCCGCTTTCCCTCGGCGCCCTGACGCGGCCCGCCCCGGCCCGCCGGCGCCGGCCGCAGGGCGCAGGCGGGGGTGGCGGGCGAAGGGGGGCGGGGGCGGGCCCGTGTCCGGCTGCGGCGCCCGACCGCACGGCACGGGGCAGCGCGGCGGAGGCCCGGGCCCGCCGAAGGAACACTGCCCGCCCGGGGCCCCGGGCGGGCAGCCGAGGCGGCCGAGGCGCGGCCGCCGTCAGTTGTAGGCGACGCAGGCCTCGCAGACCGTGCCCTTGACGTCCTTGGCCAGATGGGCACGGCGGAGCTTGCGGAAGCGCTCGGAGTTCCAGGCCTCCATGAACGGGGTCGTCGTCAGATCGCCCATGTGGAAGCGGCCGTCATGGTCGAAGCAGCAGGCCGAGAGCTTGCCGTCCCAGGTGATGTGGCCCTCGGTGAAGACCGCCCAGCAGGGCAGGGGGTCGCGGAGGTTCGCGTAGCGGCCGCGGTTGCCGGCGGTGAAGACCCAGTTCTGACCCTCGATGAAGGCCGCCTGGTTGTAGAGCGGCAGCGCGTAGACCTCGTCGAGATAGGGACGGACGTCCTCGACGACCTGCTGCATGCGCTCGCCCTGCTCGCCGTCATACATGATGTAGGAGGCATAGAGGCCGGTCGCATGGCCGCCGGCGTCGCGGCGCGCGCGAGCCGACCTGATGTTGTCGAGAAGCGCCTTGTAGAGCGACTTCTTGACCCGGGCGATGCTCTTGAACTGGTCGGCGTCGGCGTAGTTGAGCGAGAACTTGAGCGAATCGAGCCCCGCCGCCATGCACGCCTCGACCCGGTCGGGCTTGGCGAGCGAGCCGTTGGTGGTCAGGAACACGTAAGGGAAGCCGACCTCGTGCTTGGCGTAGCGGATGGCGTCCTCGAGCCAGTCGACCATGAACGATTCGCCGAGGTAGAAGAGCCCGAGCTCCTCGACGCCCGCGGCCCGCATGTCGGGCAGGAGGCGCTCGAAGAGGGCGCGGTCCATGTCCTTCTGGTCGCGCAGCCGCATCGAGCGGGCGCAGAACGAGCAGGCGAAGTTGCAGCGGCCCGTCAGCTCGATCTTGACGCTCTTCGGCGCCGGCAGGACGTCGCTGCGGTAGGGATCGGCAATCGAGGTGATGGCGTCGATCCGGGTCGTGATGGTCATGAAGGTCTCCGGTCCTTGGTGCGTGGCCACGCGCACGGCGCCGCCGGTCGCAGCGCCGTTTGACCCCCCGCATGGCCGGGTTTTCGCCCCTCGGGGATGACAATTGTCAAATTCTGCCCCTGCGGCATCGCCGCCGCCGCGGGCTGGGCTGCTTTCCGCCGAAGCCGGCGCGGCGGCCGGGGGGGCAGGGTGAGGCCGGGCGCTCCCCCCCGAGGGTCAGGGGGCGCGGCCCGCGCGCGCGGCGGTCGCGGCGGTCGCCGCCGCCTCGGCGCGGATCGCCGCGCCCATCGGGCCCGGGATCCCCGCGGCGAGGCGCAGCGTGATCGCGGCCGCCTCGGCGTCGAGCCGCAGCGGCGACTTCTTGAGGAAGGGCGAGCGGCCCTCGGCGAGGGCGAGCGAAGGAAGCGCGAAGGCCGCCCCGGTGCGCATCACGGCGGCGGCGAGGAAGGTCTCGGCCTCGGCCCGCCAGGCGGGCGAGCCGTCGTCGCGGCCGATGACCTCGGCCTTGAGCGCCCGCAGGGCCGGCTCCTCGGGAATGACGAGGTCGGCGAGAAGGGTTCGCAGGCGCGCCTCCGCAAGCCCCGCGAGGGTGCGGTCGAGATCGGCCATGGCGAAGGTCGCGGCGTGGCTGTGGCCGCGCCCGAGGGCCCAGCGCGTCAGCCCGACCTCGCCCCGGCGCACGGTGTCGTGCTTGTCGCCGGTCAGCGCGAGGCGCCGCCAGAAGCGGCGGAAGGCGGGGTCGCCAAGCACCCCCGGCCCGAGGCTGAGGGCAAAGGAGCAGTAGTGGAAGCCCGGCGCGCGGGCATCGTGCCGGAAGGGGACGTCCCTCCAGGAGGCGAGCGCGAAGGGCGGGGCGAAGTCGTTCGCGACCGCGCCGACGAAGTCGGCCCCCGTCGCCTCGGCCCGCGCGAGCCAGTCCTCGCCCGCGACCGGGACCGGGAACCAGACCGAGTCGTTGAGGAGGACGAGCCGGAGAAGCCCGCCGAGCCGGGGCGCGAGGCGGGCGATCCCCTCGCGGTAGCCGCCGAAGTCGTAACCGAAGTTCGCCCGCTCGACGACCGCCCAGGCCCGCACGGCAAGCGCCGCCCGGTCGGCCGCAGCAAGGGCGAGGTTGCTGACGACGACGGTTGCGTGGCCGGCGCGGGCGAGGTGGTCGAGGGTCAGGAGGTGGGAGGGCGCGATCCCCTCCCGGGCGTAGACGAGATAGACCGCCATCCGCGGCCCGGCTGCGATCGCGCCCGGGGTCAGCCGCGGCCGGCCGTGGGCGCCGAGGTCGTGGGCGAGCGTCGCGAGCCGGTCGCGCCCGAGCCGCAGCCCCTCGCCGGCCCGCCAGCGGAGCGCACCGAGCGCGCGCAGGAGAAGGGGGCGTGGCACGGGCGGGCGTGCTCCCGGCGGGCGGGCGCAGCGTCGCCCGCGCGCCTGCTTGCGCGCAATCGCCGCCGAAGGAAAGGGCCCGCGGCCCGCCCGCCCCTGACCGGCGGCGTCCCTGCCGCCGTCGCCCCCTCTAAGCGCCAGGGGGACGCCGACCCCGCAGGCCGTGGCGGCGATCCTTCCCATGCCTCAGGCTGCCCGTGCCGCGCGGGGCTGGCCGCGCCGGGGCGCGGGCCGGCCGCGCCCGGCCCCCGTCCCCGCCCGCGGGTTCCCTCGCGCCGTCCCCGCCGGCCCTCGCCCGCTGCCGCCGCGCCGGGCGCGCGCGCAGGGTGCCTCGCGCGGCCGCGCGCGGCGCCCCGCCGCACGCCGCCCCGGTCCCGGAGGGCGCGCCGGCGCACGCGCGCGCCCTCCGGGGGCGGGCGGCGGCGGCCGGCGGCGGGGGCGCGGGCGGGGCCGGTCCCTTGGGCGGGAATCTGCCCTATGGGGCGGGCGGGAGGTGTCGCCGATGCCTGCATTCCTGTCCACGGCCGAC
>JADLCV010000070.1 GCA_020846995.1 Paracoccaceae bacterium
CCCGCCTCTGGGAGAGCCTGATGGCGATGGCCGCGATCGGCCCCGGCGTCGCCGGCGGCAACAACCGCCAGACCCTCACCGATGCCGACGCCGAGGGGCGGACGCTTTTCCGGCGCTGGTGCGAGGGGGCGGGGGGGACGGTCAGGGTCGACCGCATGGGAACGATGTTTGCCGAGTTCGCGGGCGCCGAGCCGACGCTCGACCCCGTCTATGTCGGCAGCCATCTCGACACCCAGCCGACGGGGGGGAAATACGACGGGGTCCTCGGCGTCCTCGGCGGGCTCGAGGTCGTGCGCAGCCTGCGCGATCTCGGAGTGCGGACGCGCCGGCCGATCGTCGTCGTCAACTGGACCAACGAGGAAGGGACGCGCTTCGCCCCGGCGATGCTCGCCTCGGGCGTCTTCGCCGGCGTCCACACGCTCGAATGGGCCCATGCCCGCACCGATGCCCGCGGCCTGCGCTTTGGCGACGAGCTTGCCCGCATCGGCTGGTCCGGCCCCGAGGAGGTCGGGGCCCGGCGCATCCACGCGATGTTCGAGCTTCACATCGAGCAGGGCCCGATCCTCGAGGCCGAGGGGCGCGACATCGGCATCGTCACCCACGGGCAGGGCCTGCGCTGGATCGAATGCACGGTCACCGGCAAGGGCCAGCACACCGGCTCGACGCCCATGTACATGCGCCGCAACGCCGGCCGCGGGCTTGCCCGTGTGACCGAGCTGGTCCACGAGATCGCCATCGCCCGCCAGCCGGCGGCGGTGGGCGCGATCGGCCACATCGACGTCCATCCCAACAGCCGCAACATCATCCCCGAGAGGGTCGTGTTCACGGTCGACTTCCGCAGCCACCGGCTCGAGGTCCTGGAGGCGATGGTGGCCGAACTCTTGGCGCGGGCGCCGGGAGTCTGCGCCGAGGTCGGGGTCAAGTTCGCCGCGAGGACCGTCGGCCAGTTCGATCCCCCGGCCTTCGACGCGGCCCTCCTCGAGCGCCTGCGCGCCGCCGCCGACCGGCTCGGCCACAGCCACATGGACATCATCTCGGGTGCCGGCCACGATGCCTGCTGGATCAACCGCGTGGCGCCGACGGCGATGGTGATGGTCCCGTGCCGGGACGGGCTCAGCCACAACGAGGCCGAGGACATCACCCCGGCCTGGGCCGAGGCGGGCGTCAACGTGCTTCTCCACGCCGTCCTCGAGACCGCCGGGGTCGTGGCGTGAGGGCGCCCCCGGCCGCGCCCCCGGGCGGCGGCGCCGGCCACGACCGACCCGGGGCCGCGCCCCCCCATTCCCGTCCAGGAGGCTGAGCCATGTCCACCGTCATCAGGAACGGCACCGTCGTCACCCACGACCTGACCTACCGGGCCGACGTGGCGATCGCGGGCGGCCGGATCGCCGCCATCGGCCCCGAGCTTGCGGGCGAGACCGTCCTCGACGCCACCGGCTGCTACGTCATGCCGGGCGGCATCGACCCCCACACCCACCTCGAGATGCCCTTCATGGGCACCTACTCCTCGGACGACTTCGAGAGCGGCACCCGGGCGGCCCTCGCCGGGGGCACGACGATGGTCGTCGACTTCGCCCTGCCCGCACCCGGGCAGGGCCTCCTCGACGCCCTCGCCATGTGGCACAACAAGACCGCGCGCGCGAACTGCGACTACTCCTTCCACATGGCGGTGACGTGGTGGGGCGAGCGGGTCTTCGACGAGATGCGCGAGGTCGTGGCCCGCGGCATCACCTCGTTCAAGCACTTCATGGCCTACAAGGGCGCGCTGATGGTCAACGACGAGGAGCTCTTCGCCTCGTTCCGCCGCTGCGCCGAACTCGGGGCCGTGGCCCTCGTCCATGCCGAGAACGGCGATGTCGTGGCCGAACTCCAGCGCCAGCTCCTTGCCGCCGGCAACCGCGGCCCCGAGGCCCACGGCTTCTCGCGCCCCCCCCAGGTCGAGGGCGAGGCGACCAACCGCGCCATCATGATCGCCGACATGGCGGGGGTGCCGCTCTACGTCGTCCACGTCTCCTGCGAGGACAGCCACGAGGCCATCCGCCGCGCCCGCCAGGCCGGCCGGCGGGTCTGGGGCGAGCCCCTGATCCAGCACCTCGTCCTCGACGAGGCCGAATACCTCCACCCCGACTGGGATCATGCCGCCCGCCGCGTGATGTCGCCGCCGTTCCGCAGCAGGGTCCATCAGGCGAGCCTCTGGGCCGGGCTCGCTGCCGGCTCGCTGGCGGTCGTGGCGACCGACCACTGCGCCTTCACCACCGCCCAGAAGCGCTTCGGCAAGGACGATTTCACGAAGATCCCGAACGGCACCGGCGGGCTCGAGGACCGCATGCCGCTGCTCTGGACCCACGGTGTCGCCACCGGCCGGCTGACGGCCAACGAGTTCGTCGCCGCGACCTCGACCACCATCGCCAGGATCCTCAACCTCTACCCCCAGAAGGGGGCCGTGCGCGTCGGCGCCGATGCCGACCTCGTGGTCTGGGATCCGGCCCGCGAGAAGACGATCGCCGCCGCCACCCAGCAGTCGGCGATCGACTACAACGTCTTCGAGGGCATGAGGGTGAAGGGCCTGCCGCGCTTCACCCTCGCGCGCGGGGAGGTGGTGATCGAGGAGGGCAGGGTGCGCACCCGCGAGGGCCACGGCCGCTTCGTCGCCCGCGCCCCGCAGGGGACGGTCAACCGCGCCCTCTCGGCCTGGAAGGAGCTTTCGGCCCCGCGGCCGGTGGCGCGGGGGACGATCCCGGCGAGCGGGGTCTGAGGGTGCGTGTCGCCCTCGTCATGGCCGCCGGCAGCGGCATGGGGGCGGCCACGGCCCGCCACCTCGCCGCTACCGGCTGGGCCGTCGGCATCCTCTCCTCCTCGGGGCGGGGGGCGGCGCTCGCCGGGGAACTGGGCGGGGTCGGGGTCACGGGCTCCAACCGTTCGGCCGACGACATCGGCCGCCTGGTCGCGGCGGCGATGGCGCGCTGGGGGCGGATCGACGGCGTCGTCAACTCGGCCGGCCACGGGCCGCGCGGGCCGCTCCTCGAGCTTGCCGACGGCGACTGGCACGAGGGCCTCGAGGTCTATTTCCTGAACGTGGTGCGGGCGGCGCGCCTCGTCACCCCGATCATGGTCGCCCAGGGCGGCGGCGCGATCGTCAACATCTCGACCGCCTGGGCCGTCGAGCCGGCGGCGGCCTTCCCGACCTCGGCCGTGGCGCGGGCCGGGCTCGCCGCCTTCACGCGCCTCTTCGCCGACCGCCACGCCGCCGACAACGTGCGCATGAACAACGTCCTGCCGGGCTGGATCGACAGCCTGCCGCAGACCGCCGAGCGCGCCCGGGGGGTGCCGATGCGCCGCCTCGGCAAGGTCGGGGAGATCGCCGCCACGGCCGCCTTCCTCCTCTCGGAGGGGGCGGGCTACATCACCGGGCAGAACCTGCGTGTCGACGGCGGCCTGACGAGGTCGCTGTGAGCGCCGGGGGCATCGCAGCCGCGGCGGCGCCGGCCGCCGCCCCCGTGATCGAGGCCCGCGGCGTCGATCTGACGTTCGCGACCGCCGACGGGCCGGTCGAGGCGCTGAAGGCCGTCGACCTCACCATCCGCAAGGGCGAGTTCGTGTCGTTCATCGGCCCCTCGGGCTGCGGCAAGACGACCTTCCTGCGCTGCGTCGCCGCCCTCGAGCGGCCGACCGCCGGCACCCTGACCGTCAACGGCATGAGCGCCGACGATGCCCGCCGGGCCCGCGCCTACGGCTACGTCTTCCAGGCCGCGGGCCTCTACCCCTGGCGGACGATCGCCGGCAACGTGCGCCTGCCGCTCGAGATCATGGGCTATCCGCGGGCCGAGCAGGAGGCGCGGGTGAAGGCCGTCCTCGCCATGGTCGAGCTCACGGACTTCGAGCGCAAGTTCCCCTGGCAGCTCTCGGGCGGGATGCAGCAGCGGGCCTCGATCGCCCGCGCGCTCGCCTTCGATGCCGACGTCCTCCTCATGGACGAACCCTTCGGCGCCCTCGACGAGATCGTCCGCGACCGCCTGAACGAGGAGCTGCTGCGGCTCTGGGCACGGACCGCCAAGACCACGCTCTTCGTCACCCATTCGATCCCCGAGGCGGTCTATCTCTCGACCCGCATCGTCGTCATGTCGCCGCGCCCGGGGCGCATCACCGACGTCATCGACAGCCCCTTGCCACGGGCGCGACCGCTCGAGATCCGCGACAGCCGCACCTTCATCGAGATCGCCCAGCGCGTGCGCGAGGGGCTCCGGGCCGGGCACGGCGATGCCGTCTAGGGCCGGGCCGGACCGCCGGCGACGGGCCCCCGGCCACGGCCGCGAGGGGAGGCCCGGCCCGCGTCGCGCGGACCGGGGCCCCGGGCCGCGCCCGCACCGCGCCGGAGGGGGGGAAGGATGAGGTCCGCGCTCCCCGTCCTCGTCGTCATCGCGGCGGTGATCCTCCTCTGGTATGCGGGCGCGGTCTGGCTCAACGCCCGCTGGACGATCGACCAGGCGGCGCGGGCGGGCACGAGCGTCACCGTCTGGGACATCGTCCGCGACGCCATGGACCAGCGCCGGCCGCTCCTGCCCCCGCCCCACCAGGTCGCCCTCGTCCTCTGGGAGGGGATCGCCGAGGAGCCCGTGACCTCCAAGCGCAGCCTCGTCTGGCACGCGCTGGTGACGCTTCAGGCGACCTTCTCGGGCTTTCTCCTCGGCACCCTCGTCGGCATCCTCATGGCGGTCGGCATCGTCTACTCGCGCGTCCTCGACCTGACGCTGATGCCGTGGGCGATCATCAGCCAGACGATCCCGATCGTGGCGCTGGCGCCGATGATCGTCGTCCTCTCGAACTCGCTCGGCATCGGCGACCGGCTCGGGGTCGAGAACCGGCTCGTGGCCAAGACCATCATCGCCGCCTACCTGAGCTTCTTTCCGGTGCTCGTGAGCATGATCAAGGGCCTGCGCTCGCCCGATCCGATGCAGCTCGACCTTCTCGCGACCTACAGCGCGACCTCGCGGCAAAGTTTCTGGAAGCTCCGCCTGCCGGCCTCGCTTCCCTTCTTCTTCGCCTCGCTCAAGGTCGCGGTGGCGGCGGCGCTCGTCGGCGCGATCGTGGGCGAGCTGCCGACCGGGGCGATCGACGGGCTCGGGGCGCGGATGCTGGTCGCGAGCCAGTTCGGCCAGCCCCTCCTGATGTGGGCGGCGCTTTTCGCCGCGGCCGGGGTGGCGGGGATCCTGATCGTCGCCCTCGGCCTTCTCGAGCGGCGGGCCGGCCGGCGCATGGGGGGGCGGGGATGAGCGCATCCCTCTGGGCCTGGGGAGCCCTCGCGGTCGCCCTCCTCGCCCTTCTCGCCAACCTCCGCCTCGCGCGGGCGGCCGACCGGCCGGCGGCGCGCCTCGCCATCCCGCTCGTCTTCGGGGCGAGCGTGCTCGTTCTCTGGGAGGGGCTCGTGCGCGGGCTCGGGGTGCCGCAGGTGATCCTGCCGGCGCCCTCGGCGGTGGCGGCGACGGTCGCCGCGAACCCCGAGCTCCTGTGGTCGGACTTCGTGCAGACGATCGTCCGCGGCGGGCTCTCGGGCTATGCCATCGGCTGCGGCGCGGCGCTCCTCGCCGCCGTCCTCATCGACCGCTCGCCCTTCCTGACCCGCGGCCTCCTGCCGCTCGGCAATTTCGTCGCCGCCCTGCCGATCGTCGGGGTCGCCCCGATCATGGTCACCTGGTTCGGCTTCGGCTGGGAAAGCAAGGCCGCGGTCGTCTGCGCGATGGTCTTCTTCCCGGTCCTCGTCAACACCGTCGCCGGCCTCGCCGCGGCCGAGGCGATGCAGCGCGACCTCATGCGGACGTGGAGCGCAAGCTACGCCCAGACCCTCCTCGGCCTCCGGCTGCCGGCGGCCATGCCCTTCGTCTTCAACGGCCTCAAGATCGCCACCACGCTCGCGCTGATCGGCGCCATCGTGGCGGAGTTCTTCGGCTCGCCGACCCGCGGCATGGGCTTTCGCATCTCGACCGCCGTGGGCTCGCTTGCCTTGCCGATGGTCTGGGCGCAGATTGCGGTGGCGGCGGTGGCGGGCACGGCCTTCTACGGGATCGTCGCGCTGATCGAGCGGCAGGTGACTTTCTGGCACCCGTCCCAGCGGGGACGGGGCTGACAACAGGGGAGTGGAGATGATGCGAGTTCTCATGGCCGGCGCCCTCGCGGTGCTGACGGCGGGGGCGGCGTGGGCCGCCGACCCCGTCCGCATGCAGCTGAAATGGGTCACCCAGGCCCAGTTCGCGGGCTATTACGTGGCCGAGGCCAGGGGCTTCTACGACGAGGAGAACCTCGACGTGACGATCCTGCCGGGCGGGCCCGACATCGCCCCCGAGCAGGTCATCGCCGGCGGCGGCGCCGACGTCATCACGACCTGGATGCCGGCCGCCCTCGCCGCCCGCGAGCGTGGCGTGGCGCTCGTCAACATCGCCCAGCCCTTCAAGCACCAGGGCCTCTCCTTCGTCTGCCGCAAGGACATGGGCGTGGCCTCGACGGCCGACTTCCCCGGCAAGACGCTCGGGGTCTGGTTCTTCGGCAACGAGTATCCCTTCTACGCCTGGATGGCCAAGCTCGGCTACGCGACCGACGGCAGCGCCGGCGGGGTCACGGTGCTGAAGCAGGCCTTCGACGTCGAGGCCCTGCTGAACGGGCAGGCGGCCTGCATCTCGGTCATGACCTACAACGAGTATGGCCAGGTCCTCGACGCCGGCCTCAAGCCCGAGGACCTCGCCTTCTTCAGCTATGCCGACCAGGGCGTGAAGGTGATGGAGGACGGGCTCTACGTCCTCGAGTCGAGCCTTGCCGACCCCGCCTTCCAGGACCGGATGGTGCGCTTCGTGCGGGCCACCATGCGGGGCTGGAAGTGGGCCGAGGCGAACCCGGCCGAGGCGGCCCAGATCGTCGTCGACGCCGACCAGACCGGGCTCCAGACGATCGAGCACCAGACCTACATGATGGGCGAGGTCGCGAAGCTCACGGCCGGCGGCAACGGCGCCCTCGATCCGGCCGACCTCGAGGCGACGGTGGCGGCGCTCCTCGCCGCCGTCTCGCCCGACAACCCGGCGATCACCCGGGCGCCCGAGGGCATGGCCTGGACACCCATGATCACCGACAAGGCCCTCGCCCCCTGACGGGCCCGCCTGCCCCCCCTCCGCCGGCGCCCGCCCCCGGGCGCCGGCCTCCTCCCCTCCGGGCCCCGTCGGCCGCACGGGAAGGAGGGTAGAGCGGTTCCACCGGGCCGGGTGTCGCCGTGCGGGGACCGGGAATCCTCGCGGGGGGACGGGCCATGGCTCGCCCCTCCTCGCCCCCAGGCCACGGGCAGCGCCCGGCCGCGGGGAGCCCGCG
>JADLCV010000071.1 GCA_020846995.1 Paracoccaceae bacterium
CGGCACGCTCGACCTCCCCGCCGCCGCCGCGGCCCCCGCGACCGGCCAGCCTTCCGCCGAAGCACCGGCGGCGGAGCCGCCCGCGGCCGGACAGCCGGCAACCGAGGCCCCGGCATCGGAGACACCGGCGACCGAGGCCCCCGCGGCCGGGCAGCCCCCGGCCCCGGCCCCTGCGCCCACGGCCCCCGCGGCCGGGCAGCCCCCGGCCCCGGCCCCTGCGCCCACGGCCCCCGCGGCCGGGCAGCCCGCGGCCACGGCCCCTGCGCGCACGGCCCCCGCAGCCGAACAGCCGGCGGCGGCGCCCGCCGCCGAGGCGCCGGCCGCGGCCGCGGCCGCGGTCGCGCTCGCCGGCGACGCCGGCAAGGGCGAGCGGGTGTGGCGGCAGTGCGCGGCCTGCCATGCGCTCGAGAAGGGGCGGCGGATGACCGGCCCCGACCTCGTCGGCATCGTCGGGCGGGCGGTCGGCAGCGTCGAGGGCTTCCGCTATTCCGACGCCATGGCCGGCCATGGCGGGAACTGGACGCCCGAACTCCTCGACCAGTATCTCGCCAACCCCCGCGAGACGATCCCGGGCAACAAGATGACCTTCGCGGGCCTGCGCAAGGCCGAGGACCGCGCCGACGTCATCGCCTATCTCGCCACCATCACCGAGTAGGGGCCGGCCGCGGTCACACACTATCGACTTGGCGGGGGCGCCCCGGCAAACTAGCCTGACGGCCGAAGGCAGGCCAGGCCCATGCCCCGCGCCCGGACCCTGGCAACGAGGAGGTTCCGCCGATGCGCCGCCGCCCTGTGTCCCTCGCCCTCGCTCTCGCCGCCGCGACCGCCCTCGGCAGCGCCGCCGGCGCGTCCGAGGAAGGGGTGATTGTCGCCCACGGCATCAAGACCTTCGGCGAACTCGACCTGCCGGCCGACTTCGCGCATCTGCGCTACGTCAACCCCGACGCGCCCAAGGGCGGCGAGATGTCGATCTGGGCCTTCGGCGGCTTCGACTCGATGCACCCCTATTCGGTCAAGGGCCGCGGCGGGGCGCTGTCGACGATCTTCTTCGAGACCCTGCTCGAGGGCACCGCCGACGAGGTCGGGGCCGCCTACTGCCTCGTCTGCACCACGCTCGAATACCCCGAGGACCGCTCCTGGGTGGTCTTCAACCTGCGCGACGACGTCACCTTCTCGGACGGCACCCCGCTCACCGCCGACGACGTGCTCTTTTCCTACGAGATCCTGCTTGCCAAGGGCCTGACCGACTTCCGCACCGTGCTTTCCCAGCAGGTCGAGGGGGCGACGGTCGAGGGGCCGCACCGCATCCGCTTCGACTTCAGGGACGGCGTGCCGACGCGCGACCTGCCGGAGACGGTCGGGACGCTGCCGATCTTCTCGCGCGCCTCCTACACCGCCCGCGGCGTCGACTTCGACGACTCGACGCTCGTGCCGCTGACCGGCTCGGGGCCCTACGTCCTCGACCGCATGGACGTGGGCAAGACGCTCGTCTACCGCCGCAACCCCGCCCACTGGGGCTGGGACCACCCGATGTACCAGGGCCGGGCCAACTTCGACACCATCCGGGTCGAGTACTACGCCGACTACGACGCCGCCTTCGAGGGCTTCAAGGCCGGCTCCTACCATTTCCGCAACGAGGCCCGCGCCGCCCTCTGGGCCACCGGCTACGACTTCCCGGCCGTGGCCGCCGGCCATGTCCGCAAGGTGGCGCTGCCCGACGGCAACATCGCCACCGGCCAGAGCTTCATCTTCAACCTCCGCCGCGAGCAGTTCCGGGACGTCCGCGTGCGCGAGGCGATCGGCCTCATGTTCAACTTCGAGTGGTCGAACGAGACCCTCTTCAACGGCCTCTACGCCCGCATCAACTCGTTCTGGGAGAACAGCCCGCTCGCCGCCGCGGGCCCCCCCGGCGAGGCCGAGCGGGCGATCCTCGAGCCCCTCGTGGCCGAGGGCCTCCTGCCGGCGACGATCCTGACCGAGCCCGCGGTGATGGCCCCGACCTCGGGCGCCCGCCAGCTCGACCGCGGCAACCTGCGCGCGGCCGGCGCCCTCCTCGATGCCGCAGGCTGGGCCGTGGGCAGCGACGGGCTGCGCCGCAATGCCGCCGGCCGGACGCTCAGGGTCGAGTTCCTCTCCGACTCGCCCTCCTTCGACCGCATCATCAACCCCTATGTCGACAACCTGCGCACCCTCGGCGTCGACGCGGTGCAGACGCGCGTCGACAGCGCCCAGCAGGAGTTCCGCGAGCGCAACTACGACTTCGACGTCGTCACCCACAACTTCCCCATGTCCTACATCCCCGGCGCCGGGCTGAAGCAGTATTTCGGGTCCGAGACCGCCGACGTCTCGGTCTTCAACCTGCCGGGGCTGCGGGATGCCGCCGTCGACCGGCTGATCGAGGTCGTCCTCGCGGCGCGGACACCCGAGGAACTCGCCCCGGCCGTGCAGGCGCTCGATCGGGTGCTGCGCAGCCTGCGCATCTGGGTGCCGCAGTGGTTCAAGAACGTCCACACCGTCGCCTACTACGACATGTACGAGCATCCCGACCCGCTGCCGCCATTCGCCCTCGGCAACCTCGACTTCTGGTGGTGGAACGCGGCCGGCGAGGCGGCCCTGCGGGCCGCCGGGGCGATCCGCTAGGGCCGGGCGGTGGGCGCCTACATCCTTCGCCGGCTGCTCCTCATCATCCCGACCCTGGTCGGGATCATGGTCATCAACTTCGCCCTCGTGCAGTTCGTCCCCGGCGGGCCGATCGAGCAGATCATCGCCCGCCTCGAGGGCGGCGGCGACGTCTTCGAGGCGATCTCGGGGGCGGGCGATGCCGGGCTGCGCGAGGATCTCGGCGCCACCAACGAGAAATACCTCGGCGCCCGCGGCCTGCCGCCCGAGTTCATCGCCGAGCTCGAGCGGCAGTTCGGCTTCGACAAGCCCCCCGTCGAGCGCTTCCTCGACATGATGTGGAACTACCTCCGCTTCGACTTCGGCGAAAGCTACTTCCGCTCGATCTCGGTCGTCGACCTCGTGCTCGAGAAGATGCCGGTGTCGATCTCGCTCGGCCTGTGGTCGACGCTCATCGCCTATCTGGTCTCGATCCCGCTCGGCATCCGCAAGGCGGTGCGCGACGGCACCTCCTTCGACACCTGGACCTCGGGGGCGATCATCGTCGGCTATGCGATCCCGGGCTTCCTCTTCGCGATCCTGCTGCTCGTCGTCTTCGCCGGCGGCTCCTACCTGCAATGGTTCCCGATCCGGGGGCTCTCGTCGGACAACTGGGCCGATCTCTCCTGGCCCGAGCGGATCGCCGACTATTTCTGGCACATCGCCCTGCCCGTCCTCGCCTCGACGATCTCGGCCTTCGCGACCCTGACGCTCCTGACCAAGAACTCGTTCCTCGACGAGATCCGCAAGCACTACGTCATGACCGCCCGCGCCAAGGGGCTGAGCGAGGGCCGCGTCCTCTACGGCCATGTCTTCCGCAACGCCATGCTGATCGTCATCGCCGGCTTCCCGGCGGTGTTCGTCAGCGTCTTCTTCGGCGGCTCGCTCATCATCGAGACGATCTTCTCGCTCGACGGGCTGGGGCGGCTCGGCTTCGAGGCGGCGGTGGCGCGCGACTATCCGGTGATCTTCGGCACGCTCTTCGTCTTCGGGCTGATCGGGCTCGTGATGGGGCTGGTCTCGGACCTCATGTATGTCTGGATCGACCCGCGCATCGACTTCGCGACGCGGGAGACCTGAGGCGATGAACGAGCCCTTCGATCCCGGCCGCGCCGAGACGCCCCCGGCCTTCGACCCCGCCCGCCTGCCGGCCGAGGGGCGGGGCCGCCTGCGCCTTTCGGCGCTGAACCGCCGGCGCTGGCGCAACTTCCGCGCCAACGCCCGCGCCTTCTGGTCGCTCGTCGTCTTCGCCACCCTCTTTGCCGTCTCGCTCGCGGCCGAGTTCGTGGCCAACGACCGCCCGCTCCTCGTCTTCTACCGCGGCGAGATCTTCGCGCCGGTGCTGCGCTTCTACCCCGAGACGGCCTTCGGCGGCGACTTCCGCACCGAGGCCGTCTACCGCGACCCCGAGGTGCAGTGCCTGATCCGCACCGGCGGCGCCGAACTCTGCCTCGATGCCCCGGGCGAGGCCATGGCCGAGGCGCGCGGCACGGGCACGGTCGCGGGCGAGCCCGTCGTGGGGGGCTGGATCCTGTGGCCGCCCGTTCCCTACTCCTACAACACCGTCAACGACATCGGCCGGCCGGCGCCATCCCCGCCCGACGCCCTCCACTGGCTCGGCACCGACGACACCGCCCGCGACGTCCTCGCCCGCGTCATCTACGGCTTTCGCCTCTCGGTCGCCTTCGCGCTCATCGTCACCCTCACGACCAGCGTCATCGGCGTCGCCGCCGGGGCCGTGCAGGGCTATTTCGGCGGGCTGACCGACCTTTTCTTCCAGCGCGTGATCGAACTCTGGGGGGCGACGCCCTCGCTCTACATCATCATCATCGTCGCCGCGATCTGGGCCATGGACTTCTGGCTCCTCGTCATGCTGATGACGCTTTTCGGCTGGACCGGCCTTGTCGGCGTCGTCCGGGCTGAGTTCCTGCGCGCCCGCAACTTCGAATACGTCCGCGCCGCCCGCGCGCTCGGGGTCGCGGACGCGCGCATCATGTTCCGGCACGTCCTGCCCAACGCCATGGTGGCGACGCTGACCTTCCTGCCCTTCATCATCACCGGGACGATCGGCAGCCTCGCCGCGCTCGACTTCCTCGGCTTCGGCCTGCCCTCCTCGGGGCCCTCGCTCGGCGAGCTCACGCTCCAGGCCAAGCAGAACCTGCAGGCGCCGTGGCTGGGCTTCACCGCCTTCTTCACCTTCGCCATCATGCTCTCGCTCATGGTCTTCATCTTCGAGGGCGTGCGTGACGCCTTCGACCCCCGGAAGACCTTCCGGTGAGGCCGGCGTGAGCGTCCTGCTCGACGTCCGCGGCCTTGCCGTGCGCTTCCGCCAGGACGGGCGGGTGACCGAGGCCGTGCGCGGCATCGACTTCCAGGTCGCGAAGGGAGAGACGGTCGCGATCGTCGGCGAGTCGGGCTCGGGCAAGTCGGTCTCGGCCCTGGCGACGGTCGGCCTCCTGCCCGACGCGGCCGAGGTCTCGGGCTCGATCCTCTGGCGCGGGCGCGAGATGGTCGGGGCGCCGGCGCCGGCGCTGCGGCGGGTCCGCGGCAACGAGATCAGCTTCGTCTTCCAGGAGCCGATGACCTCGCTCAACCCGCTCCACACGATCGAGCGGCAGATCGGCGAGAGCCTCGCCATCCACCAGGGGCTGACCGGGGCGGCGGCACGGGCGCGGACGCTCGAGCTCCTGCACCGGGTGCGCATCCCCGACGCCGAGCGCCGCCTCGGCGCCTGGCCGCACCAGCTCTCGGGCGGCCAGCGCCAGCGGGTGATGATCGCCATGGCGCTTGCCAACCGGCCCGCGCTTCTCATCGCCGACGAGCCGACGACGGCGCTCGACGTCACCATCCAGGCCCAGATCCTCGAGCTTCTTGCCGAGCTCAAGGCGGGCGAGGGGATGGGCCTCCTCTTCATCACCCACGATCTCGGCATCGTCCGCCGCTTTGCCGACCGCGTCTGCGTGATGCAGGCGGGCGCGATCGTCGAGCAGGGCCCGGCGGCGGCGCTCTTCGACCGTCCCGCCCATGCCTACACCCGCGCCCTCCTCGCCGCCGAGCCGGCCGGCGGGCCCGACCCCGTGCCGCCGGCAGCGGCCGAGATCGCGGCGACGCGCGGGCTGCGGGTCTGGTTCCCGATCCAGCGCGGGTTCCTGCGCCGGACCGTCGGCCACATCAAGGCCGTCAACGACGCCACGCTCTCGGTGCGCGAGGGCGAGACCGTCGGCATCGTCGGCGAATCGGGTTCGGGCAAGACGACGCTCGCGCTCGCGATCCTGCGGCTGGTGCAGTCGCAGGGGCAGATCCTGTTTCTTGGCCGCGACCTCCAGGGCCTGCGGTCGCGGGCGCTGCGGCCGCTCCGGCGCGAGATGCAGGTCGTCTTCCAGGATCCTTTCGGCAGCCTCTCGCCGCGGATGACGGTCGAGGAGATCGTCGCCGAGGGCATGGGCGTGCACGGCGTCGCCGCGGGGGCAAGCCCGCGCCGGCTCGTGGGCGAGATCATGGCCGAGGTCGGCCTCGATCCGGCGATGATGACACGCTACCCCCACGAGTTCTCGGGCGGCCAGCGCCAGCGCATCGCCATCGCCCGGGCCATGATCCTGCGGCCGAAGCTCCTCGTCCTCGACGAGCCGACCTCGGCCCTCGACATGACCGTGCAGGTCCAGATCGTCGAGCTTCTGCGCGGCCTCCAGCGCCGGAACCGCCTCGCCTATCTCTTCATCAGCCACGATCTCCGGGTGATCCGGGCGCTCGCCCACCAGGTCGTGGTGATGAAGGCCGGCGACGTCGTTGAGGCCGGGCCCGCGGCCGCGATCTTCGCCGCCCCGCGCACCGCTTACACGCGGGCGCTGATGGCCGCGGCCTTCGACCTCGCGGCCGCCCCCGGCGCGGCCGGCTGAGCGCGCCCGGGGGGCGGGGCGCGTGAACATCCTTTTCGTCCACCAGAACTTTCCCGGCCAGTTCCGCCACCTCGCGCCGGCGCTGGCGGGGCGCGGCCACCGCGTGGTGGCGCTGACCGATGCCGCCAACACCCAGGCGACCGCGGTCGAGACCTTCCGCTACCGCCACGACTCCACCCGGCCCGAGGCGGCGGCAACGCGGCTTGGCCGCAGCTTCACCGAGATGACCGACCGCGCGACCACCGTCGCCCGCGCCGCCGACCTTCTCCGGGCCCGGCAGGGGTTTCGTCCCGACGTCGTCTTCGGCCATCTCGGCTGGGGCGAGACGCTCTTCCTGCGCGAGGTCTTCCCCGCCGCCCGCCACCTCGTCTATGCCGAGTTCTACTACGGCGCCCGCGGTCGCGATTCCGACTTCGACCCCGAGTTCCAGCGCCCGGGCCTCGCCCGCGCGATGAGCGTGACGGCGCGCAAGGGCCATCTCGCGCTCGCCATGGCCGAGGCCGACGCGGCCCTCGCCCCGACCCTCTGGCAGGCCGGGACCTTCCCGGCCGAGTTCCGCACGAAGATCACCGTCTGCTTCGACGGCGTCGATACCGACCGCGTCCGCCCCGACCCCGGCGCCCGCTTCACCCTGCCCTCGGGGCGCGTCCTCGCCCCCGGCGACGAGGTCCTGACCTTCGTCAACCGCAACTTCGGGCCCTACCGCGGGTTCCACGTCTTCATGCGGGCGCTGCCCGAGGTGCTCGCGGCCCGGCCGGCGGCCGAGGTGGTGCTGGTCGGGGGCGACGCGACATCCTACGAGGCGCCGCCGGCCGGCGGCGGGACCTGGCGCGAGCGCCTGCTGGCCGAAGTCGGCGACCGCCTCGACCGCGCGCGGGTCCATTTCGTCGGCCGCCTCGCCTACGACCGCTACCTCGCGCTCCTCCAGGTCGGGCGCGTGCACGCCTACCTCACCTATCCCTTCGTCCTCTCGTGGTCGATGGTCGAGGCGATGGCCGCGGGCTGCTGTCTTGTCGCCTCGCGCACCGCCCCGGTCGAGGAGTTCGTGACCGATGGCGTCAGCGGCCGGCTGGTCGATTTCTTCGACGTCGCGGGCTGGTCGGCGGCACTGATCGCGGCCCTCGCCGATCCCGCCGCCGGGGCCCCCCTGCGCCGCGCCGCCCGGGCCGAAGTCGTCGCCCGTCACGACCTCGCCCGCGTCTGCCTGCCGCGCCTCCTCGCTTTCGTCGAGGCGGGCGGGCGGGACGCGGCCCCCCCCGGCCCGCAGCCGGGGTAGGGGCCGGGAGGGCTCAGGGGGCGGCGAGCCGCGACTGCCACTCGAGGACGGAATCGAGAGGCCACACCAGCATCAGCACGTTGAGCGCGAGCCCGTCACGGATGATGAAGGCGGTCAGCACCTCGAACCCCACGACCGTCGCCACCGAGACCCAGAGGGGCGCGACGCGCGCAAGCCAGAAGCCCGCGATCATGGCCAGCATGTCGGCGACCGAGTTGACGACCGCATCGCCGAAGTAGTCGGTGGCGGCGGTCACGCC
>JADLCV010000072.1 GCA_020846995.1 Paracoccaceae bacterium
CGTAGGCCTTGAACTCCCCGAAATACTTCGTGATCGCCGCCGTCAGCGTCGTCTTCCCGTGGTCGACATGCCCGATCGTCCCCACGTTCACATGCGGCTTCGTCCGTTCAAACTTCGCCTTGGCCATGGCGCGGCGCCCCGTTGCTCTGGGGGCCGGTGGGCCCCGGGTGGATTGCGCGCGCCACCTAGCGGGGGGGAGCGGAAAGATCAAGCCGGGGGCGCGGCCCGACCTCGGCCGGCCGGCCCGGGGAGCGCGCGGCCCGCCGGGCCGCCGGCCGGCGGTGCCGGCCGCCGCGGGGGACCGCCCGGAGGAGGGGCGTGCCGCCGCCACCCTTCCTGCCGCCTCGGTGACATTCCGACGGTGCGGAGGGGAGCCCGTCCCCCCGGGACCTCAGCCGAAGCGGTTGTCGCGGGGAAAGCCGCGCGGCGCCATCCGGCCGGCGCTGCCGCGGGGGGCGAGCCACTCGCCGAGGTCGGGCTCGCTGCGCGTGCGGCCGGCGGGATCCTTCCAGGCGAGCCCGCGGGCGAGCGCGAGGGTCGTCGCGTCGGCGAGCCCGCCGTCGCGGTAGCGCTGCAGCCGGACGCCCTTGCCGCGCGCCATCTCGGGCAGTTCGGCAAGCGGGAAGACGAGGAGCTTGCGGTTCTCGCCCACGACCGCGACATGGTCGCCCGCGACCCGGCGGACGACGGCGAGGCGGGCCCCGGCGGCAAGGTTCATCACCGCCTTGCCGGCCCGCGTCTGGGCAAGGACCTCGCCCGAGGGCACGAGAAAGCCGTCGCCGGTCGAGGAGGCGAGCAGGAGGCGGCCCTCCGGGCGGTGGACGAAAAGGGCGGTCACCTCGGCCTCGTTCGGCAGGTCGACCATCAGGCGGACGGGCTCGCCCGGGCCCCGCCCGCCGGGAAGCTGGGCCGCCTGGAGGGTGTGGAAGCGCCCGTTCGACCCCGCGAGCACGAGGCGGTCGGTGGTCACGGCGTGAAGGTGGAAGCGGGGGCCGTCGCCGTCCTTGAAGCGGAGGTCCTGGCCCTCCGGCAGATGGCCGCGGAGGGCCCGGATCCAGCCCATGCGCGAGAGGACGACGGTCACCGGCTCGCGCTCGATCAGCGCCTCGGCCGGCACGGCCGGAGGCGCCACCGCCCCGATCGCCGTCCGCCGCGCCCCCCCCGGCGCCGCGGTGCCGAAGGCGCGGGCGGTGGCGGCGAGTTCCTCGCCGATGTGCGCCCACTGCCGGGCCGGCTCGGCGAGGAGATCCTCAAGACCCGCGCGCTCGGCGAGGAGGGCGTCGTATTCGCGCCGCAGCGCCAGCTCCTCGAGCCGGCGCAGCGCCCGCAGGCGCAGGTTCAGGATCGCCTCGGCCTGGACCTCCGAGAGCCCGTCCTCGTGGCCCGGCCCGCGCGGGGCGGGGGCGACATAGTCGCGCTCGGAGGCGGCGCGGGCGCGGCGCCGGCCCCAGTCCTCGCGTCGCAGGGCGTCCCCGGGGTCGTCGTCGTAGCGGATGATGTCGATGACGCGGTCGAGGTTAAGGAAGGCGACGATGAGCCCCTCGAGGATCTCGAGGCGCTGGTCGATGCGCGCCAGCCGGTGGCGGGCGCGGCGCCCGAGGACCTCGCGGCGATGGCCGAGGAAGGCGCCGAGCACCTCGCGGAGCGAGCAGACCCGCGGCACCCGCCCGTCGATCAGCACGTTCATGTTGAGCGGCACCCGGACCTCGAGATCGCAGGCCCGGAAGAGCGCCGCCATCAGCATCCCGGGATCAACGCTGCGGGCCCTGGGCTCGAGGACGATGCGGACGTCCTCGGCACTCTCGTCGCGGACGTCGGCCAGCAGGGGAAGCTTGCGCTCCTCGATCAGTTCGGCCAGCCGCTCGATGAGCCGGGCCTTGGCGACCTGGAAGGGGATCTCGGTGACGACGATCTGCCAGGCGCCGCGGCCGAGGTCCTCGCGCCGCCAGCGGGCCCGCAGCCGGAAGCCGCCGCGCCCGGTCCGGTAGGCCTCGGCCACCGCCTCGGGCGGCTCGACGAGTTCGCCGCCGGTCGGGAAGTCCGGCCCGGGGACGAGCGCGAGGAGCGCCGCGTCGGCCATCCCGGGGTCGGCGATCAGGGCCTGGCAGGCGGCGAGAAGCTCGCCGAGGTTGTGGGGCGGGATCGCCGTCGCCATGCCGACGGCGATCCCGCTCGCGCCGTTGGCGAGAAGGTTCGGGAAGGCCGCGGGCAGCACCACCGGCTCCTCGAGGGTGCCGTCGTAGTTCGGGCGGAAGTCGACGGCATCCTCGTCAAGCCCCGCCATCAGCGCTTCGGCCGCGGCCGCGAGGCGGGCCTCGGTGTAGCGGGCGGCGGCGGGATTGTCGCCGTCGATGTTGCCGAAGTTGCCCTGGCCGTCGACGAGCGGGTAGCGCATGGCGAAGGGCTGGGCGAGGCGGGCGAGCGCGTCGTAGATCGCCTGGTCGCCGTGGGGGTGGTAGTTGCCCATGACGTCGCCGGCGATCTTGGCGCATTTGCGAAACGGCCCCCCGGCCCCCAGCCGCAGCCCGCGCATGGCGAAAAGGATGCGCCGGTGCACGGGCTTGAGCCCGTCGCGGGCATCCGGGAGGGCGCGGTGCATGATGGTCGAGAGCGCATATTGCAGGTAGCGCCCGCCGAGCGCCCGCGACAGGGGCTCGGGGTGGATGGTGTCGGAGGGGAGGGCGTCGTCGGGCTCGGCCATGGCGGGGATGTAGCCCGGGGCGCGGGGCGGGGTCCAGCCCGGGCGGCGCCGGCGGCGCGCCCCCTGTTCGAATGCCGGAAACCGGACTAAGCTTTGGCCGTGATGCGACTCCCTGTTGTCGGGTAACCGGATGCGATTGGCGACCCTCGTCCTTGCCCTCCTGGCCCTGCTCTACGTCGGCATGCTGGTCTTCGGCGACGCGGGCGGGCCGCCGGTCGCGATCCGCAGCGCCCCCGCACTCGCCCTTCCGGCCGGGCCTTCCCCGGCGGTCGTCCGGCCGCCGCCGTCGGCTGCCCTGCCCTCCGCCCCCGCCCCCGCCCCCGCCCCTGCCCCTGCCCCTGCCCCCGCCCCCGCGCCCGCCGCCGGTGCCGCCACCCTCGCCCTGACCGCGGCCGAGGTGACGGTGCCGGAGGACGCGGCAGCCCCGGCCGCTCCGCCGCCCGCCGCGGCCGGGGCGCCGCTCGCGCCCCTGATCGCGCCGGGGCTGACGGCCGAGGGGCTCGGGGCCCTGGCCGCCGATGCCCCGGCCGTGGCCGCGGCGACCGGCGCCGTCGCGCCCCCTGCCACGGAGCCCGCCTCCCGCCTGCGCACCGTCACCGCGACCGCGGTCAACCTCCGCGCCGGACCCTCGACGGGGGTCGCCATCGTCGGCGGGCTCCGGCGCGGGGCCGAGGTCGAACTCGCGGGCGGGGTCGAGGGCAGTTGGGTCGAGGTGCGCCTGCCCGGGAGCGGGGCGACGGGCTGGATGTCGTCGCGGTATCTCGCCGAGTGAGCGCCCCCCGCCCCGCCGCGGCCGCCGGCGGGCGGACGATCCTGGTCACCGGCTGCTCGTCGGGCATCGGCCGCGACGCCGCGCTTGCGCTCGCCGGGCGCGGCTGGCGCGTCCTTGCGACCTGCCGCAAGCCCGGGGATTGCGCCGCCCTCGCCGCCGCCGGGCTCGAGAGCTTTCCGCTTGACTACGCCGATCCCGCCTCGGTCGCGGCCGGCGCCGGGGAGGCACTCGCCCGCACCGGCGGACGGCTCGACGCCCTCTTCAACAACGGCGCCTTCGCCCTTCCGGGCGCGCTCGAGGACCTGCCGCGCGCCGGCCTCGCCGCGATCTTCGAGACCAACCTCTTCGGCTGGCACGACCTCACGGCCCGGGTGATCCCGGCCATGCGGGCCGCCGGGCGGGGCCGCATCGTCAACTGCTCCTCGGTGCTCGGGCTCGTCGGCGTTCCCTGGCGGGGGGCCTATGTCGCGACCAAGTTCGCCCTCGAGGGGCTGACCGACGTCCTCCGCCTCGAGATGGAGGGCACCGGGATCGACGTCGTCCTGATCGAGCCGGGGCCGATCGGCACCCGCATCCGCGCCAACGCGATCCCCCATTTCGAGCGCTGGATCGACTGGCAGGCCTCGGCCCGCGCCGACCAGTATCGCCGGACGCTCCTCCGCCGGCTCTACGAGGACCGCGGCCCCGACCGCATGGAACTGCCGCCGGCAGCGGTGAGCGCGGTCCTCCTCCGGGCCCTCGAGAGCCCGCGCCCGGCGGCCCGCTACCAGGTCACCCTGCCGAGCCGGGCCGCCGCCATCGCCCGCCGCCTCCTGCCGGCGCGGATGCTCGACCGCCTGCTCCGCCGCGGCTGAGGCCGGGGGACGCCCGCCGCCCTCGGCCGGCTTTCCCTGGGCGCGGAAATCGACTAGAGGGCATCATCCCGGCGCCCCGGGGGGACCCCGCCATGCTCTCCGATCCCCTCTTCCTCCTTGTCGCCGTCGCCGCGATCGCGGTCCTCGTCATCCTCGCCGTCGGCATCGGCGGCTTCGCCCGCGGCGGCGAGTTCAACCGCCGCCACGGCAACCGCATGATGCGCTGGCGGATCGCCGCCCAGGCCGTGGCGGTGGGGCTGATCCTCGTCTATGTCCTTGTCCGCCGCGGAGGGTAGGATGGTCGTCCTGAACCGGATCTACACCCGCACCGGCGACGGCGGCACGACCGCCCTCGGCGACGGGACGCGGCTGTCGAAATCGGCCCCGCGGGTCGAGGCCTACGGCACCGTCGACGAGGCCAACGCGACCGTCGGCCTCGCCCGGCTGGCGGCCGGGGGCGAGGCCGACCTCGCCCTCGCGCGCATCCAGAACGACCTCTTCGACGTCGGCGCCGACCTCTCGCGGCCGATCCGGGCCGAGGAGGCCGAGGCCCCCCGCCCGCCGCTCCGCGTGGTGGCGGCCCAGGTCGCCCGCCTCGAGGCCGAGATCGACGCCATGAACGCCCGCCTCGCCCCCCTGCGCTCGTTCGTGCTGCCGGGGGGCTCGGTGCTCGCCGCCCGCCTCCATCTCGCCCGCACCGTCGTCCGCCGGGCCGAGCGGCTGGCCGCCGCGCTCGCCGCCGCCGAACCCGTCAACCCCGAGGCGGTCATCTACCTCAACCGCCTCTCGGACTGGTTCTTCGTCGCCGCCCGCATCGCCAACGACGAGGGCCGCGCCGACGTCCTCTGGGTGCCGGGGGCGAACCGCTAGGGGTGCGGGCCAGAGGGTGGGTGCCGTCGGGCACTGACCACCAGCCCTTGATCGGGCGGGCCGCTTCGCCCGGCGCCCGAGATCCGGGGGTCGGGACCGGACCCCCGGCCGCCCGCCCCGGGCTTCCAGCCGGCAAAGAAGTCGTCGAGGATGCGGCGGTAGACGCGCGCGAGGCCGCGGATGTCGTCCACGGCCACGCTCTCGTCGGTCTGGTGCATGGTCGCGCCGACGAGGCCGAACTCGAGGACCGGGCAGTGGCCGGCCAGGAAGCGCGCGTCCGACGTTCCCCCCGAGGTCGAGAGCACGGGCGCGATCCCGGTCTCGGCCCGGACCGCGCCGGCGACGAGATCGACGAAGGGCCCCGGCGGGGTCAGGAAGGCGCGCCCGGAGACCTCGGCCGCGAAGTCGAAGGCGACCCCCGTCGCCGCCGTGACCGCGGCCGCCTCGGCTTCCAGCCGGGCGACGATTCCCGCGGGCGTCTGGAGGTCGCTGAACCGGATGTTCACCATCGCCCGGCAGGTTCGGGGGATGACGTTCGCGGCCGGGTTCGCGGTATCGAATCCGGTGGCGGCAAGGGTCGAGGGGCCGAAATGGGCGCTGCCGGAATCGAGCGCGAGGGCGTCGAGGCGGGCGACGAGGCGGGCGAGTGCCGCGACCGGGTTCCTCGCCCGCTCGGGGTAGGCGGCATGGCCCTGGCGGCCGGTCGCCGTGACGTGCACCGTCATCGCCCCGCGCCGGCCGATCTTGATCGTGTCGCCGAGGCGTTCGGGGCAGGTCGGCTCTCCGACGAGGCAGACCGTCATCCTCTCGCCCGTTTCCGCCATCCAGTCGAGAAGGGCCCGCGTGCCGTCCTCGGCCCGGCCCTCCTCGTCGCCGGTCAGCGCGATCAGGATCGCGCCCGCGGGCGGGGCCGCGCGGACCCGCGCGATGGCGGCGGCGACGAAGGCCGCGACCCCCGACTTCATGTCGGCCGCCCCCCGCCCCCAGAGCCGCCCGTCGGCGAGAAGGCCGGCGAAGGGGGGCGCGCGCCAGGCGGCCGCATCGCCCGGCGGCACGACGTCGGTGTGGCCGTTGAAGCCGAAGCTCCGCGGATGTCCCTTCGGACCGAAACGGGCGAAGAGGTTCGCGACCCCGCCGCGGTCGACGCGGGTGCAGGCGAAGCCCGCGCCCGCAAGGAGCGGCTCGAGAAGGGCGAGGGCGCCGCCCTCGGCCGGGGTGACGCTCTCGCAGCGGACCAGCGCGGCGGCGATCGCGACGGGGTCGTCGGCAGGCGGCAGGGCGGGGTCGGTCATGGTCGGGCCTCGGGCTTCGGGGCGCGGCAGCGGCGCCCGGCGCCGCAGGCTAGGGCAGAAGCGGAGGCGAGGAAACCGGCCGCCGGCGGCCGGCCCGCCCGGCCGCAGGCGGCTTTGGCAAAGGGACGGGGCGGCGGCCGGGCCCGCCCCGCGCCGGCAGCGCTCGCGGGCGCGGCCGGCACGGCCGGCGCCGCCGGCGCGGGCGACGCAGCGTGTGCGGCCCCGCGGGCGGGTATGGCACCGCGGGCGGGTGTGGCACCGCGGGCGGGTGAGGCACCGCGGGCGGGTGAGGCACCGCGGGCGGGTGAGGCACCGCGGGCGGGCGCAACCGGCGCGGCGGCGGAGCCGCAACCGGCGCATTTCCGCCCCCTTCCGCTCGCCCGCAGGGCCGGACGGTGCTACCCTTTGGCGGCCGGGGGGCGCGGGGGCGGGCGGAGCGGTCGGACAGGGCCATGCGCTGGTACGGGCTGAGCGAGGGGGCCACCGGCGCGGGGGTCATGTGCGGCCTGCCGCTGCCGCCGGTGCTCGCCCGGGGCGGGCTCGTCCTCGAGGTCGCGCTCGCCGGCGGCGGGCCGGGGCCGGCGACGCTCCTCCACCATGCCCGGGCGTCGGGCTGGGCGGGGGGCCTGCGGCTTGCGCTCCGGGGCGACGGCGCCCTCCTCCTCCGCCACAGCCAGGGCGACCGCGAAAGCACGCTCGTCCTTCCCGGGGCGGTCGGCGCGGGCGCCGAGCGGCTGCGCATCGCCTACGGCTGGGATGCGCCCGCGGGCCGGGCGCGCCTTCGGGCCGAGGGGCTGGGCGCCGCCGGGGCGAGCCCGCAGGGCGGCGCGGGCGCGGCACGGGAAACGACCGGGGTCGCCCCGCTGCCGCTCCTCGCCGAGGATGCCGCGGCGATCGTCGCGGCCGCCGGGGGGGCCGAGCGTCACCCCGGCACGCTCTGGCTCGGCCTCGCCGACGCCCTTCCCGACCCCGGCCGGCCGGCGGGCATCGACGCCCTGACGGCCGTCCTCACCCCCGGGGGCCTGCGGCCCGCGGGCACGCTGCGGGCGGGCGAGATGGTCCTGACCGCGGCCGGCCCGGCACCGCTCACGGCCGTCACCCGGGCCGAGGTGCCGATGCTCGGCGCCCTCGCCCCGGTCCGCCTCCGGGGCCCCTTCTTCGGGCTCGCCGCCGATCTCGTCCTCGCCCCCGGCCAGCGCCTCGCCCTCGCCGGGGCCGAGGCCGAATACCTCTTCGGCGCCGAGGAGGTGCTGGTCGAGGCGCGCCATCTCGCCGACGGCCAGCGCGGGCTGCGCGACCGCCGGCCGGCGACGATCGCGATCGTCCGCCTCGGCCTCGCCCGGCCGGGCATGATCCTCGCCAGCGGCCTCGCCCTCGAGGCCGCTGCGCCCGGCCCCGCCCCCCTCCCGGTCCTGCGCCCCCACGAGGCCGTGGCCCTCCTCGCGATGCGCGAGCCCGGCCGCCAGCGGCGGGCCGGCTGAGGCCCCGCGCGGCCCGCGCCCCGGGGGCGCGGCGGGGACGGGGCCGGGCGTCCGGCCGGACGGCGCGGGCCGGGGATGCCGGCCGGGGACGCGGGCCGGGGCGCCGCGCCCGCGCGCCGGCGCTCGCGGGGCCCGGAGGAAGGGCTGCCTCCGGGGCCCGGGGCGGGCGGAGGGCGGAGCCTGCCGCCCCGCGGCCGCGCGGTGGCCGCCCCGGGGGGAGCGGCGGGCGCAGGGCAGCCTCCGGGGCCGGGCGCGGCCGCGGGGGGGCCCGGGCTCGCGGCCCCGCGACCTCCGGGGAGCGCGGCCTCCGGCGGCGCGGGCGGCGCGGCAGCGCGGGGAACTCAGCGGCGGGGGCGGCGCGGCGCGGGGGCGGGCGGGCCCTCCCCGGGCTCGCCGCCCTCCCCGGCCTCGCCGGCCTCCCCGGACTCCGCCGCCTCCGCCTCGGGCCCGAAGGTCGTCAGCGCGGCGACGATGACGGCGTTCTCCGCGAGCGCGCGGGCCATCAGCGCCCGTTCCGCGGCCTCGATCCGCTCGCCCGCGGCGAGGCGGTCCTCGAGCGTGCCGTGGCCCGTGACCTCGAGGGGGGCGAGCCCGGCCTCGGCGAGGACGCGGACCGCCTCGCGCACCGCGTCCGCCTCGGCCGCGCCGGCCGAGAAGCAGAGGAGCCCCGCCCCCGTCGCGCCCCCGGGAAGGCCGTCACCCTCCTTGCGACCGACCTCGACGAGGAGGGTGAAGACGCGCTCGGGGCGCCCCGGGGCGGCGGCGGACTTCGGCGCGGCCTTTCGCGGGCGCCCGGGGGCGGCGGGGGGCGGCGGCGCGGGCGGCCGGGGGCCGGGCGGGGGGGTATCGGACATCGGCGTGGCCTTGCGGAGGCCCGCCCGCCGGCGGGCAGGGCGGGAAGGCGATTGGGCGGGTGCGAGGGCGGACGAGGGAGCGAGCGAGGGAGGGCGCGGGAGGGCGAGGGTGGGCGAGGGAGGGACGACATGCGGCCGGACGGCGGCCGCTGTCAAGCGCGGCCGCCCGCGGCCGCTTCGGGGTCGGCCCGCGGCCCCGGGGCGCGCCGGCGGCCCGACGGGAGGCGGATGTCGACCCAGACCAGCCGGTGGCGCCCGGCGGCGGTCACCGCCGCCTCGAGGGGATCGCCGGGCGGCGGCCAGAGGACGCCCGCGCCCGCGACCGCGAGCCCCACCCACGGCAGCACATAGTCGAGCCGCAGGTTTCCCGGCCCGCCCGCGGCCGCGAAGCGGGCGGTGTCAAGGGCGGGGGGGCCGCGCTGCGGGGGGCCGTCCGCCCCGCCGCCCGCCCCGCCGCCCGCGAGCGCCGCCCCGGCGCTTGCCGGACGGGGATCGCGGAGCCCCGGATCGGCGAGGAGGGCGGCCATCGCCCCCTGCCGCCCTGCCCCGTCGCCGGGGTCGAGGTTTGTCGTCGCCATGATCACGAAGGGGGGGGCCGGGGGCGGCATCGGCAGCGCCCCGGCGAGGAGGTGGCGCCAGAAGCGGACCTCGTCGCCGTTGCGCCGCGCCGGGCGGTCGTCGGCGGAGCCCGGATAGGGCAGGCCGGCGGCGAAGGCGAGGATGCGCAACGCGCCCCCGCCGGGAAGGACGACCGGCACCTCCCACGCCCCGGCGCTTGCCAGCCGCTGGGCGGCCAAGACCCCGGCCGGCGGCGGGGGGCCGCCGGGCGGCGCCAGCGCCGCCCCGGGGAGGTCGGCCCAGGCGAAGGCCGAGAAGTCGCGCGCCCCCCCGGCGGCGAGCGGCAGCCGCGAGAGCAGCGCCATGCCGCGCTGGCCCGCGAACCACCCCCAGCCCTGGGCATCGCCCGCCCCCCCGGTCCGGCCGTCGCCGTCAAGGTCGAGCGCGGTCGCCATGCCACGGTTCGGCCGGAGCGCGAAGCGGTGCGGATAGGCCTCGCCCGCGGCCGCGAGGCGGTCGGCGAAGGCCGCGAGCGCCCGGCCGCCGGCGTCGTAGTCGAAACTCGTGAGAAGGACGACATCGGCCCCGGCCGCCGCGACCACCGCCGCCGCGGCCATGGCCTGGGCCTCGCCGGCAAGGAGGTCGCGGAGGAGGAGCCCGGGGCCGGCGCGGGTGAGCCCGGCCTCGAAGACCGCGAGCCGGAGCGTGCCGCCGGCCGCCGCCCGCCCCGCCCCCCCCGCCGCGAGGGCGAGGGCGAGAAGGAGCGCGAGGGCACGGGTCAGGCCGGGGCGAGGGTGTCGCGCCCGGGCGCCGCCGCCGCCAGCCGCTGGGCCCGGATCATGCGGGCGATGCGGCCCATCGCGAGCCCGCGCATCAGGAGCGAACCGGAGAGGAAGGCCCATGCCGCGACCACCCAGACGAGGCTTTGCGGCGCGAGAAGCGAGAGCGGACCGATCGAGGCCGCCCCCGCCTTGGCCACCGCCGGGATCACGAATGGCAGGGCAAACCCTAAGGCGAGGTTAAAGGCGGCGTCGCGATCGAGCCGCTGGGTGATGTCGCCGCCGGCCATGGGGTCGAAGGTCGGGAGGTTGACCCAGAGGTTGAAGTCGCGCCCCCGTCCCGGCCAGCGGCCGAGGGCGACAAGGAGGGCGAAGGCGAGGACGGTCGTCGCCCCGACGAGGGCCGCGACCGCCGCCGCCCCGCGCAGCGAGGCGACCTCGGCCGGGGGGGTGTCCTCGGGCAGGATCAGCGTCACCAGCCGGACCGGCGAGTAGGGGAAGTCGAGGCGTGCCCCGAGGGCGGCCGCAAACCCCTCGAGCCAGCCCGGCGCCGCCCCGCCGATGAGCCAGGAGAGCAGGACCACGGTCACGAGGAGCCCTCCGAAGCGCAGCCGGTTGAAGGGCGGGGCGAAGCGGAACTCGACCAGCCCGGGATAGGCCGAGGCGTATTCGGCAAAGACCAGCGCCGCCCCGAAGAGGGCGATGAAGACCACCGCCTGGGTGGTCTCGGCCCCGATCCCGGGCAAGCCCAGCGCCGGGGTCGCGACCATGACGACGACAAGGAGCGCGCGCAGCGCGGCGCCTGCAAGTCTTGGTATCACCCTTTCACCCTCGCCCGGTCGGGCCCGGTGCATGCCGGGCCCTGTCCCAAGTCGGGTCCGCCGATTATGGCGGCCTGCCTCAACCTCGCCCAACTTCTGCCAACTTTCACTTCGCCCGGCAATCCCGTGCCATGGCGCATCTTTCCTTCGGCACGCATTCGCGGGCCAAGTGTCACTGAAGTGCATCAGGGCGGCCGCGGGGCCGGGCTGCCCGCGGCCGGGCCCGGGGCCGCGACGGGCGCGGGCGATTCCCCCCCGGCCAGGGCGGGCGCCGGTCACCCTGCCCGGCGGGCGGGGTCCGGCCCCGGGGACGGCGAAGGGGCCCCGGGGGACGGCTCCCGGCCACCCCGCCCGTCCCGGCCGCGGGGGGCAGGAGAGGGCCGCCCCCCTGTCGGAGGCTGGCGCCGCCGACGAGAAGGACGCGGGGCCCGGGGGGCGGCCGCGGCGCGCGCGCCGGCCCTAGAGCCAGGGGCGGGCGGCGGCGGCGCGGGCCTCGAAGGCGTCGATGGCGGCCACCTTCTCCATCGTCAGGCCGATGTCGTCGAGGCCCTCGAGCAGACAGTGCTTGCGGAAGGGATCGACCTCGAAGGCGAAGACGCGCCCGTCGGAGGCGGTGACGGTCTGGGCGACGAGATCGACGGTCAGGCGGGCGTTCGCGCCCCGGCCTGCGTCCTCCATCAGATGGTCGACCGCTTCCTGAGGCAGGACAACGGGGAGGATGCCGTTCTTGAAGCAGTTGCTGTGGAAGATGTCGGCGAAGGAGGGGGCAATCACGCAGCGGATGCCGAAGTCGAGGAGCGCCCAGGGCGCGTGCTCGCGGCTGGAGCCGCAGCCGAAGTTCTCGCCGGCGACGAGGATCTCGGCCTTGCGGTAGGGCGGGCGGTTGAGCACGAAGTCGGCGATCTCGCGGCCGTCCTCGGTGAAGCGCATCTCGTCGAAGAGGTTGCGGCCGAGCCCCGTGCGCCGAATCGTCTTCAGGAACTGCTTGGGGATGATCATGTCGGTATCGACGTTGACGAGCGGCAGGGGGGCCGCGATCCCGGTCAGCGTGGTGAAGCGGTCCATGGCTTGCCTTTCCTCTCGGCGGGCCGTCCCTGTCGGCGGGCCCTTCTTCTCGGCGGGCCCGGCCTTGCGGCGGGGCGGATGAAGCCCGGGGGGGGCGGGCGCCGGCGCAAGCCGCGCGCGGCAGGGTGGCGGGCGGCGAACTCCCCCCCCGGAGCTCAGGCGAGCGAGCGCACGTCGGCGAGGCGGCCGGTGACGGCCGCCGCCGCCGCCCTCGCCGGCGACATGAGGTGGGTGCGCCCGCCGCGGCCCATGCGGCCCTCGAAGTTGCGGTTGGAGGTCGCGGCACAGCGCTCGCCGGGGGCGAGCTGGTCGGGGTTCATGCCGAGGCACATCGAGCAGCCGGCCAGCCGCCACTCGAAACCCGCCCCGCGGAAGACGGCGTCGAGCCCCTCCTCCTCGGCCTGGAGCCGCACGAGGCCCGAGCCGGGGACGACCATCGCCCGCACCCCCGGGGCCACCCTGCGGCCCCGCAGGATCGCTGCCGCCGCCCGCAGATCCTCGATCCGTCCGTTGGTGCAGGAGCCGATGAAGACGGCGTCGACGGCGACGTCGGTCATCCTCGTGCCGGGGACGAGGCCCATGTAGTCGAGGCTGCGGCGGGCCGCCTCGACCTTGCCGCCGTGGAACTCCTCGGGGTGGGGCACGACGCCCGTGATGGCGACCGCGTCCTCGGGGCTCGTGCCCCAGGTGACGACCGGCGCGATGGCCTCGGCGCGGAGCGTCACGACCTTGTCGAAGCGGGCGCCGGGGTCGCTCTGGAGAGTCTTCCAGTAGGCCATCGCCGCCTCCCAGCGCGCCCCCTTGGGCGCGTGCGGCCGGCCGCGGACGTAGTCGAAGGTCTTGTCGTCGGGTGCGATCAGCCCGGCCCGGGCGCCGCCCTCGATGGCCATGTTGCAGACCGTCATCCGCCCCTCCATCGACAGCGCGCGGATGGCCTCGCCCGCGTATTCGATGACATGGCCGGTGCCCCCGGCGGTGCCGGTCGCGGCGATGACGCTGAGGGTGATGTCCTTGGCGGTGACGCCGGGGCCGAGGCTGCCCGTGACCTCGACCCGCATGTTCCTCGACTTCGACTGGATCAGCGTCTGGGTGGCGAGGACGTGCTCGACCTCGGAGGTGCCGATGCCGTGGGCGAGCGCCCCGAAGGCCCCGTGGGTGGCGGTGTGGCTGTCGCCGCAGACGATCGTCATTCCCGGCAGCGTCCAGCCCTGCTCGGGACCGATGATGTGGACGATGCCCTGGCGAATGTCGCTCACCGGGTAGTAGTGGATGGCGAAGTCGCGGGCGTTGCGGTCGAGGGTCTCGACCTGGATGCGGCTCTCCTCGTTGGCGATGCCCGCCTCGCGGTCCCAGGTTGTCGGCACGTTGTGGTCGGGGACGGCGATCGTCTTCTCGGGGCAGCGGACCGGGCGGCCGGCGAGCCGCAGCCCCTCGAAGGCCTGCGGGCTCGTCACCTCGTGAACGAGATGGCGGTCGATGTAGATGAGGCAGGTGCCGTCGGGCTGGCGGTCGACGACATGGTCGTCCCAGATCTTGTCGTAGAGGGTGCGCGGCTGGGTCATGGCACGGGGTCCCGGGCAGGGTGGGGGGCGAGGTGGGCGGAGGGCGGGCTCAGGCGGCGCGCGCCCGGGCGGGGCGGCGGGCGCGCGCGGGGCGCAGGCGCGCCCGGGTGCGGCGGCGGAGGGGGAAGGCGCGGACCATGGGCGGCCGTTACGCGCAAACGGCGTCCCTGGCAAGGTGGCGGCCCCCGGGGGCCCGCGCCGGCGGACCGGGGCGCGGGCACGGGCCGGGACGGCGGACATTGAGATTTCCGCCCGGCGATGCTACCTATGGTGCAGGCCCGGCGCCGGGGCAGGACGGCGCGCTGAAGGAGGACGGGGAGCTGACCTACATCGCGACGGCGGCCGGCCAGACGGCCGCGACGGGCGTGCCGGTCACCGGCGCGGCCGGGGTCATGGCGGAGCATTCCCCCTCGGGCGACGAACTCCGCGACATCGTGCTGGCATCCCTCGAGGACGACAAGGCGGTGGACATCGTGCCGATCGGTCTCGGCGGCCGCTCGACGATGGCCGACTGGATGGTGGTCTGCTCGGGGCGGTCGTCGCGGCAGGTGGCGGCGATCGCCGACCACCTCGTCGAGCGGCTGAAGGCCCGGGCCGGCATCGTCGCCCGCATCGAGGGGCGCGGGCAGGGCGACTGGGTGCTGATCGACGCGGGCGATGTCGTCGTCCACGTCTTCCGGCCCGAGGTGCGCGAGTTCTACCAGCTCGAGAAGATGTGGCAGGCGGCCCCGCGCCCGGCCGTGGCCGCGGCCGGCGGCTGATCCCGGGGCCGGCGCCGGGGTGGCGCTGCGGCTCCTCGTGCTCGCCGTCGGCCGGCTGCGGGGGGGGCCCGAGCAGGCGCTCGTCCGCGACTATCTCGACCGCGCCGGTCAGGCCGGGCGGGCCCTCGCCCTCGGCCCCTGCGCGCTGGTCGAGGTCGAGGACCGCGGCGGCGGCGGCGCCGCGGTCGAGGCCGCCCTCCTCGCCCGCGCGATCCCCGCCGGGGCCGCGGTCTGCCTCCTCGACGAGGGCGGCACGCTCCTCGATTCGCCGGGCCTCGCCGCCCGCCTCGCGCGCTGGCGCGACGAGGGCCGCGGTGCCGCGGCCTTCCTGATCGGCGGCGCCGACGGGCTTGGCCCCGGGCTTCGCGCCCGCGCCGACCTCGTCTTGTCGTTCGGGCCGATGGTGTGGCCGCACCGCCTCGCCCGCGTCATGCTCGCCGAGCAGCTCTACCGCGCCGCGACCATCCTCGCCGGCAGCCCCTACCACAGGGGCTGAGGGGCGGGGGCGCGAGGGAGCGGTTTCCTTTGGCGCGGCGATGGCCTAGAGGGGCGACCGGGCCGGGGCCGCGCGCCCCCTTCCCCGCCGCCCGCGGCGGGCCCCGGGAAGCGACGGCCGCAGCCGGGCGCCCCGGGGCCGCAGACCGCGAAGGAGTTCCGCCATGAACCCGCCCCGTCCGGTCGTCCTCTGCATCCTCGACGGCTGGGGCCTGGCCGACCGCCGCGAGGGCAACGCCCCACGCCTCGCCCGGACCCCGGCCATGGACGCCCTCCTCGCCGCCTGCCCCCACGCCACCCTCCTCACCCACGGCCGCGACGTCGGCCTGCCGGCGGGCCAGATGGGCAACTCCGAGGTCGGCCACACCAACATCGGCGCCGGCCGCGTGGTGGCGATGGATCTCGGCCGCATCGACCTCGCGATCGAGGACGGAAGCTTTGCCGCCCACCCCGCGCTCGCCGCCTTCGCCCGCCGCGTCGCCGCCGCCGGGGGGCGAGCGCATGTCGCCGGGCTGGTCTCGGAGGGGGGCGTCCACGCCCAGCTCTCGCACCTGAGCGCGGCCGTCGGCGCGCTCGCGGCCGCGGGCCTCGAAGTCCTCGTCCATGCCATCGCCGACGGCCGCGACGTGCCCCCGACCGCGGCCGCCGGAAGCCTCGCCGCACTCGCCCCGGCCCTGCCCGCGGGGGCCCGCATCGCCACCCTGACCGGGCGCTATTTCGCCATGGACCGCGATCGCCGCTGGGAGCGGGTGGCAAGCGCCGCCCGCGCCATCCTCCACGGCGAGGGGCGGGCCGCGGCGGGGCCGGCGGCGGCGGTGGCGCGGGCCGACTACGGCCGGGGCGTCAGCGACGAGTTCATCCCCGCAACCGTCCTTGACGGCTATTCCGGGGCCCGCGACGGGGACGGCTTCTTCTGCCTGAACTTCCGCGCCGACCGCGCCCGCGAGATCCTCGCCGCCCTCGGTGACCCCGCCTTTGCGGCCTTCGATCCCGGGCCCCGGCCGGTCTGGGCGGCGATGCTCGGGCTTGTCGACTACTCGCCCGAGCACGACCGCTACATGGCGGCGATGTTTCCCAAGGCCGTCGTCGCCAACACCCTCGGGGCCTGGGTGGCGGCGCACGGGCGGCGCCAGTTCCGCCTGGCCGAGACCGAGAAGTATCCCCACGTCACCTATTTCCTGAACGGCGGCCGCGAGGCCCCCGAGGCGGGCGAGGACCGCCACATGGTCCCCTCGCCGAGGGTCGCGACCTACGACCTCCAGCCCGAGATGTCGGCGCCCGAGGTCACGGCCCGGCTGGTGGCAGCGATCGGCTCGGGCGGCTACGACCTCGTCGTCGTCAACTATGCCAACCCCGACATGGTCGGCCACACCGGCAGCCTTCCCGCCGCCATCGCCGCCTGCGAGGCGGTCGACCGCGGGCTTGGCCTCGCCGTCGCGGCCGTGCGGGCGGCCGGCGGGGCCATGATCGTCACCGCCGACCACGGCAACTGCGAGGTGATGATCGACCCCGCGACGGGCGGGCCCCACACCGCCCACACGACGAACCCGGTGCCGGTGATCTTCGTCGGCGGGCCGCCGGGCGCCGGGCTGGACGGGGGACGGCTTGCCGACCTCGCCCCGACGCTTCTCGAGCTCATGGGCCTCGCGCCGCCGCCCGAGATGACGGGCCGGAGCCTGATCCGGCGATGAGCGGCCCGCGCCTGCCCCTGCCCCTGCCCGCACTCGCAATCGCGCTCGCCCTCGGGCTCGCGCTCGGCCTCGGGCCCGCCCTCGCGCCGGCGGCTGCCGGGGACGCCGCCGCCGCCGCGCGCGCGGCCGCCGCGGCCCTGGCCGCCGCGGGCGAGCGGCTCGCGGCGGCGGCGGGCGCGGGCGACCGCATCGCCGCCCTGACCGCGACCATCCGCGCCTACGAGGAGGGGCTCGCGGCCCTCCGCGAGGGGCTGCGGCCGGTCGCCCTCCGAGAGGCCGAACTCGACCGCGGGCTGGCCGCGCGGCGGACCGAGATCGCCCGCCTCGTCGGCGCGCTGGCGGCGATCGAGCGGATGCCGGCGCCGGCCCTCGTCCTCCATCCCGACGGGCCCCTCGCCACCGCCCGGCTGGGCATGCTGATCGCCGAGGTCACGCCCGCGCTCCAGGCCGAGGCCGAGGGCCTCGCCGCCGAACTCGGCGAGCTCGCCACCCTGCGCGGCGTCCAGGAGGGCGCCCTCGCCACCCTCGAGGAGGGGCTCGCGGCGGTCGCGGACGCCCGCAGCGGGCTCGCCCGGGCGGTGGCCGAGCGGCGCGACCCGCCGCTGCGGGCGGCCGAGAGCCCGGCCGAACTCGCCGCCATGGCCGCCGGGGCGGCGACCCTCGCGGCCTTCGCCGACCTTCTCGCCGACCGCCGGCTCGACCCCGGGGGCGCGGCCCCCGATTTCCCCTCCCTGCGCGGAACCCTGCCCCTGCCGGTGCGCGGCACCCTCCTGCGGCGGGCGGGCAAGGCCGACGCCGCCGGCATCCGCCGCCCGGGCCTCGTTCTCGCCACCGCCCCGCGGGCCCTCGTCACCGCCCCCGCCGCCGCCACCATCCGCTACCTCGGCCCGCTCCTCGACTACGGAAATGTGATGATCCTCGAACCCGGCACCGGCTATCTCATGGTTCTCGCCGGCCTCGGCGAGGTCTATGGCGCGGTGGGCGAGGTGGTTCAGGCCGGCAGCCCGGTGGGCCTGATGGGCGGGCGCGAGGTCGGGGCGGGCGAATTCCTGGTCGGGGATGGGGATGCCTCGGCCGGCGGCCGGGGCGAGACGCTCTACCTCGAGCTGCGCCTGGGCGCCGAGCCCGTCGATCCGGGCCCGTGGTTCGAGGCGACGCGCTGAGAGGGCCGGGGCGGGCAGGACAGGCACGAGGGGATTGAGCCGAGATGAAGAGGTTCGCGATCGCCGCCGGGGGCGGCATGCTGGCCGGGGTCCTGCTCGCCACCCAGGTGGCCGGGCCGCTCGTCGCCCAGGAGGCGGCCGGCGGCACCTCGGTCTACGAACAGCTCGACCTCTTCGGCGACGTCTTCGAGCGCATCCGCAACCAGTATGTCGAGGAGGTCGATCCCGCCAAGCTGATCGAGGCCGCGATCAACGGCATGCTGACCTCGCTCGACCCCCATTCGGGCTACCTGCCGCCGCGCGCCTACGACGAGATGCGCACCAACACCCGCGGCGAGTTCGGCGGCCTCGGCATCGAAGTCACCCAGGAGGAGGGCTTCGTCAAGGTCATCGCGCCGATGGACGGCACCCCCGCGGCCAAGGCCGGGATCGAGGCCGGCGACATCATCACCCATGCCGACGGCGAGACCCTGCTCGGGCTGACGCTCGACCAGCAGGTCGAGCTCATGCGCGGGCCCGTGGGGGCCGAGATCGTCCTCACGGTGGTGCGCAGCGGCACCCCCGAGCCCTTCGACGTCTCGATCATCCGCGAGACCATCCGCATGACCGCCGTCCGCAGCCGCAAGGAGGGCGACACCGTCGTCCTGCGGATCACGACCTTCAGCGCCCAGACCTACGAAAACCTGCGCGAGGGGATCGACAGGGCCGTGACCGAGGCCGGCGGGCTCGACAAGGTCAACGGCTTCGTCATCGACCTCCGCAACAACCCCGGCGGCGTCTTCGAGCAGGCGGTGCTGGTCGCCGATGCCTTCCTCGAGCAGGGCGAGATCGTCTCCACCCGCTCGCGCATCCCCGGCCGCGGCGAGCGCCACGACGCCACCAAGGGCGACCTCACCGGCGGCAAGCCGCTCGTCGTGCTCATCAACAGCGGCTCGGCCTCGGCCTCCGAGATCGTCGCCGCGGCGCTCCAGGACCATCACCGTGCGATCGTCGTCGGCACCCGCAGCTTCGGCAAGGGGACGGTCCAGTCGGTGATGCCGCTCCGCGGCGACGGCGCCATCCGCCTCACCACGGCCCGCTACTACACGCCCTCGGGGCGGTCGATCCAGGCCTTCGGCGTCTCCCCCGACATCATCGTCCAGCAGCCCGCCCCGCAGGACCCCGAGGCGGCCGAGGCGGCGGCGGCGCGCATCCGCTCGGAGGCCGACCTGCGCGGCAGCCTGACGAACGACAGCCTGACCGCCGAGGAGCGCGAGCATCTCGAGGCCGAGCAGCTGAAGGCCGAGGAGACGGCGCGGCTGCGGCTCGAGGACTACCAGCTTGCCTACGCCATCGACATCCTCAAGGGCTATTCCGCCCTCGGCGGCAACGGCAACTGAGCGCGGGGGCCGCGCCGGTGCCGGGAAAGGCCGCCGCCCTGCCCTACCGGCCGGGTGTCGGCGTCATGCTGATCGACCGCGGGGGGCGCATCTTCGCCGGCCAGCGGCGGGATGCCGCGGGCCCCGCCTGGCAGGTGCCGCAGGGCGGCATCGACGCCGGCGAGAGCCCGCGCGCCGCCGCCCTGCGCGAACTCGAGGAGGAGACGGGGGTGCCGGCGGCCCTCGTCGAGGTCCTCGCCGAGGCGCCGGGGTGGCTCGCCTACGACCTCCCCGCGGATCTCGTCGGCACGACCTGGGGCGGCCGCTTCCGCGGCCAGCGGCAGCGCTGGTTCCTCCTGCGCTTCACCGGGCAGGACGCCGACATCCGCCTCGACGGCGCCCATCCGGAGTTCTCCGCCTGGCGATGGCTGACGGCCGCGGAGCTTCTTGCCGCCATCGTGCCCTTCAAGCGCGACGTCTACGCCCGCGCCCTCGCGGCCTTCGCCCCCCACCTCGCCTGACCCTCGGCGCCCGGGACGATCGCCGCCGGCGGCCGCCCCGTCCCGGCCGCGGCCGGCGCCCTGCCCGGAAAGTCGCCCGGGCGCGGACGGCGCCCCGGGGCCCCGACGGGGGAAGGCCGAGGGGGAGGGAGCGTTCCCCGGGGAACGGAGGTCGCGATGCGGCCCCTCGCGCCGGCGCGCGGGGGATCCATCGGGCGAGGGCCGCAACCCGGAGCCGCGGGCGGCGTCCGGCCACAGGCGGGCCGCCCCCCGGCGCTGCCGGTTCTCCGGAGCCCGGCCCCGGGGGAAGAACCCGGGCGAGCGGTTCCAGGGGACGGATCCTGCCCGGTGCCCACGCGGCGCCCGCGCGGGGCGGTCCGGGCGCGCCCCGCGCCCCCGGGCTCCGGGCGGGGCGACGGCCCCGCACCCCGGGGCGCGGGCCGGGCGCGCCCGCGGCAGCGCGGGGTCCTGGGGCCGGTTGAGGGCGGGCGGCATTGCGCGTAGGA
>JADLCV010000073.1 GCA_020846995.1 Paracoccaceae bacterium
CCGCGCGGCGGCCCGGCCCGCCCCGGCCCTCGGCCGGCTCTTCTGGGGCGCCGCGGGGGGGCTCGCGTACTTCGTCCTCGCGCTCGCGGTCTGGGACTACGCGACCGCCCTTCTCGCCCGCAGCACCCTCCTCGGCGGCCTCGCCGTCCTCCTCGTCGGGCTATTCGCCCTCGCCCTCCTCCTCCTCGGCCTGCGCGAGGCGGCGGGGTTCGCCCGCCTCGCCCGCCTCGATGCGCTCCGCGCCGCCGCCGCCACCGCCCGCGCCGGCGCCGATCTCGCGGCCGCGCGGGCGGTCGTGGCCCGGCTCGAGGGGCTCTACGGCGGCCGGCCCGAACTGCGCTGGGCGCGGGCGCGGCTGGCCGAGACGGCGGCGGCGACGCTCGACGCCGACGCCCTCCTCGCCGCCGCCGAGACCGACCTTCTCGCCCCCCTCGACGCCGCCGCCCGCAGCGAGGTCGAGAGCGCGGCGCGCCAGGTCGCGACCGTGACGGCGCTGGTTCCGCTGGCGCTGGCCGACATGGCCGCGGCGCTCGCCGCCAACCTGCGCATGATCCGCCGCATCGCCGAGATCTACGGCGGCCGGGCCGGGGCGCTCGGGTCGTGGCGGATCGCGCGGGCGGTCTTCACCCATCTGGTGGCGACCGGGGCGGTGGCGGCGGGCGACGATCTCGTCTCGTCGCTGGTCGGCGGCGGCATCCTCTCGAAACTCTCGCGCCGCTTCGGCGAGGGGGTGGTGAACGGGGCCCTGACGGCCCGCGTCGGGGTGGCGGCGATCGAGGTCTGCCGGCCGCTGCCCTTCCTCGCCCGGCCCCGGCCGCGCGTCGGCGAGCTTGTCGGCCGGGCGCTTGCGGGCCTTTTCGGGCGCCCCCCGGGCGAGGGCTGACGGGGACCGCCCCGGCCGCCACCCGGCGCACCGTGATCGGCGGGCGGGTTCCCCGGGGGCGGGAAATCGGCTATAGGATCGCCCATGTTCGCCTCCCTCCTCCGCCGCTTCGCCGCCGACGGCGCCCTCGCCGGCCGCACCCTTGCCTCCGGCGATGCCCGGCTTGCGCTCGCGGCGCTCCTCGTCCGCGTCGCCCGCATCGACGGCAGCTACGAGGCCGCCGAAACCCGGGGCATCGACGACGTGCTCGCCCGCCGCCACGGGCTCGGGGCGGCGGCGGCCGCGGCGCTGCGGGCCCGCGCCGAGGCGCTCGAGGCCGATGCCGCCGACACCGTCCGCTTCACCCGGGCGCTGAAGGAGGCCGTGCCCTACGAGGAGCGGGCCGCCCTCCTCGAGACCCTCTGGGAGGTCGTGCTCGCCGACGGCGGGCGCAGTTCCGAGGAGGACGCCGAGCTTCGCCTGGTGGCGGGGCTTCTCGGCATCCCCGACCGCGACAGCGGGCTTGCCCGCCAGCGCGTGGAGGCGCGGCTTGGGCGCTGACGCCCGCGGCCCCGTCGCCGCCCTGCCGATGTATGACCGGGCCGAGACGCGGCCGGCCACGCGCCGCTTCTGGGCCCTCGTCCGGGCCGGGCTCGGGCGCCGCGGCATCGCCGCGCCGGCGGCGCTCGCGCGGCCCGGCGACGCCGGCCTCTGGGCCCTCTGGGAGCATCCGCGCCTCGTCCTCGCCCAGACCTGCGGGCTGCCCTTCCGGGCCCGGCTGGCGGGGCGGGTGACGCTGGTCGCGACCCCGGACTACGGGCTCCCCGACTGCCCGCCCGGGCATTACCGCAGCCTCCTCGTCGCCCGCGCCGGGGACCTCCGCGCGCCGCTTGCCGCCTTCGCCGGGGCGCGGCTCGCCGTCAACGACGCCCTGAGCCAGTCGGGCTGGGCGGCGGTCGCGGCCCAAGCCGCCGCCGCCGGCTTCGCCTTCGGCGCCGCCCTCGCGACCGGGTCGCACCGCGCCTCGGCCGCCGCCGTGGCCGCCGGGCTGGCCGACCTTGCCGGCATCGACGCCGTCAGCTGGGCGCTCATCGCCCGCTGGGAGCCCCGGCTTGCCGCCCGCCTGCGCGTCCTCGAGGGCACCCCGCCGACCCCCGGCCTGCCCCTGATCGCCGCCGCCGGCGCCGACGCCGAGGCGACGCGGGCGGCCGTCGCCGAGGCGGTCGCGGCGCTCGTCCCCGACGATCGCGCGGCGCTGATGCTCAGGGGCCTCGTCGCCATCCCCGAAGCGGCCTACACCGCCCTGGCGCTGCCGCCGCCGCTGCCGCCCCTCCTGCCCCCGCTGCCGGACCCCGGCCGAGGCGACGGAGGCCCGTTGCCAAGCGCCGCCGCGGCCGTGCAAGATGGCCCCTCCCTCCGGCCCAGCGAGCCCCCCGCGTGAGCGCACCCGTCATCGAGATCCGCGACCTCCACAAGAGCTTCGGCCCTCTCGAGGTCCTCAAGGGGGTGGACCTCGCCGCCCCCCGTGGCCGGGTCGTGGCGCTGATCGGTTCCTCGGGGTCGGGCAAGTCGACGCTCCTGCGCTGCTGCAACCTGCTCGAGGACAGCCAGCAGGGCGAGATCCGCTTCGAGGGCGAGGCGGTGCGCTGGCGCGGCGCCGGCGCCGGCCGCCACCCGGCCGACCGCGCCCAGGTCATCCGCATCCGCACCAACCTCGCCATGGTCTTCCAGTCGTTCAACCTCTGGGCCCACATGACGGTGCTCCAGAACGTCATGGAGGCGCCGGTGACCGTCCTCCGCCAGCCGCGGGCCGAGGTCGAGGCGCGGGCGCGGGCGCTCCTCGCCAAGGTCGGCATCGCCGACAAGGCCGACGCCTGGCCGGCGACGCTGTCGGGCGGCCAGCAGCAGCGGGCTGCGATCGCGCGGGCGCTCTGCATGGAGCCGAAGGCGCTCCTCTTCGACGAGCCGACCTCGGCCCTTGACCCCGAACTCGAGCAGGAGGTCGTGCGCGTCATCCGTGCCCTCGCCGAGGAGGGGCGGACGATGCTCCTCGTCACCCACGACATGAAGCTCGCGGCCGACCTTGCCGACCATGTCGTGTTCCTCCACCAGGGCCGGATCGAGGAGGAGGGTCCCCCCGCGGCCGTCTTCGGCAGCCCCCGGAGCGAGCGGCTGCGCCAGTTCCTGTCGGCGACGGCGGGCTGAGGCGGGGCCTGCCGCCCGCCCCCCCCGGGGGGTGGCGCCCGGGCCACGGACTGCCCGGGCGCGGGCGGCGGCGGCGGCGGCGGCCCTTGCAGGGGCGGCGCGAGGCTCTATCTCTTCTCGCGTGTCCGCGCCCGCGGACAGCGATCGGTGACCGGGCCCCTCTGGCGGAAGTGGCGGCGCTTCCGTGATGTCGGCACCGCAGGCGCATCCGCCGCAGGATCACGCATCGCCATGTCAGCCAAGAGCCTGCCCGGGGCCGCTTCCGCAACCGCCGGAGGCGGCGGTTTCTTCCACTTCTTCCGCTGGGCCCTGATCGTGACGGTCCTGGGCCTTGCCCTCGGGGCCCTGCTCGGCTGGCAGAGCACCGGCACCCTCCTCGGCGCCCTCACGGTCTTCCTCGTCTGCGCCGTGCTGGCGGTGCTCGAGATCTCGCTCTCGTTCGACAACGCCATCGTCAACGCCAACAAGCTGAAGGAGATGCGCCCGGAGTGGCAGCACCGCTTCCTGACCTGGGGCATCGTCATCGCCGTCTTCGGGATGCGGGTGGTCTTTCCCCTGCTGATCGTCGTCATCGCCGCCCGCATCGGGCCCTGGCAGGCCATCGTCCTCGCCGCCACCGAGCCCTCGGAATACGCCCGCATCATGCGCGAGGCCCATCTGCCGATCGCGGCCTTCGGCGGCACCTTCCTGATGATGGTCGGGCTGACCTTCTTCTTCGACCACGAGAAGGACGTCCACTGGGTCCAGTGGCTCGAGAAGCGGATGGCCGGCTACGCCACCATCCGCGGCATCGAGGTCGGCGTCGTCCTCGTGATCGTCCTCGGCTTTGCCCGCCTCCTTGACGAGGCGGCCGCGGAGGTCTTCGTCAACGCCGCGATCTGGGGCCTCCTCGCCTTCCTTCTCGTCGAGGTCCTAGGCGGGCTTCTGGACAGCCGCGACGCCGCCCGCCAGGGCGCGCTCAAGGGCGGGGTCGGCGCCTTCCTCTATCTCGAGGTCCTCGACGCCTCCTTCTCCTTCGACGGCGTCATCGGCGCCTTCGCCCTCAGCCAGAACCTCTTCGTCATCGCCATCGGCCTCGGCATCGGGGCCATGTATGTCCGCTCGATGACGATCATGCTGGTCGAGAAGGGCACCCTCGCCCACTACCGCTTTCTCGAGCACGGCGCCTTCTACGCCATCATCGTCCTCGCCGTGGTGATGTTCGCCCAGTCGCTGATGCACATCCCCGAGATCGTCACCGGCCTCGGCGGGGCGACGCTGATCGGGGTCTCGTGGTGGTCGTCGGTGCGCTGGAACCGCAGCCAGGCGAACGGTGACAGGGCCGGGTAGGGTGCGGCCGCCGGAGCCCTCGCACCCTGCGGGCGAGGGGCGCGGGGGGCGCCCTTTACAACCCCCCCTTCGGCCTGCCACAGCTTGCTCTGGCCCGCCGGGAGCCCTTGCCCGGTGTCTCCCCTCGCGCGAGATCATGAGCGAATGGCTGCGCGCGCACCCCGAGGTGCGCACCATCCGCGTCGCCGCCGCCGACCTCAACGGGCAGGCCCGCGGCAAGCGCATCCCGGCCCGCTTCGCCGACCGCATCCTCAGCGAGGGCACGCGCTTTCCCTACTCGGTCCTCAACCTCGACATCTGGGGCGAGGACATCGAGGACAGCCCGCTCGTCTTCGATTCGGGCGACATGGACGGTGTCTTGCGGCCGACCGAACGCGGCTTCCTGCCCATGCCCTGGCTCGAGGCGCCGACGGCGCTCCTGCCGATCTGGATGTTCCGCGAGACCGGCGAGCCCTACGGCGGCGACCCTCGCCATGCCCTCGCCGCCGTCGTCGCCCGCTACGCCGCGGCCGGCCTCGTGCCGGTGGTGGCGACCGAACTCGAGTTCTACCTCATCGACGATTCGGCCGGGGCGCCGCGGGTGCCGCCCTCGCCGCGGTCGGGCAAGCGGCGGACCGGGGCCGAGACGCTGGCGCTGCGCGCGCTCGACGCCTTCGACCGCTTCTTCACCGACCTCTACGACGCCTGCGAGGCCATGGACATCCCCGCCGACACGGCGATCTCCGAGGCCGGGCCGGGGCAGTTCGAGATCAACCTCATGCACGGGCCCGACGCGCTCCGCGCGGCCGACGACGCCTGGCTCCTCAAGCTCCTGGTCAAGGGGCTCGCGCGGCGCCACGGCTTTGCCGCGAGCTTCATGGCCAAGCCCTACGACGCCCATGCCGGCAACGGCTTCCACCTCCACGTCTCGGTCACCGACGGGGCGGGGCGGAACCTCTTCGCCAACGGCGGGCCGGAGGGCTCGGCGCTCCTCGGCCGGGCGATCGCCGGCTGTCTCGCGGCGATGCCGGCGCAGATGCTCCTCCTCGCCCCCCACGGCTCGAGCTACGACCGCTTCGTGCCCGGGGCCCATGCCCCGACCGGGATCGCCTGGGCCTACGAGAACCGCACCACGGCGATCCGCGTGCCCTCGGGGTCGCCGGCGGCGCGCCGCTTCGAGCATCGCCTCGCCGGCGGCGACATCAACCCCTACCTCGTCATCGCCGCCGTCCTCGGGGCGGCGCTGGCGGGGATCGAGGACGGGCTGGCGCCGCCGCCGCCGGTGACCGGCAACGCCTATGCGCTCGCCCTCCCGCAGCCGCCCCTGACGTGGCAGGGGGCGCTCGACGCCTTTGCCGCGAGCCCCCTCACCCGCCGCATCCTGCCGGGCGAACTCGTCGACAACTACATCCTGACCAAGCGCCAGGAGATCCGCTACATCGCCCAGACGACCCCCAAGGAGCGCATGGCGCTCTACCTCGACACGGTCTGATGCCGGCGGGCGCCGCCGGCAGCGTCCCCCCGGGGGGCCGTGGCGCGCGCGGTCCTCCGGCTTGCCGTCGCGGTGGCGGGAGCGGGCATCGACGGCAGCCCCGACCCGGCGCTGGCCGGGGTGGGGCGCGGGCGAGGGCGGGGCGGGGGTCTTGCCGGCGGAGCGACGGCGCGGAGGGGTCAGGAAGCGCCGGGGGCGATCTCCTCGGCGAAGTGGCAGGCGACCGCGAGGCCCCCGCCCTGCTCGCGCAGCAGCGGCCGACCTTTCGCGCAGCGGTCGCGCGCGAAGGGGCAGCGGGTGCGGAAGCCGCAGCCCGAGGGCGGGTCGAGCGGGCTCGGGACATCGCCCTCGAGGAGGGCCGCGTCGTCGTGCCGGGCCGCCGCGTCGGGGATCGCCGCGACCAGCGCGCGGGTGCAGGGATGGGCGCGGCGCTCCCACACCGCCGTCGCCGGACCGATCTCGACGATGCGGCCGAGATCCATGACCGCGATCCGGTGGCCGATGTAGCGGACGACGGCAAGGTCATGGCTGACGAAAGGACAGGTCAGCCCGAGATCGCGCTGGAGCGCGACGAGAAGGTTCAGGACCTGTGCCTGGACCGAGACGTCGAGGGCCGACACCGCCTCGTCGCAGACGAGGAGGGCGGGGCGGAGCACGAGTGCCCGGGCGATGCTGACCCGCTGGCGCTGGCCGCCCGACAGCTCGTGCGGCAGACGGGCGAGATGGAAGTCGGCGAGGCCGACCCGGCGGGCGAGATCGAGCGCCGCCTCGCGGCGGCCGGCGCGACTGCCGACGCCGTGGACGCGCAACAACTCCTCGATGATGCGACCGACCGTCAGGCACGGGTTGAGCGCCCCGCCCGGATCCTGGAACACCTTCTGCACGGCGCGGGCGCGGGCGAGGCGGCTCGCGCGGCCCGGCCCCGGGGCGACGCCGGCGATGGCGAGCCTGCCCGCGGTCGGCCGGCTGATGCCGACGATGCAGCGCGCGAGTGTCGACTTGCCGCGGCCGCTCTCGCCGACAAGGCCGAGCGTCTCGCCACGCGCGATGGCCAGCGTGACCCCGTCCACCGCCCGCAGCCGCCCGCGCGCCGTGACGTGGTGAAGCTCGAGCGCGTCGATCCGCAGCACCTCGGTCATGCCGCGAGCCCCCCGGCCCGAGGCTGATGGCAGCGCAGGGCCCGGCCGCCCGGGACCCGGACGAGCGCGGGGCGAAGCGCGCGGCAGCCGTCGGCCGCGCGCGGGCAGCGGGGCGCGAAGAGGCATCCGGCCGGGCGCTCTCCGGGGGCGGGGACGGCGCCCGCGATCTCCTCGAGCCGGTGCCCGCCCGATGCGAAGCTGCCGTGACGGCGGGCCGCGATCAGCCCGGCGGTGTAGGGAAGGCGGGGGCCGTCGAGCAGGGCCGCGACCGGCCCTTCCTCGACCGCTGCTCCGGCATGCATCACCACCACCCGGTCGGCGACCGGCCGGACGACGCCGAGGTCGTGGGTGATGAGCAGGAGGCCGAGGTTCGCCTCGCGCTGGAGTTGCTTGGCCAGCCCCAGGATCTGGGCCTGGACGGTGACGTCGAGCGCGGTCGCGGGTTCGTCGGCGATGAGGAGGGCGGGGGTGCAGGCAAGCGCCATGGCGATGACCACACGCTGGCGCATGCCGCCCGGGAGGCGGTGGGGGTAGTGGTCGATGCGCCGGGCGGGGTCGGGGATGCGCACCATGGCGAGAAGCTCGACGGCGCGGGCGCGGGCGGCGGCGCGGCCCATGTCGCGGTGGGACCGCGGCACCTCGACGATCTGCGCCCCGACCGTCATCACCGGGTTCAGGGCCGCGAGCGGCTCCTGGTAGATCATCGCCATGCGGTGGCCGCAAAGGCGGCGCATGGCCGCCTCGTGCAGCTGCACGAGGTCCGTGCCATCGAGCGCGATGCGCCCCCCGGTGATCGTCGGCCCGCCCGCCAGCAGGCGCATGATCGCGAGCGCCGTCAGCGACTTGCCGCAGCCGCTCTCGCCCACGAGGCCGACCGTCTCGCCGCGCCGGAGGGTGAGGTCGACCCCCACCACGATCGCCACGCCGGGAACGGCCAGGATCTCCGGCCCCTCGACGGCAAGGAGCGGGGTGGTCACGGCCGCTCCTTCAGGCGCGGGTTCAGGACGTCGTTCAGGGCGTCGCCGATCAGGCTCAGCGCCAGCACCGTCACGACCAGCGCCCCGGCCGGAAAGGCCGTCATGTACCAGCCCGTGCGCAGTTCCTGCCGGCCGATGCCGAGGATCGTGCCCCAGTTCATGACGTTGGGGTCGCCGAGGCCGAGGAAGGACAGGCTCGCCTCGGTGATGATCGCAGTGGCGACGAGGACCGAGGCCGAGACGATGATCGGCGCGAGGCAGTTGGGCAGGATCTGGCCGACGATGATGCTGCGGTCGGACATGCCGATGATCTTGCAGCTCTGGACGAAGTCGTAGGTGCGCAGGCGCAGGAAGTCGGCCCGGACCAGCCGTGCGATCATCGGCCAGGAGACGATGGCGATGGCGGCGATGATGGTCGTCAGCGAGGCCCCGACGACGCCGACGATGGCGACGGCGGCGAGGAAGGAGGGGATCGTCTGCATGGCGTCGGTCAGCCGCATCAGCACGTCGTCGGTGCGCCCGCCGTACTGCCCAGCGACCGCCCCGACCGTCGTTCCGGCGAGAAGTGCCACGAGGGCCGCCGCCGCGCCGACCATGAGCGAGACCCGCGAGCCGTAGAAGACAGCCGCGAGGAGGTCGCGGCCGAGGGCGTCGGTGCCGAGAGGAAAGGCCGGATCGGCGCCGGGCCAGGTGCGCGGCGCCCCGGCGATGGGCCAGGGACCGGCGGGAAAGAGAAGGCCCGCGCTCGCCGCCATGGCGAGGACGACGGCAAGGATGACGAGGCCGACCGCCCCGCTCGGATGGCGGGCAAGGCGCCCCGGCGTCGATCCCCGGCTCATGCCAGCTCCACCCGCGGATCGAGCGCCCTGTAGAGCAGGTCGATGACGAAGTTCAGGATGACGACGCTGAGCGTGGAGGGGATAGCCCGCGTCCCAGTAGTCGGTGTTCCTCTCCAGCACGAGATGCGAGCCGACCTCGTATTCGGCGAGGCGGAAGGGCCCCGTTCCCAAGGGGGCGGGGTTGGCGGGGTTGGCCGGGATGTCGGTGCCTTCGTGGAGACGGGCGGGCAGGACCGGGCTCTCGCGGCTGTCGCGCGCGCGCACCATCGCCGGGTTGGGCCTGGCGAGCACGAAGACGGCGGTGAGCGCGTCGGGCGGCTCGACATCGACGAGGCCCGAGAAGGTGGTCTTGCCGCGGCCGTGGATCTTCTTCAGGACCTCGAGGAAGGTGAAGGCCACGTCGCGCCTGCTGAAGGGCGTGCCGTCGTGCCACCTGACGCCCTTGCGGAGCCGGAAGGCGACGCGGGTGCCGTCGGCCGACATCTCCCAGCCGGTGGCTGGCTGGCCGCGCGGGACGAGCCCGGAGTCGTAGCCGAGCAGGCCGTCGAAGAGCTTGGGCCCGATGAAGCTTTCGGGGCCGGCGGTCGAGATGGCCGCGTTCAGCACCTTGGGCGCGGGCGAGGCGGGCGTGGTCAGGATGCCGCCGGCCCGGGGCGTCTCGGCGAGGAGGCGGCCGGGAGCGGCCGAGAGGGGGATCGCGGCGCTGGCCGCGAGGCCGGCAAGGAACGGGCGGCGTCCGAAGCGTGGGGATGACTGGGTCATGGTCGGCCTCCGGTTGGGATCGCGCGGGGGGCGCGGGCTGGGGACGGGAAAGGGTTGCCGTGGCGCCCGGCGGGGCGGGGCGCAAGGTGGCGGGCGGGCGTCGGGCGAGGGCCGGCGGCCGGGTCGCGGCGCCGCCCGACCGGCGGGGTCGCGGCCGCGCCCTCCCTGTCGGGCCGATGATCCGCAGCCCTGCCCGGGCGGTCGACGGGACGCGCCGCGGGATCGTCGGCAGGCCCCGCGGGAGGGCCGTTCCGCCCGGTGGGCGCGCCGCCGGCACGGCTGGCGGTCCGGGGGGCCGGGCGCCGCCGCCGGGTGCAGGGTGGACGGGCGGGGCGGGGCGTCATGCTGCCTCTCCGTCCGGAGGAGGGCCGAGGGCGTCGC
>JADLCV010000074.1 GCA_020846995.1 Paracoccaceae bacterium
ACCTCGCGCGCGTCATGGTGCTCGCGGTCTTCGCCATGGGCTACAACCTCGCCTTCGGCTACACCGGGCTCCTCAGCCTCGGGCACGCGCTCTTCTTCGCCGCCGGGCTCTACGCGACCGGGCTCGGGATCGCCCTTCTCGGGCTTGCGCCCGGGCTGGCGGCCGCGGCGGGGCTTCTGGCCGGGGGGGTCGCGGCGGGGGCGATCGGGCTTCTCGCCCTGCGCACGGCGGGGGTGTCGTTCATGATCGTGACGCTCATGTTCGCCCAGGCGGGCTATCTCGCCGTGCTCTACCTCGGCGACTGGACCGGCGGCGACGAGGGCTTCGTGCTCCAGGGCGCCGACCGCCTCGTCCTCGGGCTCGACCTCAGCCAGCCCGGCCCGCGCTATGGCGCCGCCTTCGCGCTTTTCGCCGCCGCCGTCATGGCCAACCTCGCGCTCGTGCGCTCGCGCTTCGGCCGCCTCATGGTGGCGATGCGCGAGAACGACGAGCGGGCGCGGATGCTGGGCTTCAACCCCTTCGCGGTCAAGCTCGCGGCCCTGGTCCTGTCGGGGCTTCATGCCGGGGCGGCGGGGGCGGCCTACGCGCTTCTCTTCGGCTATGTCGGGGCGAGCTTCGCCGCCATCCAGTATTCGATCCTGCCGCTCCTCTACGTCCTTCTCGGCGGGGCGGGAACGGTGCTGGGCCCCTTCGCGGGGGCGCTGGTCATGTTCTACCTCATCGACCTCTCGGGGGCGCTGACCTCGGCCCAGCTCCTCGTCGTCGGGGTGGCGCTCGTCCTTCTCATCCTCTTCGCCCCCCGCGGGATCCTCGGCACCCTCCGGGCGCGGGCGCGGGCGCTGCGGTGGCTCGCGTGAGCCTCCTTGCCGCCCGCGGGCTCGTCTGCCACTTCGGCGGGCTGCGGGCCGTCGACGGCGTCGACTTCGACCTCGGCGCGGGCGAGATCCACGCCCTCATCGGCCCCAACGGGGCGGGCAAGACGACGCTCGTGGGGCTTCTCTGCGGGCGGCTCGCGGCCCAGGGGGGCCGGGTCACGCTGGGGGGGCGCGACATCACCCGCCTGCCCGCGCACCGGCGGGCGCGGGCGGGGATCGCCTATACCTTCCAGATCACCTCGGTCTTCGCCCGGCTCGCGGTCTTCGACAACGTCGCCCTCGCCGTCCAGTCGCGCGGCGCGGCCGACCTCGGCGCCGAGGTGATGGCCGTGCTCGGTCGCGTCGGGCTCGCCGAGCGCGCGGGAGAGCCGGCCGGCACCCTCTCCTACGGCCACCAGCGCCTGCTCGAGGTCGCCATGGGCCTCGCCCTCGCCCCCCGCGTGCTGATCCTCGACGAGCCGACGCAAGGGCTTGCGACGGGCGAGATCCAGGGCTTCAAGGCGCTCGTCCGGGGGCTCGTGCCGGCGACCGCGGTGCTCCTCATCGAGCACAACATGGAGGTGGTGATGGACCTTGCGGCGCGGATCACCGTGCTCGAGGCGGGGCGCGTGCTCGCCACCGGCACGCCGGCGGCGATCCGCGCCAACCGGGCGGTGCAGGCCGCCTATCTCGGGGGCTGAATGCTCGAGCTTCGGGGCGTCAGGGCGGGCTACGGCGGGGTCGCGGTCCTCCACGGGATCGACCTCGACGCCCCGGCGGGGCGGGTGACCTGCGTCATGGGCCGCAACGGCGCCGGCAAGACGACGCTCGTGCGCGCCATCATGGGGCTTGTGCCGCTGGCCGCCGGCAGCATCCGGCTGGGCGGGGCCGCGATCGACCGCCTGCCGGCCCACGAGGTCGCCCGCCGCGGCATCGGCTATGTCCCCCAGGGGCGGCGGCTCTTCGGCCCCCTGACGGTGGCCGAGAACCTCGAGATCGGGCTTCTCGCGCGCCGCCGCGGCGCGGCCGTGCGGGCCCGCGTCCTCGACCTCTTTCCCCGCCTCGGCGAGCGGCTGGGCCAGGTCGCGGCGACCCTGTCGGGGGGCGAGCAGCAGATGCTCGCGATCGCGCGGGCCCTCTGCCTCGAGCCCTCGGTGCTCCTCCTCGACGAGCCGACCGAGGGCCTCCAGCCGTCGATGATCGCGCTCGTCCGCGACAGCGTCCTGCGGCTCCGGGCGGCGGGGGTCGCCGTGGTGCTGGTCGAGCAGCGGGTCGAGACGGCGCTCGCCGTCGCCGACGGGCTTGCCTTCGTCACCCGGGGACGGGTGGTCGAGACGGTGGCGGCGGCCGGGCTGGCCGCCGATGCGCCGCAGGTCGCGGCCCATGTGGGGGTGTGAATGACCGGGCTCGTCGCCGGTGTCGACGTGGGCGGCACCTTCACCGATCTCTGCCTCTGCGATCCCGCGACCGGCGCGGTGCAGCTTGCCAAGGTGCCGACGACGCTTCCGAACCAGGCCGGGGGCGTGCTCGCGGCCTTTGCCGCGGCGGGGGCCGAGCTCGCCCGCGTCGGCCTCGTCGTCCACGGCACCACGACGACGACCAACGCCGTCCTCGAGCGCCGCCTCGCCCGCACCGGGCTTCTGACCACGGCGGGTTTCCGCGACATCCTCGAGCTGGGCCGGCGCACCCGGCCGCGCCCCTACGGGATGACCGGCCGCTTCGTCCCCGTCATTCCCCGCGACCTCCGCCTCGAGGTCGCCGAGCGCATGGACGCCCGCGGCCGCGTCGTCCTTCCCCTCGACGAGGAGGGCGTCAGGGCGGCCCTCGCGCGCCTCCTTGAGGCGGGCTGCGAGAGCCTCGTGATCCACTTCCTCCATGCCTACGCCAACCCCGACCACGAGCTTCGCGCCGCCGCCATCGCCGCCCTGATGTGGCCGACGCCCTGGATCACCATGGGCCACGCGCTCCTCTCGGAAAGCCGCGAATACGAGCGCGGGGTGACGGCCGCCGTCAACGCCGCCGTCCGCCCCGTGCTCGAGCGCTATGTCGGCCGCCTCGCCGACGGGCTCGCGGCCCGCGGCTACGGCCGCGACCTCCTGGTGATGAACGGCAACGGCGGCATGGTCTCGGCCCGCGCGGTCGGGCGCGAGGCGGTCAAGACGGTGATGTCGGGGCCGGCCTCGGGGGTGATGGCGGCGGTCGTGACCGGGCGGGCGGCGGGCATGCCCGACCTCATCACCTGCGACATGGGCGGCACCTCGACCGATGTCGCGCTGATCCGCGGCGGCGTCGCCCCGGTCTCGAACGAGATCGAGATCGACTATGCGATGCCGATCCACGTCCCCATGGTCGATGTCCGGAGCGTCGGCGCCGGCGGCGGCTCGCTCGCGCGCGTCGATGCCGGCGGGCTTCTCCGCGTCGGGCCCGAAAGCGCGGGCGCCGACCCCGGGCCGGTCTGCTACGGGCTGGGCGGCGAGCGGGCGACGCTCGCGGACGCGAACCTGATCCTCGGCCGGCTGCCGCCCGACCGCTTCGGCCGCGCCGCCGCCGCCGCCCGCGAGGCCATCGCCCGCCAGATCGCAGCCCCCCTCGGGCTTGGCGTCGAGGCCGCGGCGGCGGCGGTGGTGCGGCTGGCCAACACCCACATGGCGGGCGCGATGCGCATGGTCTCGGTCTCGCTCGGGGCCGACCCGCGCGACTTCGCGCTCTTCGCCTTCGGCGGCGCGGGGCCCCTTCACGCGAGCGCGCTCGCGCGCGAACTCGCGATCCCGCGGGTCCTCGTCCCGGCCCGGCCGGGGCTGACCAACGCCCTCGGCTGTGTCGTCGCCGATCTTCGCCACGACTTCCTGAGGAGCGTCGGCCGGCCGCTCGACGCGGCCGACATGGACTCCGTCCATGCCATCCTCGCCGCCCAGGAGGCCGAGGGTCGCGCCCTCGTCGCCGCCGAAACCGTCGCCGTCGCCGCCGTCCGGGCCGAGTTCTGGGCCGACATGCAGTTCCTCGGCCAGACCCACCTCCTGCGCGTGCCGCTGGCGCACCCGCGGCCGACGCGCGAGGAGTTGCAGGCGGCCTTCGAGGCCGCCTACCTCGCGCGCTTCCGCGTCCGCCTGCCCGAGATCCGCCCCGGCCTCGTCAACCTCGCCTGCTCGGTCATCGCCACCCGTCCCCCGGTCGATCTCACGCGGCTCCTCGATCCCGGGCTGCGGCGGGGGACGCTTGCCGACGCCGCGACCGGCCGCCGGCCGGTGTGGTTCGAGGGCTGGCACGACACCCCCGTCTACTGGCGCGACCACCTGCCCGCGGGCGTCCGCCTCGCCGGCCCGGCGGTGATCGAGCAGATGGACAGCACCGTCCTGCTCGAGCCCGGCGACCGCATGGCCGCCGACGCCGCGGGCAATCTCGTCGTCGAGGTCTCTCCATGATCGACCCCGTCACCCTCGCCGTCATCCAGGCCCAGCTGCAGCAGGTCTGCGACGAGATGGACCTCGCCTTCTCGCGCGCCGCCTTCTCGCCCGTGATCGCCGAGGCCGACGACCGCTCCGACGGCATCTACGACGCCCGCGACGGGGCCCTGATCGCCCAGGGCGCGCGCGGCCTGCCGGTCTTCGTCGGCACCATGATGTTCTCGACCCGCCACATCCTCGCCCGCATCGCCGAGGGCGAGACGGCGGCCCCCGAGGAGGGCGACATCTACATCGTCAACGATCCCTACCTCGGCGGCACCCACCTCATGGACGTCCGCTTCGCCATGCCGGTCTGGCGGGGGGGGCGGATCTTCTGCTGGCTGTCGAACACCGGCCACTGGCCGGACACCGGCGGCATGGTGCCGGGCGGCTTCTCGGCCACCGCTGTCGCCGTCGAGCAGGAGGGGCTGCGGCTGCCGCCGGTCAGGCTCTACAAGCGCGGGGTCATGGACCGTGAGCTCTGGCAGGTGATCTGCTCGAACATCCGCGTCGCCGACCAGCGCATCGGCGACGTCCGCGCCCAGGCCGCGGCCCTTCTGGTCGGCGAGGACCGGCTCGGCCGCCTTCTCGACCGCTGGGGCGAGGAGGTGGTCGGCGCCGCCATCGCCGAGATGCGCGGGCTGGCCGAGCGCCAGATGCGGGCCGAGATCGCGCGCATGCCCGCGGGGCGCTGGCGGGCCACGGCCATGATCGACAGCGACGGGGTCGTGAACGCGCCCCTGACGATTGCCCTCGAGGTCCGCCGCGCGGGCGACGGGCTCGTCTTCGACTTCACCGGATCGTCGCCGCCCTGCGCGGGGCCCATGAACTCGGTCCGCGCGACCACGCTCTCCTCGGTCTACCTCGCCGTCCGCCACGTCTTTCCCGACGTGCCCCTTTCCGCCGGTGCCTTCGCGCCGCTCGCGGTGGAGGGGATCGAGGGCACCTTCCTTGACGCCCGCTATCCCCGCCCGGTGTCGGGCTGCGCGGCCGAGGTCAGCCAGCGCATCGCCGAGGCGGTCTTCGCGGCCCTCGTCCAGCCCCTGCCGGGGCTGGTGCCGGCGGCGCCTGCCGGCACCTCGGGCAACTTCGCCCTCGGCGGCCACGACCCCGAGACCGGGCGCGACTACGTCATGTACCAGATCTCGGGCGGCGGCTACGGCGGCAATGCCGACCACGACGGGCTCTCGAACGGCTGCTCGACGATCGGCATCTCCAAGGCGCCGCCGGTCGAGATCATGGAGCAGCGCTTCCCCGTGCTCTATCGCCGCTATGCCCTTCACGAGGGCTCGGGCGGGGCGGGGATGCACCGCGGCGGCTTCGGGGTCGACTACGAGGTCGAGCTCCTGCGCGGCGATGCCCGCGCCTCGTTCGTGATGGACCACGGCCGCGTCGGCCCGCAGGGCGCGCTCGGCGGCGAGGACGGGGGCGTGAACCGGGTCGAGATCCGGCGCGGCGAGCGCGTCCTCGTGCCCGAGCACCTCTCCAAGGCCCAGGACATCCCGCTCGTCCCCGGCGACCGCGTCCGCGTCCGCACGCCCGGCGGGGGCGGCTACGGCGACCCCGCCCGCCGTGATCCCGCGGCGGTGGCCGAGGACGTCCGCCTCGGCCGCTACGACGCCGCCGAGGCCCGCCGCCGCTTTCCCTCGGCGCCCTGACGCGGCCCGCCCCGGCCCGCCGGCGCCGGCCGCAGGGCGC
>JADLCV010000075.1 GCA_020846995.1 Paracoccaceae bacterium
CCACTTCGGCATCACCCCCGCGGCGGTCGCGGCCGCCGTGCGCCGGCTCCTCGGCGAGGACGCGGCCGAGGCTCCCGTTCCCTGACCGTCAGGGCCGGAAGGCGACGGTTGCGGCAAGGGCGAGGACGGCGGGGAAGCCCCCGGCGCAGCGCTCGCGGCCGCGGCCGGCATCACCCCCGGCACCACCCGCGGCACCGGGCTTCGGGATCCGTGCCGTCTTGCGTCCGCCGGCTGCGTGTCCCCGGATACGGTCGCCGGCCGGCCCCCGCGCGCGCCCTGCGCCGCAGGCATCGCGCGGCGGGCGCCTGCCCTGCCCCGGGTCCTACGCGAGGCGCCCGGCGAGGCTCTCGATGCGGTCCTGGAGTTCCGGCGGGACCCCGCGGCCGAGGCTCTCGAGATAGGCCTTCTGGGCTGCGAACTCGGGCCGCAGTTCGCCCGGATCCATGGCCATCACCTGCGCGAAGCGGCCAGGGTCGGTCACCCGCTCGGCCCCCGCGAGGTCGGCGAGTGCCGGAACGAACCCGAGCGCGCCCTCGGTCGCGCCGCCGCGCCCGCGGGCGCGCTCGACGATCCAGCGCAGGACGCGCGTGTTCTCGCGGAACCCCGGCCACAGGAAGCGGCCCCCGGCATCGCGGCGGAACCAGTTGACGCGGAAGATCGGCGGCACGGCGCCGAGCCTTTCCCGGAAGGCCAGCCAGTGGGCGAAGTAGTCGGTGATGGCATAGCCGCAGAAGGGCAGCATCGCGAAGGGGTCGCGCCGGAGCTGGGCCTGGCCCTCGGCCGCCGCCGTCGCCTCCGACGACATCGTCGCCGCCCAGAGGATGCCCTCCTCCCAGTCGCGGGCCTGGAAGACGAGCGGGAAAGTGCGCCCGATCCGGGCCCCGAAGACGATCGCGCTCAGGGGCACGCCCTCGGGGTCGCGCCAGGCCGGATCGAGCGAGCGGCAGTTCGTGACCCGGACGGTGAAGCGGGCGTTGGGGGGGGCGGCGGGGCGGCCGCAGCCCGGCACCCACGGCCGGCCCTGCCAGTCGGTCAGGCGTTCGGGCGGCGTCGGGGTCATCCCTTCCCACCAGACGTCGCCCTCCTCGGTCAGGGCGCAGTTGGTGAAGATGCAGTCATGGCCGACCATGTCCATGGCCACCGCATTGGTCGCGGCGCTGGTCCCCGGGGCGACGCCGAAGAAGCCGGTCTCGGGGTTGACGGCGCGCAGTTCCCCGGCACGGCCGGGAAAGAGCCAGGCGATGTCGTCGCCGATGGTGTGGACCTTCCAGCCCGGCATGTCGGCGGGCGGGCGGACCATGGCGAAGTTGGTCTTGCCGCAGGCCGAGGGAAAGGCCGCGGCGACATAGGTCTTCTCGCCCTCCGGGCTCTCGAGCCCGACGACCAGCATGTGCTCGGCGAGCCAACCGTCCCTGCGCCCGCGCACGGTGGCAAGGCGCAGGGCCACGCATTTCTTGCCGAGGAGCGCGTTGCCGCCATAGCCCGAGCCGTAGGAGATGACCTCGCCGTCCTCGGGGAAGTGGGCGATGTACTTGGTCGCGCTGCAGGGCCAGGCCGCCGAGGGCTCGCCCGGGGCGAGCGGGGCACCGACCGAGTGGGTGCAGCGCAGGAAATCGTCCTGCGGCATGCGGGCGAGGACGTCGGCGCCGACCCGCGCCATGAGGTGCATGCTGGCCGCGACATAGGCCGAATCGGTCACCTGGATCCCGAACATCTCGATCGGCGTGCCGCCGGCCATCACGAAGGGGATGACATACATCGTCCGCCCCGCCATCGAGCCCGCGAGCAGCGTCTCGAGTTCGGCCCGCATCGCCCGGGGCTCGCGCCAGTTGTTGGTCGGGCCGGCCTCCTTCTCGGTGGCCGGGCAGACAAAGGTCCGGTGCTCGAGGCGGGCGACGTCGTCGGGCGTCGAGCGGGCGAGAAAGCTGCGGGGGCGCCGCACCGGGTCGAGCGGCATCATCGTGCCCTGGGCGACGAGCGTCGCGCAGAGCGAGCGATACTCGGCCTCGGAGCCGTCGCACCAATGCACCTGCGCGGGCCGGCAGCGGGCGGCCACGGCCGCGACCCAGGTCTCGGAGGGAGTCATGCGGGGGCTCCATGAGGTCTGCCGGTGGGTGGCGCGACTCTCTTGCAACCGATCCCGCGGCCACTGCAAGCCCTGGCTCGCGTCCTGCGACCTGTTTGCGCTAACCGGCCTCGGCCGCGGCGAGGGCGCGCGTCGAACCCCGGATCACGAGTTCGACCGGCAGGACGGCGTGGCGCGCCTCGCCCGCGCCGTCGATCATCGCGAGGAGGATCGCCGCGGCCTCGACACCCATCTGGTATTGCTGAACCCGCACCGTCGTCAGCGGCGGGTGGATGCGGTCCACCATCGGCATGTCGTTGTAGCCGACGACCGAGACGTCCCCTGGGCAGGCGACGTTGCGGCGGCCGAGCGCCGCGAGGGCGCCGATGGCAAGGCGGTCGTTGGCGCAGAAGATCGCCGTGAAGGGGGCCCGGCGGACGATCAGCTCCTCGAGGCAGCGCTCGCCCTCGCCCTCCGAATAGGCGCCGGCGAAAGCGATCAGGCGGGGATCGTCGGCAATGCCGAGCGTCTCGCGGTGGCGCAGGAAGGATTCGAGCCGCTCGGCCCCGGTCGAGGTGTCCTGGGGCCCGGCGATGACGGCGATGCGGCGGTGCCCGAGCGAGACGAGATGGGTGAGCGCCCGCAGGACCCCGCTGTCTTCCATGTGCACGACGGAACTGACGGTGGGATCGTCGAGGCGGCGGTTGACGGTCACGACCGGGGTGCCGCCGAGGGCGGCGTCGCGGGCCACCCGGTCCTCGCGGTTGACGCTCGCCAGCACCAGCCCGTCGATGCCGCGGGCGGTGAAGCCCTTGACGAGCATGTGCTCGCGTGCCTGGTCGCCGTCGGTGTTGCCGAGGATGGCATAGTAGCCATGGGCAAGAAGCGTGCGCTCGACGCCGCGGACCATGGGCGGAAAGATCGGGTTCTCGATGTCGGGGACGATGACGCCGATCGTCCGGCTGCGGCTGGTGCGCAGCGAGTAGGCGGCGGCGTTGGGGCGGTAGCCGAGGCGCTCGCTGATCTCGACGACGCGCTGCACGACCGCCGCATTGACGCGGGCGCGGGTCCGGGGGTCGAGCGCGCGCGAGACCGTCGAGGCATGGACCCCTGCCGCCGCGGCGACGTCGCGAAGGGTAACCCGCTTTCTCGTCACGGCCCCTTCCCCCTCGCGTTTGCCCCGACTTCCCCGGGCACATCCGCACCCTTAGCACAACCCCACCCTAGCACATCCGCAAACGTTTTCCATCCTCGCGATGGGTCTCCCGGAGATCCCGGGGCCGGGCACGGGCAAGGGCCTGTTGACGGGGCATGAACTTGGTGCGATAGAGTCTGGACAAACGATTGCACGGATTTTCCACGATGTCGCTTCGACGCCCGGACGGCCCGGCGCTGCCGCGGGCGGCGGCGGG
>JADLCV010000076.1 GCA_020846995.1 Paracoccaceae bacterium
CCGACGCCCTCGCCGCCGCCGAGGCCAGGCTCGCCGAGGCCGCCAGGGCCCATGCCGAGCTCGCGAGCCGCAGCGACGGGCGCGGCAAGCGCATCGCCGAACTCGAGGCGGCGGCCGGACAGGCGGCGCAGAAGCTTGCCGAGCAGACGAGCGCGGCGGCGGCGCGGGCGGCCGAGGTCGCGGCCGAGACCGAGAAGCAGCGGCTGCGGGCGCGCGAACTCGAGCACAAGCGCGCGCTCGCCCGCGACGACCTCCGCCGCGCCGAGGGCCAGATCGCCCTCCTGAAGGACCTTCTGCTGCGGGAAGCCGGGCTTTGACGCGCAAGGAGAGGCGCAAGGACGAGCGCCGCGACGGCCGCGAGAGGCCCGAAGGGGGCAAGCGCGCGGGCAGGAAGGCGCCGGTTCCGGCGCTGGCGCCGCCCGCCTCCGCCCCGGCGCTGTTCCACGACACCGGGCTTCTCGAGGCCTGCCGGACGAAATGGCAGTATGCCGCCTGGGACACCCTTGCCGCGCTGCCGCCCGAGGAGATCGCCCGCGACCCCGACCGCGCCAAGATCGCCCTTCTCGTCGCCGCCGCCCTGAGCCACGCCGGCACGGCCGAGGAGGCACGCCGGTTCGCGCTCCAGGCGCTCGAGTGGGGCGCCGACCGGCGCATCGCCGCGCGCGTCCTCCTGTCGGCGGCCACGAACAGCCTCGGCCGGATCGCCGCCTGCCTCGACGAGGCCGAGGTGGCGGGGCGCCATTTCGACGCCGCGATCGGGCTGGTCGAGCCGCGCTCCGACGTGACGCTGCTGGCCCGGACCCGGCGCCTGCGGGAACTCGCGCGCCTCGGCCTCCTGCCCGACGCGGCGCGCGAGCTTGACGCCGAACTCTGGGGCATCGCCAAGGACCCGGCCGACCACGCCGCCCGCGTCGCCATGATGCGCACCGAGATCGACCTGCTGAAGGAGGAGCTCAGGCTGTCGATCGCCCGCGGCCAGGTCTTCGGCGACCGCGCGCCGGCGCCGCCCGAGGGCTCCGCCGCCGCCCCGCCGCGCAACCGCTCGACCTCCCAGCTCGGCCAGGACCTCTGGGTCCTCGAGCGCAGCGGCCACAAGCTCGGCGGCTTCTTCGTGGAGTTCGGCGCCACCGACGGCGTCCTCCTCAGCAACAGCTGGCTGCTCGAGACCGACTACGGCTGGCGCGGCATCTGCGTCGAGCCGAACCCCGGGCTCTTCGCCGAACTGCGCCGGAACCGCCGCTGCCAGGTGTCCGATGCCTGCATCGGCCCCGAGAGCGGCCGCGAGGTCGAGTTCATCCTTGCCGACGCCTTTGGCACCATCGCCGACTACGCCGGTTCGGACATGCACGCGGCGCGCCGGGCGGCCTACCGCAGCGACGGCCGGGTGATCCGGCTGAAGACCGAATCGCTCCACGACCTGCTCACCCGCCTCGGCGCGCCGCGCGACATCGACTACCTCAGCGTCGATACCGAGGGCAGCGAATACGACATCCTCGCGGGCTTTCCCTTCGAGCGCTGGAACGTCCGCCTGATCACGGTCGAGCACAACCATGGCCCCCGGCGCGAGGACATCCGCCGCCTGCTCGAAGGCCGGGGCTACCGGCGCACCGAAGCGCAGTGGGACGACTGGTACGAGCGCACGCCCTGACGCCCCCCGGGGCGCGCGGGCGGGCGGGCGGCGCTCAGACCCCGAGCAGCGCCCGGATGCGGGCGACCCCGGCCTCGACGAGGGCGGCCGAATCGCGGGCCTCGACATTGAGGCGCACCAGGGGCTCGGTGTTCGAGGCCCTGAGGTTGAAGCGCCAGTCGGCGAAGGAGAGCGAGAGCCCGTCGGTGCGGTCGCGGGCCACCGCCTCGGCCTCGAGCGCGGCGGCGACGCGGGCCATCGCCGCGGCGGGATCGGCCAGGCGGAAGTTGATCTCGCCCGAGGAGGGGAAGCGGGCGCGGCGCTCGGCGACGAGATCGGCAAGGGGGTGGCCGCGCCGGCTCACGAGCTCGGCCACGAGCAGCCACGGGATCATGCCCGAATCGCAGTGGACGAAGTCGCGGAAGTAGTGGTGGGCCGACATCTCGCCGCCGTAGACGGCGCCCGCCGCCCGCATCGCCGCCTTGAGGAAGGCATGGCCCGTGCGCGAGGCCGTGGCCCGCCCGCCCATGCGGGCGACGATGTCGAGCGTGTTCCAGACCACGCGGGGGTCGTGGACGACGGTGGCGCCGGGCTCGCGGGCAAGGAAGGCCTCGGCCAGGAGGCCGACGATGTATTCGCCGGGGACGAAGCGGCCCTCGTGGTCGAAAAGGAAGCAGCGGTCGAAGTCGCCGTCCCAGGCGACGCCGAAATCGGCCCCCGCGGCGCGCACGGCGGTGGCGGTCGGCGGCTGGTTCTCCTGCAGGAGGGGGTTCGGGATGCCGTTCGGAAAGGTCGGGTCGGGGTCGTGGTTCAGGCGCCGGAAGGCAAGCGGGGCGCCGCGGCGGAGAAGCTCGGCCGCGATCGCATCGAAGGTCGGCCCGGCGGCGCCGTTGCCGGCATTGACGAGGATGACGAGCGGGGCGAGCGCCGCCGGGGTGACGAAGTCGCAGACGCGCCCGACATAGGCCGCCCGCGCCGCCGCGGCGACGTCCCGGCGGCCGCCACCGGCGCGGGCGGGGGCGAAGGCGCCGGCTTCGGCCAGCGCCCGCACCGCCGCGAGCCCGCTCGCGGGATCGAGCGGGGCCGAGCCCCGGCCGACGAGCTTCATGCCGTTGTCGGAGATCGGGTTGTGCGAGGCGGTGACGGTGATGCCGCCGCAGGCCTCGAGGTGGGAGACGGCGAAATACATCTCCTCGGTGCCGGCGAGGCCGAGGTCGAGGACCTCGACCCCCGCCGCCATCATCCCCCCGGCCACGGCGTCGGCGAGCCCGGCCGAGGAGGCGCGGCCGTCGCGGCCGAGGACGACGCGGCGGGCGGCGAGGGTCTCGGCGAAGGCCCGGCCGATGCGCCGGGCGATGCCCTCGTCGAGGTTCTGCCCGAGCGTGCCGCGGATGTCGTAGGCCTTGAAGCAGGTCAGCGGCGGCATCGTCCCCTCCCACCCTTGCCCCCGCGCCGAGCCCTGCCGCGGGAGCGGGCCGCCGTCAAGCCGGACCCCGCCGCACCGCCCCCGGCCCCCCTGCCCCTCAGCCCGGGGCCAGTGCCGCGAGCCGCGCGAGGACCGCCCGGGGGTCGGCCGCGGCGAGTTCGCTCCGCCCCATGGGACGGGCCGCCGGCATCACCCGCGGCCGGTCGGGGGCGACGGCAAGAAGGAAGCCGTCGTAGCTTGTCGTCTCGTGGTCGAAGTCGGCCGAGGCCTCGATGCGGTAGCCCGCCGCGGTGAGCCGCGCCGCGACCGCATGGTGGAGGGCCTGGGAGTGGGTCGAGACGAAGAGATGGCCGATGCGGTGGCGGGCGAGGGCGTCCCCGGCGCCATCGAGCATCGCCACCTCGTGGCCCTGGATGTCGCAGTGGAGGATGTCGAGGCCCGCGATCCCCGCCGCCGCGAGGAAGCGGTCGACGCCGAAGCGGCCGGGGGCGACGGCGTCCCGGATGAAGCGGCCGCGGTAGCCGTGACGGGCGAAGTTCGCCTCCCCGGCGGCAAGATGGGCGGCCTCGGGCTCGACGAGGTGGACGGCCGCGCCGGGGCGGGCCTGGAGCAGCCACATCGAGTAGTGCCCCCAGTAGGCGCCAAGCTCGAGCATCGCCGGGGCCGGGGCAAGGCGGGCGAGGAGCGCCTGGAAGGCGAACTCCTCGAGGGGCTCGTGGACGCCGCGGTTGAGACGCAGGATCTCGGCGAAGCCGCCGAAGTAGGCGCCGGCGCCGGCGATCGGGACACGGTGGCCGTTGTGGAGGACGACGAGCCCGCCGGCGACGGTCCCGGCCTCCGGCACGCGGCGGACGAGGAGGTTCAGGGGATCAGAGAGGATCTCGCGGAAGCGGCCGGGAAAGTCGTCGGCGGCGGCCTTGGGCGGCATGTGCGGACATCCCGGCGAAGGGGCGGGTGCCGGCCAGCCTAAGCGAGCGCCGGGGCCGTGGGAACGGGCTTGATGCCCCCCCCGCGTCGCCGGCCAGGCCGCCCGCGGGGCGCGGGCGAGGGCCACGCCCCCGGCACCCTGTCGGTCGTTCCCGGGGTATCCTGAAGGCGCGGAGGGGAGCCCGTTCCCCTCCCCGGGGGGGCAGGGGCGTCTCCGGCGCGGGCGCCGGGCGCCGGCGATGGCAGGCGGCATGTCCCCGGGGCGCGCGGCGGAGGTCACGCGGGGCGCCCGCCGCCCGAGCGCGAGGCCGCCCCCGGCCCGCCCCGCCACCGTGCCCTTGCGCCGTCCCTCGGCCTGTGGAGCCTCGCCCGGCACCACGCCCCGGCGCAGACTCGTCCCCCTTGCCCCGCTGTCGCGCCCGCCGGCCGATGACCCGGACGCCCCCGAGTGCGGTCCGCCGGCGCCGGCGCCGGTCCCTTCCCCGCCCGGCCCCCGGGGTCGCGCCGTCGCGCCCGCCGGCACCGGCGGGGACCCGTCCCTCCGGCCCCGCCGTCGCGCCCGCCGGCCGATCGGCCGGGGGCGTGCCCGGAGGAACCGCCGGCACCGGTCCGTCCTCCGCGGGCCCCCCGGCCTGCGTCGCCGCGCCGGCCGGCGGAGCGTCGGCGGCGCG
>JADLCV010000077.1 GCA_020846995.1 Paracoccaceae bacterium
AGGACGATGAGCGCCCCGGCCCAGGCGCGCGTCAGCCAGCGCGTCTCGGCGGCGATGGTGACGAAGCCGAGCTCGACCGTGACCCCGACCCGGGGCAGGAGCACGAAGGCCTCGTAGGCGAAGAAGAACTGGATGAAGAGGGGCGAGCCGCGGAAGACGAAGACGAAGGCCGCGGCCGGCCCCCGCAGGAGCGGCCGCGCGCTGCCCTTGCCGAGGGCGACGAGGGTGGCGAGGAAGAACCCCGCCGCGATCGCGATGGCCCCGAAGTAGACGTTCCAGAACAGCCCCGAGCCGATCAGCACGAGCTGGTCGCAGAAGGAGATCTCGAGCCGCTGCGGCAGGAGGGGGGCGCCCCATTCGCGCCCGAGCGCGCGGAGCCCGTAGAGGGCGAGCGAGTCCCCGCAGCTCCTCATGCCGCGGCCCGTCGCAGGGCCTCGCCCGCCGCCGTCGCCTGGCCCCGCGACAGGTGCCGCATGAGACGCGCGAAAAGCCCCTCGCTGGCCCAGGTCACGGCGAGGTAGAAGACCAGCACGGCCAGGAAATACCACACCCGCCAGTCGGGATGGGGATAGGAGTAGATCGAGGTCTTGGTGCCCCCGAGCTCGCGCGCCCAGTAGACGATGTCCTGGATGCCGAGCAGGAACAGGAGCGGCGTCGCCTTGACGAGGATCTGCCAGAGGTTCGAGAGCCCGGGCAGGGCATAGACCCACATCTGCGGCAGGAGTATGCGCCGGAAGATCTGGCCGCGGGTCATGCCGAAGGCCTCGCCGGTCTCGAGCTGGGCGCGGGGGACGGCCTCCATCGCCCCCTTCAGCGTGTTGGCGGCGAAGGCCCCGAAGACGAGCGCGAAGGCGACGAGCGCGAGGGTGAAGGCATAGGCGTCCTGGACCGGCACCGGGGCCGTCGGCTGCGGCACCTTGGCCGCCGGGCAGACGATGAAGTCGGGGCCGCGGCGGATCGGCTCGGTCCACTCCGGGCAGGTCGCATGGTGGACGAGGTATTCGAGCCCCTGGTCGATCGCGACCGGGACGAAGAGGAAGAAGATGACGTCCGGCACCCCCCGCACCATGGCGATGTAGAGGGCGCCGAGCGTGCGCGCGGGAAGGAAATGCGAGCGCGCGGCGAGCGCCCCGGCGAAGCCGAAGGCCAGCGCCGCCGGCGCCGCCAGGGCGAGAAGCAGGACCACCGTCCCGAAGGAGGCGTAGAAGGCGAGGTGCGTCCCCGACGACAGGTAGCAGAGGAACCACTGCCACTCGGGCAGCAGGCCGGGATCGGCGCAGAAGGCAAACATCGCCGGCCGCGACGGGGCGGGGCCCGCGGGGGCCCCGCCCGGGGTCCGCTCAGAAGATCGTGGCCTCGGGGCCGAACCACTTCAGGATCATGGTGTTGAGCGTGCCGTCGGCCTTCATCGCGCCGATCGCGGCGTCGAACTTCGCGCGGAGTTCGGTGTCGGACTGGCGCAACCCCATGGCGATGCCCTCGCCAAGCTGGACGTCCTCGCCGGCGAAGACCAGCGCGCCGCCCGATTCGGCGACGATCGGGGCGAGGTAGTCCTTGTCGGCAAAGACGGCATCGGCCTCGCCGCGGCGGACCGCGGCGATCGTCTCGTCGGGGGTCACGAACTCGACCAGCGTCGCCTCGGAGGCGGCGATGTAGGCCGCCTGGATGGTGTTGACCTGGGTCGCGATGACGCCCTTGAGGTTGGCGTCGGCCGAGGTCGCGGCATAGGCCGAGGGCGTCGGCGGCACATATGCCTGGGTGAAGCTGATGACCTTCGAGCGTTCCTCGGTCACCGACATCCCGGCCATGATGGCGTCGTAGTTGCCGGCGGTGAGGTTGGGAATGATCGAATCCCACTCGGTCGTGATCCACTCGCAGGACAGCGCGGCGCGCCGGCAGAGCTCGTCGCCAAGCTCGCGCTCGAAGCCGTCGACCTGCTTCTGGTCGTTGATGAAGTTGAAGGGCGGATAGGCCCCCTCGGTGGCCAGCCGCACGACCTGCTGGGCCGAGGCCCCGGTGGCGGCGAGCGCGAGCGCGGCCGCGATGATCCATTTCTGCATGTCTACCCCCTGCGTTCCTGCCGGAGCGCGCCCTCCGCGACTGCCGCGGGGCGTGGGCGCGCGCCCGCCCTTGTCATCTGCCCACTTCCGCCGGAATCGCCCTCGAATGCAATGGGGCCCGCGCGGCCTTGTGGTCGCGGGCGGGGGTGTCGGCGAGGCGGGCGACCGCCGCGCGACCGCCGGGGCGTGGGGGCTTGCGGGGCGCGGTCGGCCCCCGCAGCATGGCGGCGGCGGCGCGGGGAGGGGCGGGGGCGATGGCGGGGGCGGAGGGGGAGGCGATGGGCGGGCATCTCGCGGCGGCGGCGGCCGAGGTGGCGGCGGCGGCCGGGGGCACGGATGCGGCCGCGCTCGCGGCCGCGGCGGCGCGGATCGCGGCGGCCGGGCGCATCGCCGTCCACGGCTGCGGGCGCGAGGGGCTGATGATGCGCGCGCTCGCCATGCGCCTCCACCACCTCGGCCTTGCCGTCGGCGTCGTCGGCGAGATGACGGCTCCGCCGGTCGGGGCGGGCGACCTGCTCCTCGCCTCCGACGGGCCGGGCGGGCTTGCCACCGTCGCGGCCCTCGTCGGCCGGGCGCGGGAGGCGGGGGCCGCGGTCGTCCTCTTCACCGCCGAGCCCGGGGCGGCGGTCGCCGCCGCCGCCGATCTGGTCGTGACGATTCCCGCCCAGACCATGGCCCGCGACCAGCACCGCCCCGATTCGGCCCTGCCCATGGGCTCGGTCTACGAGGGGGCGCTCCTTCTCGCCGGCGAGGCCCTCGTCCTTGCCCTTGCCCGGCGCCTGAAGGTCGCGCCGGCGGCGATGCGCGCCCGCCACGCGAACCTCGAGTGAGCGCGCCCCCGTCCCCGTCCCCGTCCCCGTCCCCGGCCCCGAGGAGGCCCCGATGCGCTACGAGATGATGCGCCCCGACGACATCCGCGACGCCATCGCCCGCGGCCTGCCGGCCGTGCTCGCGGTCGGTGTCATGGAGTATCACGGCGAGCACCTGCCGGTCGGGATGGACCTTCTCGCCGTCACCCGCGCGCTCGACCGCCTTGCCGCCGAACGCGCGATCGTGCTCCTGCCGCCCTTCGCCTGGGGCGCGGCAAGCCATGCCGTCGCCGCCCCCGAGGGCTGTGGGACCGTTCATGTCGATGCCGGGGCGCTGGTCGCCGTCTTCCAGGCGATCTTCGCCGGCCTCCTGCGCACGGGCTTTCGCAACCTGCACGCGATCATCCACCACCAGACCGAGAACTTCGCCCAGGGCATGCCGACCGACCTCGCGCTGCGGCTGGCGGCGCGGCAGGCGACCTTCGCCCAACTCGAGCGCACGCGCGGCGAGGGCTGGTGGGGCGGGGCCGCCATGGCGGGTTACTACGACGACCACGCGCAGGGCGCCAACCCCTTCAACTGGATCGCCGTCCACCCCCTGATGGATGCCGGGGTCACGGCCCGCTATCCCTTCGACCACGCCGGCCCCGGCGAGACCGGGCTCATGCTCGCGCTCGCCCCCGAGACGGTGGCCATGGACCGCCTCGATGCCGCCGCGCCCTGGTATGTCGCCGGCGCCGGGGCGGCCACCCCCGCTGCGGGCGAGGCGGGGGTCGCCCTCGTCCTCGACCGGCTGCGCGCGCTTCTCGCCCTGCCGGCGCCGGGCGGGACCGACGCGCCCCCTTGAATCCGGCGCCCGGCGGGGCAATCTCGGCCGGCGGGCGGAGGGATGCAGGCATGGTGCTGCCGGTCGGGTTGCAACTGCGCTACTGGGGCATCGCCGCGGCGGTGCTGCTCCTGCTGCTCTGGGCCCTCGGCGACGTCCTCCTGCCCTTCCTGACCGGTGGCGCCATCGCCTATTTCCTCGACCCCGTCGCCGACCGGCTCGAGCGCGGGGGGATGTCGCGGCCGGGTGCGGTGACGCTGATCGGGCTCGGCTTCGCGCTCGTCGCCGTGATCGTGGTCCTCGTCGTGGTGCCGGCGCTCGTCCGCCAGGCCGCGGCGCTGGTCGAGGCCGCCCCCGGCATCCTCGACCAGCTTCACGCCTTCCTGCTCGCCAACTTCCCCGACCTCCTCGCCCCCGAGAGCGCGCTCCGCCAGTCGCTCGCGGGGGTCGGCGAGACCATCCGCGCCCGCGGGGGCGAGCTTCTGAACGGCCTCCTCGGCTCGGCCCTGGGCGTCGTCAACGCCGTCGTCTTCCTCGTCGTGGCGCCGGTGGTGGCGATCTACCTCCTCCTCGACTGGGACCGCATGCTCGGCCGGCTCGACGCGCTGCTCCCGCGCGATCACGCCGCCGTCGTCCGCCGCCTCGCGGGCGAGGTCGATGCCGTGCTCGCGGGCTTCGTGCGCGGCCAGATCAGCGTCTGCCTGATCCTTGCCGCCTACTACGCGATCGGCCTCTGGATCATCGGCCTCGACTACGGGCTCGCCATCGGCGTCGTCGCCGGGCTCGTCTCGTTCATTCCCTATGTCGGGGCGATCACCGGCGGGGTCCTGTCGATCGGGGTCGCGCTCTTCCAGTTCTGGAGCGATCCGATCTGGATCGTGGCCGTCATCGTCCTCTTCGTCGCCGGGCAGATGATCGAGGGCAACCTGCTCGTGCCCCGCCTCGTCGGCTCCTCGGTCGGGCTCCATCCGGTCTGGCTCCTCCTCGCGCTCTCGGCCTTCGGCACGCTCTTCGGCTTCGTCGGCATGCTCGTGGCGGTGCCGGTGGCGGCGGCACTCGGGGTGCTCCTGCGCTTTGCCATCCGCCAGTATCTCGAGAGCCGCCTCTACCGCGGCGGGGCGCCGCCCGGGCCTCGCTGAGCCCCCGTGGCCCGCCAGCGCACCCTCGACCTCGCCCTGCCGGTCGCGATGGCGCGCGAGGATTTCTTCGTCGCGCCCGCCAACGCGGCCGCCCTCGCCCTCGTCGAGGGCTGGGCGCGCTGGCCCGAGGGCAAGCTCCTCGTCGTCGGCCCCGAGGGGTCGGGCAAGACCCATCTCGCCCGTCTCTGGGCCGCAGAAAGCGGGGGCTGTGTGGTCGCGGCCCCGGCCCTCGCCGCCGCCGAGCTCGCGGCGCTGGCCACGGCCGGGCGGGTGGCGGTGGACGACGCCGGCGCCGTCGCCGGCGACGGCGGGCGCGAGCGCGCCCTCCTCCACCTCCACAACATGCTCGCCGAGGCGGACGGCCGCCTCCTCCTCCTCGACCGCCGGCCGGCCCGGGCCTGGGGCATCGGGCTTCCCGACCTCGCGAGCCGCATCGAGGCCGCGGCCCTCGCCCGCCTCGGGCCCCCCGACGACCGGCTCCTCGCCGCCGTCCTCGTCAAGCTCTTCGCCGACCGCCAGCTGGCGGTGGCGGCGGGCCTCGTCCCCTATCTCGTGGCGCGGATGGAACGCTCGCTTGCCGCCGCCGGCCGCCTCGTCGCCGCCCTCGACGCGCTTGCCTTGGCCGAG
>JADLCV010000078.1 GCA_020846995.1 Paracoccaceae bacterium
CGATGCCGCGCTGCGGGCCGGCAGGGTGACGGTCGTCAACTTCTGGGCCAGCTGGTGTCCGCCCTGCCGGGCCGAGCACCCGATGCTCGTCCGCCTCGCCGCCGAGGGGGTCACGGTCGACGGCGTCAACTACAAGGACCGGCCCGAGGATGCCGCGGCCTTCCTCGCCGAACTCGGCGACCCCTACGCCGGCGTCGTCGCCGACACGGGCGGCCGCAACGGCATCGAGTGGGGCGTGATCGCCATGCCCGAGACCTTCGTCGTCGGCGGCGACGGCACCGTCGTCCTGCACGTCCGCGGTGCCATCACGGCCGAGGTCCTCGAAACCCGCGTCCGCCCGGCGATCGCGGCCTCGGGGGGCTGAGGGGCCGGCCGCCGCCGGCCCGTCGGCCACCCGCCCGAACCCACCCGCGGCCCGCCCGCCGTGATCGCCGTCACGGGCGGAGCGGCCGGCGCGAGCCACGACGACGTCGTCGGCAACCTGCCGCCCGAGACGACCGACGCCTTCGCCGGCGCGGCGGGAGTGCCGGCGAAGTCGTGACGGCGGGGCTTCGCCGTCGCCTCGGGCCGGGACGGGGGCGGCCGGTTCAGCCGCCGGAGGCGTAGGCGAGAAGGATGACGATGAGGCCCGCCGCTTCGGCGAGCGGGGCGGGAAGCCGGAGGGCGGGGATCACGCGCATGCGAGAAGCCTACCCCGTCCGGCCGCGTCGCGATACCGGGGCGGGGGGCGGAAACGGCGCCCGCCGGGAAACGCTCCGTTGCCGGAGGCGCCCTCCCGCCACCCTCCGGGGGGGCGGGGGCGGCCGGTGGCGGTCAGGCCGGGCGGGCGAGGTGGCGCAGCACGTAAGGAAGGACGCCGCCGTTGCGGACATAGTCGAGCTCGACCTCGGTGTCGATCCGGCAGCGGAGCGTGGTCGTCGTCGTGGTGCCGTCGGCGCGGGTGATGGTGCAGGGCACGCTCGCCCCCGGCCGGAGGTCGCCCGCGAGGCCGGCGATGGCGATCACCTCGTCGCCCTTCAGCGCCAGCGTGCGGCGGGTGTCGGTGCCGGTGAACTCGAAGGGGATCACGCCCATGCCGACGAGGTTGGAGCGGTGGATGCGCTCGAAGCTCTCGGCGATCACCGCCCGGACGCCGAGGAGGGCCGTGCCCTTGGCCGCCCAGTCGCGCGACGACCCCGCCCCGTACTCGACCCCGCCGACGACGATCAGGGGCACGCCCGCGGCCTGCCAGGCCATCGCCGCCTCGAAGATCGAGGTCCGGATCCCGTCGGGGCCGAGGGTATGGCCGCCCTCGACGCCCGCGAGCATCTCGTTGCGGATGCGGATGTTGGCGAAGGTGCCGCGCATCATCACCTCGTGGTTGCCGCGGCGCGCCCCGTAGGAGTTGAAGTCGCGCACCCCGACCTGCCGCTCGACGAGGTAGCGGCCGGCCGGCGTCGTCTCGCGGAAGCTGCCGGCGGGGCTGATGTGGTCGGTCGTCACCATGTCGCCGAAGATGGCGAGAATGCGCGCCCCGGCGATGTCGGCGATCCCCCCCGGGGCGAGCGTCATGCCCTCGAAATAGGGCGGGTTGCGGACGTAGGTCGAGAGCGGCGGCCAGTCGTAGGTGAGGCTGTCGGTGGTCGCGACCCCCTGCCAGCGCGCGTCGCCCTGGAAGACGTCGGCATACCTGCGCCGGAACGCCTCGCGCGTCACGGTGGCATCGACGATCGCGGCGATCTCGGCGTTCGAGGGCCAGAGGTCGCGCAGGAACACCGGCCGGCCGTCGGCGGTCTCGGCGAGCGGCTCGCGGGTGAGGTCGATGTTCATGTCGCCGGCGATGGCGTAGGCGACGACGAGGGGCGGCGAGGCGAGGTAGTTCGCGCGCACGTCGGGGCTGATGCGGCCCTCGAAGTTGCGGTTGCCGGAGAGGACGGCGGCGGCAACGAGGTCGTTCTCGGCGATGGCCCGCGAGATGTCCGGCTCGAGGGGGCCGGAGTTGCCGATGCAGGTCGTGCAGCCGTAGCCGACGAGGTTGAAGCCGAGGGCGTCGAGATCCGCCTGCAGCCCCGAGGCACGGAGGTATTCGCCCACGACCTGGCTGCCGGGGGCGAGCGAGGTCTTGACCCAGGGCCTGCGGGTCAGCCCGAGGGCCCGGGCCTTCCGCGCGAGAAGCCCCGCGCCGACCATGACATGGGGGTTGGAGGTGTTGGTGCAGGAGGTGATGGCCGCGATCACGACCGAGCCGTCGCGCAGCGTGAAGTCGCGCCCGGCGATGGCGGCGGTCTTGCGGGCGTCCTTCGCCGGGGCCACCACGCCGCCGCCCTCGGCCGCCATGCCCTTCGCCGCCACGGTCGTGTCGATGCCGCGGTAGTGGGCGACCGTGTGGTAGAACGACCGCGCCGCGAGGGTCAGCGGCGTGTAGTCCTGGGGCCGCTTGGGGCCGGAGATCGCCGGCACGACCTCGGCCATGTCGAGTTCGAGCGTCGTGGTGTAGACCGGCGCGTAATCCGGGCCGCGCCACATCCCCTGGGCCCTGGCGTAGGCCTCGACGAGCGCGATCCGCCCTTCGTCGCGGCCGGTCTGGCGGAGGTAGCGCAGGGTCTCGCCGTCGATCGGGAAGAAGCCGCAGGTGGCGCCGTATTCGGGCGCCATGTTGCCGATCGTCGCCCGGTCGGCCAGCGGCAGCTGGTCGAGGCCGTCGCCGTAGAACTCGACGAACTTGTTGACCACGCCCTTCTGGCGCAGCATCTGCACGACCCGCAGCACGAGGTCGGTCGCCGTCGCCCCCTCGGTCATCCGGCCGCTGAGCCGGAAGCCCACGACCTCGGGGATGAGCATCGAGACGGGCTGGCCGAGCATCGCCGCCTCGGCCTCGATCCCGCCCACGCCCCAGCCGAGGACCGCCAGCCCGTTGACCATGGTCGTGTGGCTGTCGGTGCCGACGAGGGTGTCGGGATAGGCGACATCCGCCCCCGACTGGTCGCGGTCGGTCCACACCGTCTGGGCGAGGTATTCGAGGTTGACCTGGTGGCAGATGCCGGTGCCGGGGGGCACGACGCGGAAGTTGTCGAAGGCCCGCTGGCCCCACTTGAGGAAGGCGTAGCGTTCCATGTTGCGCTGGTACTCGCGCTCGACGTTGGCCTGGAAGGCGCGCGGGGTGCCGAACTCGTCCACCATCACCGAATGGTCGATGACGAGATCGACGGGGCTCAAGGGATTGATGCGGCGGGGGTCGCCGCCGAGGGCGACGATGCCGTCGCGCATCGCCGCGAGGTCGACGACGGCGGGCACGCCGGTGAAGTCCTGCATGAGCACGCGGGCCGGGCGATAGGCGATCTCGCGCGGGCTGGTGCCGCCGGCGGCGGCCCAGGCGCCGAAGGCGCGGATGTCGTCGAGGCTGACGGTGCGGCCGTCGTCCTCGAAGCGCAGCATGTTCTCGAGGAGGACCTTGAGGCTCGCCGGCAGGCGGGCGAAGGCGCCTAGGCCCGCCCTCTCGGCGGCGGCGATCGAGTAATACTCGACGCTCCGGCCGCCGGCCGCGAGGCGGCGGCGGACGCGGGCGGAATCTTTGCCGACGGTGATGGGCATCTCGGGCCTCCGGGGCAGGGGCGGGCGGGGATGTCCCGCTCTTGCCGCAATCGGTGCGGGCGATCAAGGGGGGTGCGGCAGTTTGGTATACGATGGTGCACAATTGCCCGGTGGCCCCGCCGCCACACCATTGCGTGCCTCGCACAACCTTGATTCGCCCCCGGCGCGCGCCCCTCGCTATCCTGCCCGGGCGGGGTTGGGACGGAGGAACGGATGGGCCTCATCCGGGCGGGGACGCTTGCGGTCGCGATGGCCCTGGCGGGGGTGACGGGGGCGGCGGCCGATCCCGCGGCGGCGCCCGTCGTGGTCGAGTACTACACCTCGCAGGGCTGTTCGGCCTGCCTGCCCGCCGACCGCTTCTTTGCCGAACTGGCTGGGCGCGAGGACATCATCGCGCTGGCCCTGCACGTCGACTACTGGGACTACATGGGCTGGCGCGACGGTTTTGCCCAGCCCCGCTTCACCGCCCGCCAGAAGGCCTATGCAAGGGCCGCGCGGAGCCGCATCCTCTACACCCCGCAGATGATCGTCGGCGGCAGCGCCGAGGTGCCGGGATACCGCCCCATGCAGGTGATCGAACTCGTCGAGGCCGTGCGCGACCGGCCTGCGGCCGTCAACCTCGCGCTCGAACGCGCAGGCGAGGAACTGACGATCACCGCCGAGAGCCTGGCAGCGGCGGCGCCGCCGATGGTCGTGCAGCTCGTCCGCTATGTCCCCGCGCGCACCGTCAGCATCGGCCACGGCGAGAACGCCGGCCGCACCGTCACCTACCGCAACATCGTCACCGGCTGGGAGGTGCTCGCGCGCTGGGACGGCCACGGCCGCTTCGAGGGGCGGGTGACGGCGGCGGGCGAGGGGCCGGTGGTCGTGATCCTGCAGGCCGACGGTCAGGGGCCGATCCTCGCCGCCGCCCGCGCCCGCTGAGGCGCGGGCGCCCGCCAGCGGCGGTGGATCCAGAGCCACTGGTCCATGTGGGCGCGCACCTTCGCCTCGAGGCTGTCGTTCAGGGCCTGGGTGATCGCCGCCGCCGTCGCGCCCGCGACCGGCGCCTCGAGGGTGACGGTGAAGCCCGTGCCGTCGGGGGCGCGGAGGGCGTAGATGGGGATGACCGGGGCGCCGAACTTCAGGGCCATCTCGGCCGCCGAGAGCGCCGTGTGGGCGGTCCGGCCGAAGAAGGCGAGGGGGGCGCCGCGGCTTGAGTGCTGGTCGATCATGATGCCGAGCGCGCCGCCCTCGCGCAGGAAGCGCAGCATGTCGCCGAGCCCCCGCCGGCCGCGGGCGAAGGTCTCGCCGCCGAGGCAGGCGAGGGCGGCGGCGTAGGGGACGTTGAAGCGGGGGTTGCTCATCGGCCGGTAGAGGACGCCGACCCTGAAGCCGCGGGCCAGCATCGCCACCCGCGCCGCCTCGTAGTTGCCGATGTGGGCCGAGACGAAGAGGATCGGGGTGCCGGCGTCGCGCGCCGCCTCGGCCGTGGCGAGCCCCGGCCCGGCGACCGGTGCCATCCGGGTGCGGGCGACGAACTCCGCCCCCGAGAAGGTCTCGACGAGGTTGCGCCCGAAGTGGGCCGGCACCCTTTGCACGATCCGCCCGACCTCGGCCGCCGGCAGGTCGGGGAGGACGAGGGCGAGGTTGGCGCGGATCCGCCGCCGCCAGCCGAGGAGGGGGGCGAGCAGGCGCGAGGCGACGAAGGCCGCGGCCGCGAGCCGGCGCTCGTAGGGCAGAAGGAGGAGGGCCGCGATCGCCGCCCGCGCGAGGCGGTCGGTCAGCCAGTCGCCGGTCGCGTTGCGCGGCTTGGCCACGGGGTCCGGCCCTTCCCTCTTTGCGGCAGCGTCCGCCGATGGGGGTAACGGCGCGGCGGCGGCCGCGCAAGCGGCGGCGCGCGCCCCGTCCCGCCCCGCGCCCCTCCCCGCGCTCCCTTGCTCCCCGCCCCGCGCGCCCCGGCGCCCCGTGCCCTGTGCTCCCGCCCCCGGGATCCCGCGCCCGGTCCCGGGACCGACGCGCCGCCCTTCGCCCCGTCCTGCGCCCCGTCCTGCGCCCGCGCCGTCCGCGCCCACGGGGCGATCGAGAACGCGCTCCACTGGGTGCTCGACGTCACCTTCGACGAGGACCGCGCCCGGACCCGCGCCGACCGTGGCCCAATAACCTCGCCATCCTCCGCCGCCTCACCCTCAATCTGCTCCGAACCGCCCGCCCCAAGCTCCCCGTCGCCCGCAAACGCAAGCGCTCCGGCTGGTCCGATGCCTTCGCAAGGTCGATCATCGGCCAAATGCGATCGCCCTGCCCGGGGGGGGTCGCGCTTGACATGGCAGGCGGCGCGCCTACACTGCCTCTGACATGTCAGAGCGGTCAAGCCAGCTCCAGCTCGCGACGCGCCGGCTGCGCGACGACATCCTTCGGGGCGTCCTCGTCCCGGGATCCTCGATCAGCGAGGCGGCGGTGGCGGCGCGCTATGGCACCGGCCTCGCCAGCGCCCGCTCGGCGCTCCAGCGCCTCTCCGCGGTCGGGCTCGTCGAGGCGCGGCCGCGCCGCGGCCATGTCATCTCGCAGGTCCGCGTCCGCGACGTGCGCGAGGTCTACGAGCTGCGCCTCGCGCTCGAGCCGCTCGCCGCCAGCCTTGCGACCGGCCGCGTCGATGCGGCCGAACTGCGCCGGAGGGAGGAGGCCGCGCTCGCGGCGCGGCAGGGCCATGCCGCCGACCCGGCGGCGGCGATCCTCCACAACCGCTGGTTCCACGGGACGATCGCGCGGGCCGCCGGGAACCGGCGCCTCGCCCGCCAGCTTGACGAGCTGCACGGCGAGATGGAGCGGTTCGCGATGATCGGTCTCGCGCTCGGGCGGCGGGCGGGCAGCGTCCTCGACCAGCACCTTCCGATCGTCGAGGCGCTCGCGGCCGGGCAGCCGGAGGCGGCGGCGACGGCCGCGCGCGCCCATGTCGAGACGGCGATGCGCGACGTGATCGACGTCATCGTCGGCCGCGAGGGCGTGCTCGACCGGCCGATAGCGGAGCTTGCGTCATGACCGAGAGGCTGCACCTCGACCATGTCGGCCACGTCGTCGCGGACCTTGCCGCGGCCGCCCGCCTCTACGGCCGGCTCGGCTTCGCGCTCATGCCCGTCTCCCATCACCGGACGCCCGGGCCCGACGGGGGCATGGTCCCGGGCGGCACCGCGAACCAGTGCGCCATGCTTGGGCAGGGCTATCTCGAGCTGCTGGCGATCACCGACCGCACCGCCCCGACCTTCAGCGCCCGCGAGAACGCGGCCTTCCTCGACCGCTTCGAGGGGCTTCACCTCCTCGCCATCGGCACCCTGGACGCCGCCGCGACGCGCGCGCGGCTGGTCGCGGCGGGCGTCGCCTTCTCGGCCCGCGACCTCGGGCGCATGGTCGAGGGCCCGGAGGGGCCGGCCGAGGCGCGCTTCCGGCTGACGCCCGTCGAACCCCTGTCCGATGCCAACCAGACCTTCTTCTTCATCGAGCATCTGACGCGCCAACGCGTCTGGCCCGCGGGCTCGACGCGCCACCCCAACGGCGCGAGGGGGCTGCGCGAACTCGTCATGGTCGCCGCCGACCCCGCGCCGCTCGCCCTCCGGCTCGACCGCGCCCTCGGCCGCGGCGCGCGGCAGGCCGGGGGCGCGTGGATCTGGGAGCTTTCGGCAAGCCGTCTGGTCGTGGCGACGCCCGAGGGAGCCGATGCCCGTCTCGGTGCGCCGGTGGCCCGGCGCGACGGTGCCCATGCCGCCGGGCTGGCGGTCGAGGTCGACGATCTCGGCGCCGTCGAGCGGCTGCTGCAGCGGAACGCGGTTCCCTTCCGCCGCCACGAGGGCCGCCTGACGGTGGCGCCGGCCGACGGCCTCGGCACCGCGATCCAGTTCTGCGGGGGCGAGGGATGACGAGCGCCGCCCTCCATGCGGGCTTCGATCACGCGGGCTTCTACGCCGAGGATCTCGCCGGCGCCCGGGCGCGCTTCGTGGCCCTGGGCTTCACCGTCACCCCGCCGGCCCGCTTCGCCGAGCAGGCCTTCGCCACCAGCGCCATCATGACCGGCGACACCTACATCTCGATCTCGGGCGTGCTCGACTGGGACGACGTGCCGGGCTGGATGCGCGAGGGCATGGGCAAGGGCCTCCAGGCCTTCGTCCTGCGCTCCCACGATCTCGACCGCCTCTACGCCGAGAAGGGCCCCGCCGGCACCCCGGAACTCAGCTTCGAGGGTGCGGTCGGCACGATCGGGCGCACGGTCCGCATCGGCGACCGCGACGAGGCCGTGCGCTTCAAGGTCCTGCGGCTGAAACGGGGCAGCCTGCCGGGACTGGCGCGCTGCAACTTCTGCCAGCACCTGACCGCCGCGACGATGTGGCATCCCTCGCTCCTCGGGCACAGGAACGGCACGAGCGCGCTCAGGACCGTCACCGCCGTCCATGACGACCCTGCCGCCGCCCGCGATTTCCATGCCCGCCTCTTCGGCCGGGCCGTCCTCGACGCGGCGGGTGACCTCGTCGTCGACTGCGGCCGGGCGGTCCTCCGCCTCGTGCGGCCGCGGCGGCTCGCCGAGCTCTGGCCCGCGGGCTTCGCCCCGGCCCGCGACGGCGCCTCGCCGCTCCTCGCGGGGCTGACCCTCGCGACCCGCGACATCGCCGCGGCGCGGGCCTGTCTTCTCGCCGCCGGCGTCGCGACGGCCGCGACGGCGGGGGGCGGCATCGCCGTCGCGGCGCGCGATGCCGCGGGAGCGGTCATCGAGTTCGTGCCGGACAACCGGGGCGGCATCGGCGCGCCGCCCCCAACGGATGGGGAGTGACATGAGCATGCCGACCTGGAAGATGAGCCGCCGGGCGCTGATGCGCGCCTCGGCCGCCGCGGTGCTGGCAGCGTCCGCCGCCGGGCGGGGGGCCTTCGCCGCGACGGCGGGGACGCCGCGGCGGGGCGGGATCCTGAAGATCAGCGTCAACGCCCGTGCCGACAGCCTAAACCCGATGAAGCCGAAAAGCAGCGCCGGCCACATGGCGGTGGAGCTGCTCTACAGCGGCCTGACCCGCATCGGCACCGATCTCTCGGCGCAGCCCGACCTGGCCGAATCGTGGACCGCCAACGATCAGGCGACCGAGTTCACCTTCCGCCTACGCGAGGCCAGCTTCCACGACGGCTCGCCGGTCACGGCGGCGGACGTGGTGGCGACGATCACGGCGATCCGCGATCCCGCCAGCGCCTCGCCCGGCCGGACCTCGACGGGGCCGATCGCGGCCGTCGAGGCGGTCGACGATCGCACCGTCCGCTTCCGCCTCGACGGCTCCTTCGCCGACCTGCCGGTGGTGCTCGGCTCGGTCTACACCAAGATCATCCAGGCCGCCGCACTGGCCGATCCGGCCGCGCTCGAGACCCGGCCCGCGGGCTCGGGACCCTTCCTCCTCAAGGAGTTCGATCCCGGCCGCATCCTCTCGGTGCGCCGCAATCCGGCCTACTTCGATCCCGAGCGGCCCTACCTCGAGGGCATCGACCAGCTCGTCTACCCGGATGCGACGGGCGAGGCGGCCGCCCTCATCAACGGCGACACCGACGTCCTGCTCGAGGTCGGCATCGCCAACTTCGACCGGCTGGCGACGACGGCGGGGATCGTCGGCGAGCGGGTCGCGACCGGCAACTTCCTGAACCTCGTCATGCGCGTCGACACCAGGCCCTTCGACGATCTCCGGGTCCGCCGGGCGCTGGCGATGTCGCTCGACCGGGAGGCCCTGGTCGAAGCGGTTCTCGAGGGCTACGGCCGCCCCGCCGACGACAGCATCATCGCGCCCGAAGCCTCCCTCTACACGGCCCCGCCGAAGGCCGTCTACGACCCCGCCGCGGCGAGGCAGCTCCTGGCCGAGGCCGGCTATCCCGACGGCGTCGAGGCGACGCTCTACGCCGCCGCCGTGCCGCCCTTGCGGACGACCCTCGCCGTCGCGGTCAAGGAGTTCGCCTCCCAGGCCGGCTTCAGGATCGAGGTCAGGACGGTGGCGATGGATGAATACCTCGCCAACGTCTTCCGCAAGGCCGGCTTCTACGTCGGGTCCTGGAACATGGGGGTGACCCAGGATTTCTGGTACAACACGCTCCTGACGTCGAAGGGCGCGCTGGCCGATTCGGGCTGGTCGGACCCGCGCTTCGACGAGGTCATCGCTGCCGCGCGCCGCACCACCGACGCGGCCGAACGCACCCGGCTCTACGCGGAGGCGCAAGCGCTTGTCGTCAGCAACCTGCCCTACATCGTGCCCTTCTTCCTCGACCGCCTGGCGGCGCGCCGGGACTATGTCGAGGGCCTGGCGCTGCACCCGCTCAACCAGCCCTACCAGCTTGACCGCGTCTGGCTGGGCGAGGGGGCCCCGGCCCGCCAGGAGTGACGCGGCACGCCCCCCGACGGGGGAGCGCCGCCGGCTTCCCGCGCGGCCGGCCGGCGCCCCCGTCCCGCGGACCGCTCCCGGCCCTCGGGCCGGGAGCGCGGCGGCAGCACCCCCCGCGCGGGCCGCGGGCGGCGGGGCCGCGCGGACCGCGCCGGCGATGAGGCGGCAGTGAGTCTCGCCCACCTCCTGCGGCGGCTTGTCGCCCTCGCCGTCATCCTCCTCTGCGTCTCGGCGCTCGTGTTCGCGATCACCCAGATCCTGCCCGGCAATGCCGCCGTCATGATCCTCGTCCAGAACGCGACCGCGGACGAACTGCGGGCGCTCGAGGTGCAACTCGGCCTCGACCGGCCGGCCTGGGTCCAGTACGGGCGCTGGATCGGCGGCGTCCTCGCCGGCGATGCCGGCATCTCGATGACGTCGAGCCGCCCGGTGCTCGACGTCGTCCTGCCGGCCCTCGGGCGCTCGCTCATCCTCGCCGGCATCACGCTCGCGGTGATGGCGACGGGCGCCGTCCTCCTCGGCGTCGCCGCGGCGGTCCGGCGCGGCCGGCTGGCCGACTTCGTCATTTCGGCGCTCGTCTACCCCGGCGTCTGCGTGCCGGAGTTCGTCGTCGGCACGCTCCTTGTCGTCCTCCTCGCCCGGCCCGAGCTCGGCTGGTTCCCGGCCGGCGGCTATGCCCCCCTCTCGCAGGGGCTCCTCGGCTTCGCCCGCTCGATCGCGCTCCCGGCCCTGACGCTGACGATCATCCTCACCTCGCGCATCTCGCGGCAGGTACGCTCCGAGATGATCGACGTCCTCAAGTCCGACTATGTCCGGACGGCGACCCTCAAGGGCCTGCCGCGGCGCGCGGTCCTCTTTCGTCACGCGCTGCCGAACGCGATGCTACCGACGCTCACGATCCTCGCCCTCGACATCGGCTACCTGATCGGCGGCACCGTCGTTGTCGAGGAGGTCTTTGCCTATCCCGGGCTCGGGCGGCTCCTGATCTTCTCGATGCAGAGCCGCGACCTGCCGGTCATCCAGGCCGGCGTCCTGGCGATGGCGGTCGTCTACGTGACCGCGAACCTCGTCGCCGACCTCCTGCACTCGGCGGTTGATCCCCGCGTGCGCGCCGATGGCTGAGGGCTGGTCGCGCCTCGCGCGCAATCCCGCCGGCCTGACGGGGGCCGTCATCCTCTCGTTCCTCCTCCTCGTGATCGTGGCCGGGCCCGCGCTCGCGCCCTACGACCCGACGACCTTCCACCTGACGCGGCGGCTCGAGGGCCCGAGCCTCGACTTCCTCCTCGGCACCGACCAGTTCGGTCGCGACCTCCTCAGCCGCATCCTGACCGGGGCGCGGCCGGCCGTCCTTTTCGGGGTTGGCGCGACCGCCCTCGCCGTGCTGGGTGGCGGCGTCGCCGGCATGGCCTCGGGCTATGTCGGCGGGCTAATCGACGAGGTGGCCATGCGCGCGCTCGACGTCGTCCTGGCGGTACCAGGCCTGCTCTTCGCGCTCCTCATCGTGACCGTGCTCGGCAGCGGCAGCGCCAACGCCATGCTGGCGGTCGCGGTCTCGTTCCTGCCCGGCTTCGCCCGGCTGGCCCGCGCCGGCACGCTGTCGATCCGCGAGCGCGACTTCGTGGCGGCGGCGATCGCCCGCGGCGAGGCGCACGGCTACATCCTCCGGCGCGAGATCCTGCCCAACCTCATGCCGCCGATCGTGGTCGAGGCCTCGGTCCGGGTGGCCCATGCGCTGATGATCGGCGCCACCCTCTCCTATCTCGGCCTCGGTGCCCAGGCGCCCGATTCCGACTGGGGCCTCCTCGTCGCCGAGGCCCGCGACTACCTTTTCCGGAACGGCTGGCTGCTCGCCTGTCCCGCCCTCGCCATCGGCATCTCGGCGCTCGGCTTCAACCTCCTCGGCGACGGCCTGCGCGACCTCCTGAACCCGGAGCTTGACGCGTGAGGGAGCCGGCCCTGCGCATCGACGGCCTTGGCGTCGCCTACCGCATGGCGGGCGGCGAGGTGCCGGCGCTGCGGGACGTCTCGCTTACCCTCGCGGCCGGCGAGACCCTCGGCGTGATCGGCGAGTCGGGCTCGGGCAAGAGCACGCTCGCCTTCGCGATCGCCCGCCATCTGCCCGACAACGCCCGCGTCGCCGGCGGCGTCATCGCGGTCGCGGGCCAGCCGGTCGGCGCCCTCGATGCCCGCGCGCTGCGGGCCCTGCGCATCCACGACGTCCGGCTCGTCTACCAGAACGCGGCCTCGACCCTGACCCCGACCATGCGGGTCGGGGACCAGGTGCTGGAGGCGCTGCGGCTTTCGGCCGACGCCACCGCCGGCCGGAGCGAGGTGCTCGCCCTTTTCCGGCGGGTGCGGCTTGCCGATCCGGCCGCGATCTACGGGCGCTTTCCCCACCAGATCTCGGGCGGCGAGCGCCAGCGCATCCTCATCGCCATGGCGATTGCGGCGCGCCCGAAGCTCCTCATCCTCGACGAGCCGACCTCGGCGCTCGACCCCGACACGGCGGGCGCCATCCTCGACCTCGTGGGCGAACTCACGGCCGAGCTTGGCGCCGCCGCGCTCGTCATCAGCCACGACCTGGAGACGGTCGCGGGCCGCGCCGGCCGCCTGCTGATCCTTCGGGGCGGCGAGGTCGTCGAGACCGGCGCGACCGGCCGCATCCTCGAGCGTCCGGCCCACGCCTACACGCGGCTTCTCCTCGACAGCCGGCCGGAGCGGCTGGCAGCGCACCGGCCGGCGCTGCCGGCGGGGGCGGCGACGCTTCTCGCCGTGCGCGGGCTGACCGTCCGCTACCGGCGGCCGGGCTGGCGGACCTGGCTAGGCCTCGGCGGGCCGGGCGCGCCCGTCCTCGACGGCGTCGATCTCGACATCGCGGCGGGGGCGACGACGGCGATCGTCGGCCCGAGCGGCTCGGGCAAGTCGACGCTCGCCCGCGCGCTCGCGGGGCTGGTCCCCTTCGCCGGCGCGATCGGCTTCGACGGCCGCGACTTCCGCGCCCCGCGCGCGCTCGACGGCACCTACCGGCGGGCCGTCCAGATCGTGTTCCAGAACCCCGACACCTCGCTCAACCCGCGGCTGCGGGTGGCCGAGATCCTCGGCCGGCCGCTCCGGCTGGCCGGCCGCGCCCACGACGCGGCCGCGGTCGCGGCCCTGCTCGAGGCCGTCCGGCTGCCCCCCGACCTCGCCGGGCGCCATCCTCACCAGCTCTCCGGCGGCCAGCGCCAGCGCATCGCCATCGCCAGGGCGCTTGCGACGCGGCCGCGCCTGATCATCTGCGACGAGATCACGAGCGCCCTCGACGTCTCGACCCAGGCCGCGGTCATGCGCCTGCTCATGGACCTCCAGGCGCGCGACGGCACCGCCTTCCTCTTCATCTCGCACGACCCCGACCTCGTCCGCGCCGTCGCCCACCGGACCTTCCGGATGACCGGCGGCCGCCTCGCGCCCGTGGCACCGTAGCCCGCGCGGGGGGAGGGGCGAGGCCTTCCGGCGCAGGCCGCCCCGTCCCCCCGCGCCCCGTCCCCCCGCGCCCCGTCCCCCCGCGCCCCGTCCCCCCGCGCCCCGGCGGCCCGCGGCGCGGCGGCCCGCGGCGCGGACGCGGCGGGAAGGCTCAGCGGCAGTCGAGGACAAGCTTGCCGATGTGGGCGTGGGCCTCCATGCGGCGGTGGGCCTCGGCGGCCTCGGCGAGGGGGAAGACGCGGTCGATCAGCGGCCGGATCCGGCCCGTCGCGACCAGCGGCCAGACCTCGGCCGCGATCGCCCGCGCCATCGCCGCCTTGTCGGCGACCGGGCGCGGCCGCAGCGTCGAGCCCGTCAGCGTCAGCCGCTTGGCCATGAGGCGGGGGAGGATGACCTCGGCCTTCGCCCCGCCGAGGGTGGCGATCTGGACGATCCGCCCCTCGAGCGCCGCCGCTTCGATGTTGCGCCCGAGATAGGGGCCGCCGACCATGTCGAGGATGAGGTCGGCGCCCTCGCCGGCGGTCGTCTCGCGCACCGCGGCGACGAAGTCCTCGCGGCCGTAGTCGATCGCCCGCTCGGCGCCGAGGTCGCGGCAGGCCGCGGCCTTCGCCGCGCTGCCGACCGTCACCATGACGCGCGCACCGCGGGCACGGGCAAGCTGGATCGCCATCGTCCCGATCCCCGAGGAGCCGCCGTGGACGAGGAGCCACTCGCCCGGCCGGAGCCGGCCGCGCTCGACGAGGTTGTGCCAGACCGTGAAGAGGGTCTCGGGGATCGCCGCCGCCGCCGTCAGGTCGAGCCCCTCGGGGACGGCGAGGGCGAGGTCCTCGTGGGCCACGCAGTAGTCGGCATAGCCGCCGCCGGTGACGAGGGCGGTCACGCGGTCGCCCTCGCGCCAGCGCTGCGCGCCCGCGCCGCGGGCGACGACCTCGCCCGCGATCTCGAGCCCGGGGATGTCGGAGGCGCCGGGCGGTGGGGGATAGACGCCCAGCCGCTGGGCGACGTCGGGCCGGTTGACCCCCGCCGCGGCGACGCGGAGGAGGATCTCGCCCGCCCCGGCGACCGGCCGCGGACGCGCCCCGAGCGCGAGCACCTCGGGCCCGCCCGCGCCCCGGATCTCGATCGCGCGCATGGTCTCGGTCATCGTCGCCTCCGCTTCCTCGCTCCCCGTGCCCCCCGGGCTAGCTTGAGGCGGGCGCGGGGGCAAGCGCGGCCGACGGTTCCCGGCGCCGGCGCGGCAGGCCGGACGCGCGGTCAGGCCCCGGGGGCCGTGCCCCGGTCGCGGGGTGCCCCCGCCCGCGGTCGGGTGGGGTGGGCGGGTCGGGTAAGGGAGAGGGAACGGGCGGTCCGGCCGGACCCCCGTCGGCGCGCGAGGGGCCGGAAGGCGGTCGCCTGGGAACCCCCCGCGCGGGGCCCCTCGGGGGCCCCCGCCTCAGTCGCCCGCGCCCCCGATGCCGGCCCCGGCTGCGGCCGCGAGGATGGCGGCGTTCTCCGGCAGCCGGCGGAGTTCGGCCGCGCGCGCCCGGTGCCACGCCACCGCCTCGGCCTGCAGGCGGGCGAGGAGGGGGTCGGCGAGGAAGGCGCCGGCCAGCCCCTCGCGGGCCGGGGCGGTGGCAAGGATCGTCGTCTCCTCCATGCCGGTCGCGTCGTGGCGGCGCCAGAAGGCGGCCGTGTAGCGGTCGGGTGCCGTGTGGCCGGGGCCGCGGTCCTTCTTGACAAGGAAGACGTCGAGGCTGAGCAGGGCGTAGTGGTTGACCTGCGCGACGCGGAAATCGGTCGAGGGCGCCCGCTGCGGGCGGCAGCCGGGCGGGATCTCGGCCCCGCCCGGGACCACCCTGACGAGCGGCCGGCCGAGCGCCCGGCCGGCCACCGGATGGTGGGCCGCCGGCCGCAGGACGGGCCCGAGGTTGCGCCACAGCGACTTGACGAGCGGCTCGCCGCCCCAGCGCCGGCTGGCCGGCGTCTCGGCACGCAGGAACTGCCGCGTCACGGGACGATCGGCGATGCCGCCGACCCCGCCGTTGCCGAACACCCGCCAGGGGACGGCGATGACATCGGCCGGCCGGCCGCGGTCGGAGACCCCGGAGGCCGCGACCAGCGCCCCGACCGAGCGGTCGCCGACATGGACGTTCAGGAACTCGTCGGCATCGCAGGCACAGAGCCAGTCGGCGGCGGCGGCCTCGGGGCTCCGCGCGGCCTCGGCGAGGGCCGCGTGCTGGAAGCTGCGCCCGGGCACGGGCCGGGTCGCGAACTGCCGCACCACCCCGAGCGCCTCGAGGCGGGCCAGGATGCGGTCGGTGCCGTCGGCGCAGTCGTTCCAGCCGACGACGAGGTTCGCAAATCCGATGGCGCGGTGGTGGGCCACCCACTCGACGATGTAGGGCCCCTCGTTGCGCATCGAGGAAAGGAGCGCGACGCCCATCACCCCCCCGCCCGGGCGCCGTCCGCGGCCGGGGCGGTCTCGGGGGCGGTTTCCGCGGCCTCGCCGTCGCCCGTGACCGGCACGGTCAGGAAGAAGTCGGCCGGCAGGCGGTCGGCCCGCGCGATCGCGTCGGGGATGGCGTTCGGGCCCGCGGCGTAGACCGAGGCGCCGAAGTGGCGGTGGAGCCGGGCGAGCCGTTCCAGCCGGGCCGAGGTGAGCTCGCCGTAGAAGGCGGCGTAGGCGGGGGTCGCGCGAAGCTCGGCGATGCGCGCGCGGTGGGCGGCGACGGCCGCGCCATGGGCCTCGGCGATGGCGGGGTCGGCCGTCAGGCGGGCCAGCTCGGCTCGCGTCGCCGGAAGCAGGCGCAGGATGCTCCGGTCCTCGGTGCTGTTGTGGTTCATCCGGAACCAGTAGTTCAGCCCCTGGTCGCGGTCGACGTGGTTGACGCGCCCGCGGTCGCGCTTGACAAGGAAGCTCTCGGCCGAGCGCACCGCGTAGTGGTTGAGGCTCGCCCAGTCGTAGCCGTAGGTCGCGAGCGTCGAGCGCCAGCCGTTGCGCAGCATCTCGACCGGCATCCGCCGGCCCGAGCCGTTCAGCCAGTGGATCTGGTCCCAGAGCTCGGGCTTCAGCCCCTTGGGCCGGTGGACGCCGAGCTTGCGGTAGATGCGGAGGTTGCGGAACAGGGTCTTGAAGCCCCAGGCGTGGTGGGGCTTGCGGATCAGTTCGTGGGCGCAGCGGCGGAACTGTTCGATCACCGGACGGTCCTCGAAGCGGTGGACGTCGCCGCTGCCGAAGAGCCGCCAGGTGAGCGAGATCATGTTGGCCTCGCCGGCGGCGGCGAAGAGGTCCGCAAGCAGCCCGGCCCCGAGCTTCACGCACAGGAACTCGTCGACGTCCATGCAGATGAGCCAGTCGGCGGCGGCGACCGCGGCCTCGTCCTCGGCCGCCTGGAGGGCGGCGTGCTGGGGCGGAAGCCCGAGGCTCCGGTAGGGGTTGTCGCGGTGGCGGACGATGCCGCGGGCGTCGAGGAGCGCGAGCAGCCGGTCGGTGCCGTCGCTGCAGTCGTTGGTGTAGACGAGGAAGTCGTCGACCCCGATCGCCCGGTGGTAGGCGATCCATTCGAGGATGACGGGCCCCTCGTTCTTCATCGTCGTGACGATCAGCGTCCGCCGGGCGGCGACCGCGGCGGGGGCGGTGCCGGCGGCGGGGAGGGCGGGCCCGGGCGGCAGGACCGGCCGGGCCCCGAGCGGCCCGGTCGCGAGCCTGACGAGGTCCTCGTCGACGACGAGGCTCGTCTTGGGGGCGAGCGCGGCCGGGGCGGTGCCGGGGTGGCGGATGGCCATGCAGCGCCAGAAGGGCGGCCGGTCGCCCGCGGCGGCGCGCGCGCCCGCGACCCGCACCGGCAGCCAGACGGTCGCGGCGGGCAGGCGCGCCGGCGCGAGGCACCAGCGGGCGGCGCCGAGGCGGCGGTCGAAGGGACGGCAGACATGGTCGCCGTGACACTCCCGCGCCCCCGGGCGGATGCGCCAGGGATAGGCGAGGCGGCCCTCCAGCCGCAGGAGGCCCTCGGGGGCGGCGCGGGCGGCCGCGAAGACGCCGGCCGCCCCGGCCGGGCGCGGGGCGAGGAGGTCGCTGACGTCGAGGTTGATGACGCCCGCGGCGCGGGCGAGGAAGCGCCAGCGGGCGATCTCGTAGACGAGAAGCTCGCCCATGGGGGCGGTCCAGGGGTCGGCCTCGGGCAGGGTCATGCGGTCCTTGCCGGGCGCCTCGGGGGCGTGGACGGGGTGGATCGCCGGCGGCTCGCCCGCGCGCCCGAGCGGCAGCGGCGTCTCGAGGAGGACGACGGCGGGGGCGACGCGGGCCTCTGCGAGCGCGGCCGCGAGCGCCAGGGCGAACTCCTCCGCCCCGGCGGGGGGGGCGCGGTTGACGATCACCGCCCCCCCGAGCCCGTGCTCGCGGACGTGGAAGGCGAGCCATTCGGCGACCGTCGCCGCAGGCTCGTGCAGGCGCACCGTCAGCGCGCAGTCAAGCCCGGCGAGGATCGCGGGCTCGGCCGGGACGGGGGCGATCGCGACCGGCCCCGCCGGGCCCAGGATGGCGGGGGCCGCGGGGTCGAGCGTCGCGACGACGCCGGCGCCGAGGCCCCTGACCATGATCCCCCTTCCCCCCCCGGCGGGGCGGATCGCCCCGGCGTCGCTGCCGGCGGCGAAGAAGGCGAGGACGCGCCGGCCGACGGCGACCGCCTCGAGGCAGACGGGGCCGCCCGGCAGGCGGAGGGCGCCGAGGCAGCGGCGATGGATGGCGGGCGGGGCGGTCGGGGGCATGGGAACGGACGCTTCTCACTTCCCGCCGCCCCGGGGCCGGGACGGCGGCATCGCTTCTCCCCCGCGCGACCGAGGTAGCATCGCCGGGCGTGCCCGGCAACCCGCGCCGCCGGGGAATCCGCCGCTCGATGCCCGGGGCGCGGCCGCGCGTCCGGTGATGCGGCCACGCCGCCTGATCCCGCGGGGCGTCCCCCGTCCCGGCCCGGTGCGGTCCCCGGCCCTCGGCCGGTCGGGAGGCCTCGGCCGGTCGGGGGGCAGGGTCGCCCCGCGCCGCCGCCCGGCCCCCGGGGCCGCGCCTCCCGCCGGGTGCGGTGGCCCTGCCCGCGCCGCCCCTTGGCAGGGCGCGCCGCATTCGCCAGAGTGCCGGCGCCGGGCCGCGGCGGCCACGGGCAGCGGGCGCCGGCGGTGGGCGCCGGGGCGGGGCAGGGGCATGGGGCAGGGGCGCGAGGTCGCCACCCTCTGGATCGGCGGCCGCCTGAGCTGGCTCGAACAGCTCTGCCTCAAGTCCTTCGTCGACGCCGGCCAGACGATCACGCTCTACGCCTACGACCCCGTCCCGAACCTGCCGGCGGGCGTCATCCTCGCCCCCGGCCGCGCCATCCTCGACACCGGCGAGTTCCTCAAGTACGAGCGCAAGGACAGCTACGCGCTCTTCGCCGACCTCTTCCGGCTCCACCTCCTGCGCGCCCGCCCGGGCGTCGTCTGGGTCGACACCGACGTCTACTGCCACCGGCCGCTCGCGCTCGCCGACCCCTACGTCATGGGCTACGAGCTCGCCGGCAGCCGGCGCGTCAACAACGCCGTCCTCGGCCTGCCCGCCGACAGCGCGATCCTCGCCGACATGCTCGCCTTCACCGCCGACCCCCACGCCATCCCGCCCTGGGTGCGGCCGAAGCTGCGCGCGGCCTACGCCGCCGCCGCCGCCGCCGGGCAGCCCGTCCACGTCAGCCGCCAGCCCTGGGCGGTCTGGGGGCCGCCGATGCTTTCCCATTTCGTCGACCGCCACGGGCTCCACGACCGCGTCCAGCCGCTCGACGCCTTCTATCCCGTCCCCTTCCCCGAGCGGCTGAAGATGCTGAAGCCCGCGGCGAAGGTCGAGGGGCGGCTGACGGCGCGCACGAGCGCCCTCCACCTCTGGGCCTCGAACAAGCGCGAGCTCGGCATCCGCCACCTCGGCCTGCCGCCGCCCGGCTCCTATCTCGCCCTCCTCTGCGCCCGCCACGACATCCACCCCGCCCTCGCCCCGATCACGGCCCGCGGCCGGCGCCAGTTCGACGCGGGCCTCCTCGAGGCGATCGACCTTCCCGCGGTCGCGAGCCTCGCCGATCTCGGCGGCACCGCGCCGGCGCTCGCGCTCGCCGCCCACGCCCGCTGGGGGTGCGACATCTTCCTCCTCGACGTCGACCGCCGCGGCCGCTTCCCCCCCGCCGAGAGTCCCTGGGTCGCCCCCTACCGCGCGACCCTCGCCCGCGCCGGCGTCCCCCCCGGCCGCTTCCGGGTCGTGCGCGAGGCCGGGGCTCTCGTTCCCGTCGACGTCCTCGCCTGCCTTGCGGGCTTCGGCGACACCGCGAAGATCCGCCACCTCGCCCCCTTCCTTGCCGCCTGCCTGCACCCGGGCTCGCGCCTTCTCGTCGACATCCGCAAGGGCTCGGGCGCGCGGCCCTTCCTCGCCGGATTCGGCCACGCGACGACGCTCGCGACGCGCGAGGAGGAGGGCGTCGAGGTCGCCCGCGTCCGCTTCACCCCCGGCCCCGCCCTCACCCCCGCGACGGCGCCCGCAGGCCCGCCCGCCGCGGCTTCGCCCGTCGCGGCCTCCCCGCCGCCCGCCGCCCCGCCTTCGCCGCCCGTGCCCGCCCCCGCTCCCCCGGGCCCGCCCGTCGCGGCCCCGCCCGTGCCCG
>JADLCV010000079.1 GCA_020846995.1 Paracoccaceae bacterium
CAGCGCATCGACGAAGCGCGAGTAGGTGAGCGCAGGGTCGATCGCCCGCACGGCGGCGTTGATGCGCTGGATCCACAGGGCCCGGAAGTTGCGCTTGCGCACCTTGCGGTCGCGGGTCGCATACTGGTTGGCCTTGTCGACCGCCTGGGCGGCGGTCTTGAAGGCGCGCGAGCGCTGGCCGAAATACCCCTTGGCATCGGCGAGGACGCGCTTGTGGCGGGCGTGGGTGACCTTGCCGGACTTGACGCGCGACATCTCTCGTCCTCCTCAGCGGTCGTAGGGCATGTATTTCTTGATGATCCGGGCATCGGCGTCCGAGAGGACGGCGGTCCCGCGCGCATCGCGGACGAACTTCGTCGTGCGCTTGATCATCCCGTGCCGCTTGCCGGCCTGCTGGGCCACGACCTTGCCGGTCGCGGTCATCTTGAAGCGCTTCTTGGCGCTCGACTTGGTCTTGAGCTTGGGCATTTCCGACTCCTCCGGGGCCGCTGCGCGCGCGACTCGGCATGCCGCAGGGGCCGGCCGCGCGGGGAACTCGAGAGGCGGCGGATACGCGAGATCGGCGGGCGGGGCAAGGGCCCCCGGATCGGGGGCCGGGCGATCGCCTCGGACCGGACGCGCGGCCCGGCTCCGGGGGCTCGAGGCACCGGCGGGGCGAGCGTGCCGGCGCGCCCCCGCCCGAGGGCCGCGGAGGAGGCCGGGGGGCCGGAGGGGGCACGAGCGGCCCGTCCGGCCGCGTGCCCGCGCGCAGGGCCGGGAGCCCCGGCCGCGGCCCCGGCCGCCGCCGGAACAAGACCGCCTTGCCCGCGCGCAAGCAGGGGAAGCCGCACCCGGGAACCCCCGCTGCGCCTCCCCGCGGCGATCAGGGAAAGCCCGGGGCGGCGCGGATGGCGCCGGTCTCGATCCCCCGCCAGTTCCTCTGGACGGCATCGAGCCGCCCGAGCGCCGCCGGGTGGCCGCGGTCGAGCGCCCCGAGACGCACGAGGATCGCGACCACCGCCGCCTCGGCCGCCCGCGTCGCCCCGTCGGCGATCTTGAGCGCGACCCCGAGCCCCGCGCCGGGCAGGATGGCGACGAAGACCCCCTCGGCCCCGGTCTTGAGCGCGACCCGCCCGCCAGTCGCGCGCATGAGTTCGGTGCAGGCCCGCCCCTCGCCGGCGACCAGCTCGGGGTGGGCCGTCATCGCCGCGACCAGCCGCGCCATCGCCCGCTCGCGGCCGTCGCCGTCCTCGCGCGCGGCGGCGAAACGGGCCATGGCGCGGCCGAGGCCGTGAAGCGTGGTGGCGAAGTTCGGGGCCGAGCAGCCGTCGATGGCGTGGCCGGGCGAGGGCTCGCCCGTCACCTCCTCGAAGGCGCGGCGGACGGCCTCCTGCACGGGATGGTCGGGGGCGACATAGTCGGGGCCGGCGCCGAGGTGGCGGGCGAGGGCGAGAAAGCCCGTGTGCTTGCCCGAGCAGTTGTTGTGGAGTTGCGAGGGCTGCCGGCGGGCGCGGACGAGCCCGTCGCGGGCCTCGCGGTCGAGCGGTTCGTGGGCGCCGCAGCGGAGGTCGGCCTCGGCGAGCCCGAGGTCGGCAAGCCAGCGGGCGGCGCGCCCGGTGTGCATCGCCGCCCCCTCGTGGGAGGCGCAGGCGAGCGCGAGATCTTCCGCGCCGCGCCCCGCCGCCGCCCCGCTCTCGACAAGCGGCAGGGCCTGGATCATCTTGCAGGACGAGCGCGGGAAGATCGTGGCGTCGGGCCGGCCCCAGGCGGCGACGATCGCGCCCGCCCGGTCGACGACGACGGCGTGGCCGGCGTGCACCGCCTCGACGCGCCCGCCCCGCCAGACCTCGACCATCGGCCGGGCCCCCGCAGCGATGCCCGCCCCCGTTTCCGCCATCGTCCGACCCTCACGCTTGCGCGATTTCGCGCCCACGGGGTTTTGACCCTGCCGCCCCATGCGCTATGAGGCTTACAGGACCGCGGCCGCACCCGCCAGCCGCAAGGCACGGGTCTGCGCGCGCGAGGGCGGCGCGCGAAGGGCAGGAGCGAAGATGACGGCAGGGACAATGCGCGGGATCGCGGCGGCGGCGGCACTGGTTCTCGCGGCGGCGGCGGCCGCGGCCCAGGACTCCTCGAACGTGGTCGCGACCCAGACCGACTGGAGTGTCTTCGTCGAGGACGACCCCAAGGAATGCTGGGCCGTCTCCTCGCCCAAGGAATGGTCGGCGACCGACCGCAACGGGCGGGCGACCTCGGTCCGGCGGGGCGACATCCGCTTCTTCGTCGCCTACCGCCCGGCCGGGGCGCGGGGCGAGATCGCCTACACCGGCGGCTACCCCTTCGCCGAGGGCTCGGCGGTCGCGGTCGAGATCGGCGAGGCCCGCTTCGAGCTCTTCACCGAGGGCGAATGGGCCTGGCCGGCCTCGCCCGAGGAGGACGGCCGCCTGATGGAGGCGATGCGCAAGGGCGAGCAGGCGATCGTCACCGCCCGCTCGGGCCGCGGCAACAACACCCGCGACGTCTTCTCGCTCCTCGGCTTCACCGCCGCGACGACCGAGGCCGAGCGGCGCTGCCCGGCCGGCACCTGAGCCCGGGCGGCGGCGGCGGGCCCGGCCCCTTCCCGCCCCCCGAGGCGAGCGCGCGACGATGACCGACCCTCTCCCCCCGCTCGCCCCGGAGCCGCGCCTCCTGCCGCGCCGCCCGCCGGCGTCCGGGCCCCTCAACCTCGTCGGGCTGACGCGGGCGGGGCTTGCCGCCGCGCTTGCCGCCGCCGGCACGCCCGAGCGCCAGCTTGCCATGCGCACGGGCCAGCTCTGGCAGTGGATCTACCACTGGGGCGTGCGCGACTTCCTGGCCATGACCAACCTCGCCCGCGACTACCGCGCCCTTCTCGCCCGCCATTTCACCCTCGCCCTGCCCGAGGTCGTGCGCCGCGAGGTCTCCGCCGACGGCACCCGCAAGTATCTCCTGCGGGTCGAGGGCGGCCACGAGGTCGAGACCGTCTACATCCCCGAGGAGGGGCGGGGCACGCTCTGCGTCTCCTCGCAGGTCGGCTGCACGCTCACCTGCTCGTTCTGCCACACCGGCACCCAGCCCCTGGTGCGCAACCTTTCCGCGGGCGAGATCGCGGGCCAGCTCATGGTCGCGCGCGACGACCTCGGGGAATGGCCGCGGCCGGGCGCGCCCAGGCGCGAGGAGCGGCTGGTCTCGAACCTCGTCCTCATGGGGATGGGCGAGCCGCTCCTGAACTTCGAGGCCGTCCGCGACGCCATGGCCGTGGTCATGGACGGCGAGGGGCTCGCGCTCTCGCGCCGGCGCATCACCCTCTCGACCTCGGGGGTGGTGCCGATGATCGCCCCGGCCGCGACCGAGATCGGCTGCCTCCTCGCCGTGAGCCTGCACGCGACCACCGACGCGGTCAGGGACCGCCTCGTGCCGATCAACCGCCGCTGGAACATCGCCACCCTCCTGCAGGCGCTCCGCGACTACCCGCGGCTCTCGAACTCGGAGCGGATCACCTTCGAATACGTCATGCTCGAGGGCGTCAACGATGCCGACGAGGATGCCCGGCGGCTGGTCCGCCTGATCGCCGGAATCCCCGCCAAGGTCAACCTCATCCCCTTCAACGAATGGCCCGGCGCCCCCTTCCGCCGGCCCTCCTGGGCCCGCATCGAGGCCTTCGCCGAGATCGTCCACCGGGCCGGCTACGCGGCCCCCATCCGCACCCCGCGCGGGGGCGACATCATGGCCGCCTGCGGGCAGCTGAAGAGCGCCACCGAGCGCCTCCGCGCCCGCCGCCCCCCCGCCGTCGCCGCGACCGCGACCGCGGCCCCGCGCCCGCCCGGCGCCTGACCGCCCCGCACGGGGGCGGCGTTACTGCCGCCGGCGGCGCGCAGCGCGTGCTGGCGCACGGGCAGGGTGAGGCGGGGGGCGGTTCCGCAGGGCGGGCGTCGCCACGAGGGGAACGTGGATCCATTCCCGGACCTGGCCGTGGCTCGCCCCGCCTCTCCCCCGAGCCAAGGGCAGCGCCCGCCGGCAGGCGGCGCGAAGCGCCCGCTCATGGGGGCGGCCGGGCGCTGCCCGTGCTCGAGCACGGGCAGGGGTGGGGCGGCGGGGCGGTTCCGCGGGGCGGGCGTCGCCCGTGAGGGGACCGTGAACCCTCGCGCAGAGCGGGCCAGGACTCGCCCTTCATTTCCCCCCAGCCACGGGCGGCGCCCGGCCGCGGGCGGCGCGAAGCACCCGCCCTGGGGGGCGGCCGGGCGCTGCCCGTGCTGGCGCACGGGCGG
>JADLCV010000080.1 GCA_020846995.1 Paracoccaceae bacterium
AGGCGCGGCAGCGCGCCCGTCTCGACCGTCTGCAGCATGGCTTGCTCCGCCACTGAAAACATATAGACAATTGAGGGCGAGGCCGGACAGGCTGTCAAGCCGATTTCGTGCCGGAACGGCACGGCTCCTGTATCGGAACGGTCGACCGGATGCGTATATGTATGTCCATATCATGAGCGGTATCGGAGGATGAGTGTGACGTCTGCGGGACCATCGGGCCGTCCGCTCTACGAGCAGGTCAAGTCGGCGATCACCCGCCGGATCGACCTCGACGAGTGGACGACCGACTTCAAGATCCCCTCGGAGGACGCGCTCGCGGCCGAGTTCTCGGTGTCCTCGCCGACGGTGCGGCGCGCCCTCCGCGAACTCCAGGAGGAGGGCATCCTCGTCCGCATCCAGGGTCGCGGCACCTTCGTCGCCGGCCCGCGCATGCAGTGCGCGATCTTCGACCTCCGCGATGTCGCCGAGGAGATCGCCGCCAGTGGCGGCGTCCACAGCTGCGAGATCGTCGCGCTGACCGCCCTCGGCGGCGACGACCCGCTCGCCCGCCAGGTCTTTCCCGCCGTCGGCGGCCCGCTCTTCCATTCCCGCATCGTCCACCGGGAGGACGGGACGCCGATCCAGCTCGAGGACCGCTTCGTCAACGCGCGCGAGGCCCCGCACTACCTCGACCAGGACTTCTCGGCCATCACCACCCACGCCTATCTCCTCCAGGCGACCGAGATCACCTCGGTCGAGAACTCCATCCGCGCCGTCCGCCCCGGCGACGAGGCCCGCCTCCTCCTCCGGATCGACGACGCCCAGCCCTGCCTGCTCCTCGACCGGCGCACCTGGCGCGGCGACGTGCCGGTGACGCGGAGCCGCTTCCTCTACCCCGGTGACCGCTACCGGCTGCGCAGCGCCCACGACGCCGTCATCCGGCGGGCGCCCCTCGCCGCCCTACCGTCCCGCAGCCGCAAGACCCGGAGGCTCGCATGAGCATGAGAGAGTATGTGGAACGCATCCGGTCGCGGGGAGATCTCCTCGTCGTCGACCGCGAGATCGACCCCTTCCACGAGCTTGCCGCCGTCACCCATGTCGCCATGAAGCGCTGGGGAAAGGCGATCCTCTTCACCAACGTCAAGGGCACGCGCTTCCCGGTCGTCACCAACCTCTACGGCTCGCGCGACCGTCTCGCCGAGCTCATCGGCATCCGCGCGGACGAGTTCTGCCGTCAGTGGGCGAACCTCGCGGGGCTCGGCGGCGCGGCGCCGAAGGACGCGCTGCCGCTCGTCCCTGCCGGCGACGACCTCGTCGAGACAAAGCTCAGCGACCTGCCGCTCATCACCTATTCCGACCGCGATGCGGCCCCCTACTTCACATCGGCGATGTTCATCGCCAGGGAACCCGAGACCGGCGTCGGCAACCTCTCGTTCCACCGCTCGATGTATGTGAGCGACGGCGAGCTCCGCTGCCGCCTCGCGCCGCGTCACCATCTCACGCTCTACCACGAGAAGGCGGAGAAGCTGGGCAGGCCGCTCGAGGCGGCGATGCTGATCGGCCCGCCGCCCACCTCATTCCTCACCGCCGCGAGCCCGCTTCCCTACGATGTCGACGAGCTAGAGGTCGCCGCGAAGCTCGCCGGCCACCCGATTCCCGTGCGCAAGTGCCGCCACATCGACCTCGAGGTTCCCGCCGATACCGAGATCGTCATCGAAGGCCGGTTCCTCCCCAACGAACGCCGGCCGGAAGGCCCCTTCGGCGAATTCATGGGCTACTACGTCCCCGAGGGACCGAACGCGGTCTTCGAGGTGCTCGGCGTCACGGTGCGCAGGGACGCCGTCTTCCACTCGATCCTCTGCGGTTCCGCCGAGGAGGTGCTGACGCTCGAGCTCTCCGTCGCCGCCAACATCTACCAGCGGATCAGTGCCGCCCTCCCCGGCATCCTCGACGTCACCTGCCAGCCTTTCGTCCTCCACACGGTCGTCAAGATCGCCCAGCAGTACGAGGGCCATGCCCGCCAGGTGCTCCTCTCCGTCATCGGTGCCGAGCCGACCTGGGCCAAGGCCGTCACCGTCGTCGACGAGGACGTCGACATCTACGACATGGACGATGTCATGTGGGCCGTCCTCACCCGCTCGCGGCCCGACAAGGACGTGATGATCATCCCCGAGACGCCGTCCTTCTACCGCGACCCCCAGCGCGACCACTGGGGCAAGCTCCTCATCGACGCGACCAAGCCGTTCGGCCGGCGCGAGGAGTTCACGCGCAAGGTGATCCGGGGCGCGCGCGACGTCCGTCTCTCCGACTGGTTCAGGGAGGCGTGAGCGCCGTGTCGGCGCCACCGCCGAAATCGTCCGGGATCGATCCGTGACCACGCCGCGGCGGATCGTCGTCGCCATCAGCGGGGCCTCGGGCGCCGTCTACGGCGTCCGCGCCCTCGATCTCCTCGGCGCCGCCGGCGTCGAGACGCACCTCGTCGTCTCCCGCTCGGCGCAGATGACCCTCCTCCAGGAACTCGGCCTCCGCCTGCCCGACCTCGCGGCGCGCGCGAGCGTCGTCCACAACGCCCAGAACGTTGGCGCGACCATCGCGAGCGGCTCGTTCCGCACCCTCGGCATGCTGATCGCCCCGTGCTCGATCCGCACGCTCGCGGAGATCGCGACCGGCGTCACCTCGAGCCTCATCAGCCGCGCCGCCGACGTCGTCCTCAAGGAGCGTCGCCGGCTCGTCCTCATGGTGCGGGAGACCCCGCTCCATCTCGGCCATCTCCGGGCGATGGTGGCGGCGACCGAGCACGGCGCCATCGTCATGCCGCCGGTCCCGGCCTTCTACACGCGGCCGGACACGGTCGACGACATCGTCAACCACAGCGTCGGCCGCGCCCTCGATCTCTTCGACATCGAGACCGGATCGGTCCGCCGCTGGGCCGGGCTCGATCGCGACCCGCCCGAGCGCGTCGAGACCTAGCGGCCGCGGCCATCGGCGTCGTCCTCGGCGCCGCCGTTTCCCCGGGCGGACCAGCGCCGTCCGGCCTGCCACCGGTCCGTCACGGGCGCCCCGGCCATGCCCGCCGAGGGCGTCGCCCGGGGTCATCCCGCCGCCGTCCTGACCTGCCGCAGGCTCGCCTGGCCGATCCGCCGATCAGGCGACACCATCGGACGCCTCGAGGTCGGCAGTCCCCGGGAAATCCCGCTCGGACGCCCGCGCCACCCCGGTCCCTCAAGTGCGATCCCCGGCCGGCGGGGCGGCCCAAAATCCTTCGTACGAAGGATCTTGGCCTCCATGCCCGGCGTGGCGCCCGGCCGGGGGCGCGGTTGTCCGTCGAAGTCGAAGCGCGCTGGACAGGTTGCCCGTAATTGTCTATACAAAAGGAGAGCCCGCCCGTCCGCGGGCAGCGGGGAACGAGGAGACCGAGATGGAGTATGGAAGCCTGGGCGAGGTCGTTGCCGCCGTCCGCGCGCGGACCGCCGCGATCATGAACCGCGAGCCGGACGAGATCCGCGCCTTCCGCACCGGCACGCTCGAGAACAAGGCCGGAAGCTACGGTCAGTACTTCGGCACCTGGGACATCGCCGCCGGCATGATGCGCGACTACTCGATGTACACCTGGTATCCGCTCGTCCAGATCGTCGAGAACGAGGCGATCTCGCTCGCGCAGTTCCAGTTCGTCCTCGACAGCTTCGACCATCCCTACAGCAACTATCTTCGCTACAGCGGCTTCCCCGAGATGGGCCACCTTGCCTTTGCCCTCCGCAAGTGGCTGCCCGGGGCGTCCTCGCGCGCCGAGGCCGTCGCCGCCGTCCGGGCCTTCTGCATGTACACGAACAGGCTCGCGGCCTGGTCCTTCCACTACTTCCCCTGGGGCCTCGGCAAGCAGTTCACCTACGCCAACCCCGAGGAGCCGGCGCCCTCGATGGCCGACCCGTCGCGCCGCGTCCATATCCGGGACGGTCGCCGGGTTCGCCTGACCTGGGAGCCGATCGGTGTCAGCGTTGACGCCTGGCTCGCGAGCCGCGAGAACCCCGAACTCGTTCAGGACATCCTTGCCGCCCTGCCCTTCTCCATCATCCAGGACCACGCCGTCGTCACCGGCGAGTCGATCTATGCCTGGACGCCGCTCCTCTCGACCGCACCGATCCGCGTCCGCGAACGCATCTGCGATGCCCCCAAGGGCCGCATCCGCTTTTCCCAGTCGACGGGACAGAAGCTCATCGTCCAGTACGGCCCGACGACCGAAGACCTCGCCCAGCCCGTCCTCGGCGAGGTGGTCCCGGAGCATGCCGACCGTCTCGACCTCGTCGGCCGCAAGGTCTGGGAGAGCACCTTCGAGACCAAGGAACTGATCTGGCTCACCGTCGCGCTCGCCTGAGACGACGCCGCCGCCGCTC